>NZ_JAGOID010000015.1 GCF_017995835.1 Amaricoccus sp.
GTCGAGCACTTCGGAGGTGGAGGGCTTCTTCTTCAGCCCCGGCGTCTCGCGGATCTCGAAGAACTGCGTCAGCGCGGCGCGCACCAGGCTGTGCTTGATGCCGGGGAAGTGGACCGCGACGATGCGCTCCAGCGTCTCGGGGTCGGGAAAGCGGATGTAGTGGAAGAAGCAGCGACGCAGGAAGGCGTCGGGCAGCTCCTTCTCGTTGTTGGAGGTGATCACGACGATGGGGCGGACCTTCGCGACGATGGTCTCGCCGGTTTCGTAGACGAAGAACTCCATCCGGTCGAGCTCCTGGAGGAGGTCGTTCGGGAACTCGATGTCGGCCTTGTCGATCTCGTCGATGAGCAGGACGATCTTCGCCTCGGCCTCGAAGGCGCGCCACAGCGGGCCCTTGCGGATGTAGTTGGCGACGTCGTTCACCCGCTCGTCGCCGAGCTGGCTGTCGCGCAGCCGGCTGACGGCATCGTATTCATAGAGGCCCTGCGCGGCGCGCGTGGTGGACTTCACCGACCATTCGATCAACGGCAGGCCGAGCGCGCGGGCGACCTGGCGGGCGAGCTCGGTCTTGCCGGTGCCCGGCTCGCCCTTGACGAGCAGCGGCCGCTCCAGCGCGATGGAAGCGTTGACGGCCACCGCGAGGTCGGGCGTGGCCACGTAATCGGCGCTACCGGCGAATCTCATTCTTTTTCCGCCCGTTGCCCCGGGTTGCTCGTTGGCAACCTAGCAGGCGTGAGCCGTTAGGCAACATCACAATACTTCCACGTGACATCCGCCAGGAATCCCTATAACGGGGGCGCACGAAGATCGGGGCCAGCCTCCAGCCGGGTCTTGCCGGGGATTTCGGGCAGGCCCTGATCGACCAGAGGTGGCGTAACGCATGAAGCCCGAGACCAAGTTCGACGTCGAGTACCAGCCCAGCGAAGACGAACCCTTCATGAACCCCCGGCAACTGGACTACTTCCGGCGAAAGTTGCTGACATGGAAGGCTTCTATCCTTGCAGAGAGCAAGGGAACGATCGAAACGATGCAGGCGGGGACTCGGAACATCCCCGACGTCGCCGACCGAGCCAGCGAGGAGAGCGACCGCGCGCTCGAACTCCGGACCCGCGACCGCCAGCGCAAGGTCGTCTCCAAGATCGACGCCGCACTGCGTCGGATCGAGGACGGCACTTACGGATATTGCGAGGAGACGGGCGAGCCGATCTCGCTGAAGCGTCTCGACGCCCGCCCGATCGCGACCCTCAGCCTCGAGGCGCAGGAGCGCCACGAGCGCAAGGAGAAGGTCCACCGGGACGATTGAGGCCGGCTGCGCTCGTCGCCCGGAGGCGTCCCGCCGTATCGGCGACGCCGGAATCCCGACAGGCTTTCCACCGATCGGATCGACCCGCCGCCCGAACAGGCGGTCCGTCCGCTTGCGGAGCCAGCCGCTCACGCGGCGCGAGGACGCCTTGGAACTCCGTCGGTGCGGTTTTCGGCACGGCCGAACGAATTGCGCCCCCTCTCGGGGGAAAGAGGGGGCGCGTATCCTGACGAGAAGGTCTGAGGGTCTTGCAAGCAGCAGTCCCTTCCCGGGACGCCCTCTTCCTAACGAGTCAGTGGTTACCGAAACCTTAACGGATCGCCGTTAACTCTCCCATAAGGAGAAAAATGGTGAGGAGGAATCAACCGCCGCCACCGGTCGGTCGGGTCATGGGGAAGACCTCGCGCACGGCGGCGTAGTCGCGGTATCCGAGCCGCGCCAGTGGCGCGTAGCGGGTGACGTCGACCATGCCGTCGACCAGGGCCGCGTCGTCGATGTGGACGCCGACAACCTCTCCGATCGCCAGGACGTTGTGCGCGCCGGGCAGGTCGATCAGCTTCCAGGCGCGGCATTCGAGCGACGCCGGCGCCTCGGCGACACGGGGCGCTCGCACGACGTTGCCGGCGACCGGCGTGAGCCCGGCATGGGCGAACTCGTCCACCTCGGGCGCGAGGCTCGCGGAACTGGCGTTCATCGCCTCGCGAAGCTCGTAGGGCACGATGTTGACCACGAACTCGCCGGTGGCGCGGATGTTGGTTATCGTCTCCTTGGCCTCGTCACGCCCGCCCTTGCGGCCCGTCGTCGCGTACATGACCATCGGCGGCGTGTCGGAGAGCGCGTTGAAGAAGCTGTAGGGCGCGAGGTTCCGCCGACCCTCGGGGTCGAGCGTCGAGATCCAGCCGATGGGGCGCGGGGCGACCAGCGCCTTGAACGGGTTGTGGGCGAGCCCGTGGGAGTCGACGCCGGGACGGTAGAACATGCGGGACTCGCGTCGTTTCGCGTTGGCCGGACCTTAGGAGCGTGCTAGGGGCCTGTCGAGCCGCCCCCCCTCCCGCCCCTCTCCCGCCATGCTCCGAATCCAGTCCGAGACGCCGAAGGACGGCGCCGAAGTCGAAACGCTCTTTGACCTCGCCTTCGCCCCGGGGCGCACGGCGCTGTCGTCCTACCGCCTGCGCGACGGCGTGCCGCCGGAGACGGCGCTGTCGCTCGTCGCGCGCGACGAGTACGACGCTGTCGCGGGGGCGATCCGCTACTGGCGGGTGCGGGTCGGCGTGGCGGGCAGCCCGGCGCTGCTGCTCGGGCCGGTGGCGGTGCACCCGACCCGGCAGGGCGAGGGGCTCGGCGCCCTGCTGATCGCGGACAGTCTCGAACGCGCTGCGGCGCTCGGCTGGACGCGGGTGATCCTGGTCGGCGACGAGCCCTATTACCGCCGCTTCGGCTTCACCCGAGACGCGGGGCGGGCGCTCGAATACCCGCCCCCGACCAACCCCGACCGCCTGCTCGCGCGCGCGCTCGTCCCCGGGGCGCTCGACGGCGTGGCCGGGATCGTGCGGCGGTGGACGGACGAGGGAGAGACCGGGCAGGCGTAGAGCCTCGGCGGGCTGAGGATCGGCGAGAACCGCCGAGCCGACCCGCCCGACTCCCCGACAGGCTCCGGATCGCGCGCCGGTAGTTTTCATCTATGTGGCGGCCGAATGTCGTGGTATGTTTGATCGTTGCCAATCACTGTGCGGTCGTGGCGCAGCTGCTTTAGTATTCGCGCCTGCATTGAGTGAATGTCGCTGCCATAGACAAGAATGGGGGGTGACGTGGATCTCCTCGAACGAAGGCCCGTTCTGGCGCTGGCCTGCATCGTCGTGCTCGCGGGGTGCATGCACGAGCGGACGGGAGGCCCTGTGACCGCCTCGATCGGCCTCGACTACGCCAGCACCAGCCTTGGGTTCCGGAACTCCGGCGCGCTGTCGCCGGGGCGGTTGATGCTGTGGGACACGGCGGAGGGCGAGCTCGTGGACCTCGAGCGCGGCATCCCGATGGCCGTGGGGTCGACGACGACCCCGACCGATATGCAGGCGCGGGACGTCAACGGCGTCACGATCGCGGCGGCCGGCGGCGACATCGGTAGAGCGGCGAACGGCCAGATCCGCGCGGCGGTCTCGCGGGACCTCGAGATCATCGTCCGCGAGGTCGCGACACGGACGGCGCTGTCGCAGGCATATGTCGCTCGCCGGAACGAGGACGCCGACCCGGAGCGCGCCTGGCGCGTCGCGGACGCGACCGGCGATCCGGCGCGGTATCACTACGTCCTGCTCGTCGATCCGGTGCGCGCGTCGAGCGAGCAGGTCCGGTTCGTGACGGAGACGGGCGGGTCGGTCGGCGTAAACATCGTCAACACGGCGCAGGGCGACATCTCGGTCCGCGTCCCCACCGACACACAGGCGAGTTGCGCGCAGTCGAGCGGCGACCGCCCGATCTGCTTCATCAACGCCGAGGTGCTGAAGGTGTTCTTGAACGCCAACCGGAACCTCGACTATGAGCCTGTGGGGTATTCCAGGGCCGCGCTGTCGGACGCCTTGCGCAGGAAGTAGGGCGCCGGCGGGGCGCAGGCCGAGGGACCGCTAGACGACGAACCCCATCCGCCCGAGCAGCGCCTCCAGCGCCGGGCGGGCGGTGGCCGCGGCCTCGTAGCGCGCGGCCTCGATGGCGGCGCGGGCCTCGCTGAGGTCGACCTGACGCAGCAGCGCCTTGACCGGGCCGATGGAGGCCGGGCGCATCGAGAGCTGGCGGAAGCCGATCGCCGCGAAGGCAAGCGCCTCGAGCGGGCGGCCCGCGTCCTCGCCGCAGAACGACACCGGCGTCCCGTGCGCGGCGCAGCGCGCGACGATCCCCTCGAGGAAGCCAAGGTAGCTGATGCTGAGCGCGTCGTAGCGGCGGCGCACCAGCTCGTTCTCGCGATCGGCGGCGAAGAAGAACTGCTTGAGATCGTTGCCGCCTATCGAGACGAAGTCGACCATCTCGAAGAAGCGGGCCGAGGCGAAGGCGAGGCTCGGCGTCTCGAGCATCGCGCCGATCTTGATGTCGGTCGAGACCGGTCGCTCGAGGGCGCGCTCGCGCGCGACTTCCGTCACGATGATCTCGCGGCCCTGCTCGAACTCGACCGCCTCGGCGACGAAGGGGAACATGATCCGGAGCGGCCGGCCTTGGGCGCCCCGAAGCAGCGCCTGCACCTGCATCCGCATGATCCCGGGCCGGTCGAGGCCGACCCGGATCGCGCGCCAGCCGAGCGCGGGATTCGGCTCGTCCTGACGCTTCATGTAGGGCAGCACCTTGTCGGAGCCGATGTCGAGGGTGCGGAACGTCACCGGTTTGCCGCCCGCGCTGTCGAGGATGCGGGCGTAGAGCGCGGCGAGATCGGCGCGCTTCGGCACGGTCGAGCGGATCAGGAACTGCAGCTCGGTGCGAAACAGCCCGACGCCCGCCGCGCCGCATTTCGGCAGGCTCGGCAGGTCGGCCATCAGGCCCGCGTTCATGTAGAGATCGAGCGTCACGCCGTCGCGAGTCGTCGCCGGGCGATCACGCAGCGCCGCGTAGGCCTGTTGCGCGCCGGCCAGCATCTCGACCTTCTCGCGGAAGGCGCGCGCCACGCCTTCCTCGGGCCGGAGATGGACGGCTCCGACGTCGCCGTCGACGAGGATCGGGTCGCCGTTCTTGGCCTCGCGGGTGATGCGTTCGGCGTGGATGACGAGCGGGATCGCCAGCGCGCGCGCCACGATCGCCGCGTGCGAGCCGACGGAGCCTTCCTCCAGCACCACGCCCTTGAGCCTGCGGCCGTAGTCGAGCAACTCGGCCGGGCCGATGTTGCGGGCGACAAGGACGGCGTCGTCGGGAACCTCCCGCCCGCTGATGGCGTCCACCCCGGCGAGCAGTCGCAGCAGCCGGTTCGACAGGTCGTCGAGGTCGTGCAGCCGCTCGCGAATGTAGGGGTCGGCGATCCGGCTCATGCGCGCCCGGGTCGCCGACTGCTCCTTCTCGACGGCGACTTCCGCGGCGAGGCCGCTCTCGATCGAGGCCTCCATGCGGCGGACCCAGCCCTTGTCGTGGGCGAACATGCGGTAGGCCTGCAGCACGTCGCGATGGTCGCCAGCCTTGCTCAGGTAGTCGGCCGCGAGCATCTCGTCGACCTCCTCGCGCAGCCGTTCGATGGCGGCGTGGAGGCGGGCGTATTCGCGGGCCGGGTCATCGCTGACCGGGTTCGAGACGACGATCTGCGGTTCGTGCAGCAGCACGCGACCCTCGGCGACGCCTTCCTGGCCGACGAGGCCGCGCACGAAGAAGGGGAGCCGGTGCTGGGCCGCGATCTCCATGGCGCCGGGGCCGACGAAGGCGCCGAGTTCTGCCATCTCCGCCAGCACCATGGCGATGACCTCGAGCGCGTAGATCTCGTCGTCGCTGTACTCGCGATGGTCACGGTTCTGCACCACGAGGACGCCGAGCACCTCGCCGAGGCGCTGGATCGGCACGCCGAGGAAGGAGGAGAACAGCTCCTCGCCGGTCTCGGGCATGTAGCGGAAGCCGCGGGTGTTCGGGGCGTCGCGGGTGTTGATCGGCTCGGCGCTGTCGGCGATGCGGCCGACGAGACCCTGGCCGACCTTGAGCCGGGTCAGGTGGACCGCCTCCGCCTTGAGCCCGAACGTGGCGCAGAGCTCGAGCCAGTCCTCCTCGCGCTTGAGGTAAACCGAGCAGACGTCGGCGACGAGACCGCCGGCGATCAGCCGGACGATGCTGTCGAGTCGCTCCTGCCCGCCGCCCGGTTCGGCCAGCGTATCACGCAGGCGGCGCAGCAGCACGCGGCTGTCGACGGCCTCGGAATAGGGCATCAGTTCGGCCCCCAGTGATCGCCCGTGGTTTCAGCCGGCCTTGTCGAGATCGAAGGCATCATGCAGCGCCTGCACGGCCAGTTCCAGATATTTGCGGTCGATGAGGACCGACACCTTGATCTCGGAGGTGGTGATCGCCTTGATGTTGACGCCCTCGGCCGCGAGGGCCGCGAACATGCGGTGGGCGACGCCGGAATGGCTGCGCATCCCCACGCCGACGATCGAGACCTTGGCGACGTCGTCGTTGGTCTCGATCTTCGCGAAGCCGAGCCCGGCGTTCTGGCGGGCCGCTTCCAGCGCCCGGGTGGCGCGGGAGATGTCGTCGGCAGGGACCGTGAAGGTCATGTCGGTCTTGCCGTCGGCCGAGACGTTCTGGACGATCATGTCGACGTTGACGCCGGCCTCGGAGAGCGGCCCGAAGATACCGGCGGCGATGCCCGGACGATCCTGGACGCCGGAGACGGTGACACGCGCCTCGTCGCGGGTGAAGGCGATGCCGCTGACGACCCTGCTTTCCATGATATCCTCCTCGTCGCAGACGAGCGTGCCCGGCTCGTCGCTGAAGCTCGACAGAACCTGAAGCGGCACCTTGTAGCGCATGGCCAGTTCGACCGAGCGGGTCTGCAACACCTTGGCCCCCGCGCCGGCGAGCTCCAGCATCTCCTCGTAGGAGACGCGGGCGAGCTTCTGCGCCTTCTTGGTGATGCGCGGGTCGGTGGTGTAGACGCCGTCGACGTCGGTGTAGATGTCGCAGCGCTCTGCCTCGAGCGCCGCGGCGAAGGCCACGGCGGACGTGTCCGAGCCGCCGCGGCCGAGCGTGGTGATCCGCCCCTCCGGACTGATGCCCTGGAAGCCGGCGATCACCGCGTGGAGCCCCTCACCGAACTTCTGCACGAGCCGGGCCGTGTCGATCGACTCGATGCGCGCCGCGCCGTGGGTGGAGTTGGTTCGCAGCGGCACCTGCCAGCCCTGCCAGCTGCGCGCGGGAACGCCCATCTCCTGGAGCGTGAGCGACATGAGGCCGGCGGTGACGTTCTCGCCCGAGGCGACGACCGCGTCATACTCGCGCGCGTCGTAGAGCATGGAGGTGTCGCGCACCCAGCCGACGAGTTCGTTGGTCTTGCCGGCCATGGCGGAGACTACGACGGCTACGTCGTAGCCGCGTTCGACCTCGCGCCGGACCTTCTCGGCCGCGCCGCGGATCCGCGCCAGATCGGCGACGGAGGTGCCGCCGAACTTCATCACGAGACGAGGCATTCCGGCGCGCCCCTCCCCCGGGTCAGCCAAAGACGCGCCCCCTTTATCCGGCGTGCGAGGGGGCTGCAAGGCAGGCGCGGCGCGGGCGCGCGCCATCGGCTTGGCGGCGCGCGCCGCCCGTGGCAGGCTGGTCGGAAAAGCGGAGGAGCGCCCGATGACCCGAGCCCCCGAGCCGCCCCGTCGCCGGGGCGCGGCGATGACCGCCGATCCGGGCGCGGCCCTGCGGGCGCTGCACCGGCCCGGCGCGCCCTTCGTGCTGGCGAACGCCTGGGACCGCGGTTCGGCCCGGGTGCTGGCCGCGCTCGGCGCGCAGGCGATCGGCACCACCTCGGCCGGGTTCGCCTTCACCCGCGGCCTGCCGGACGGCGCGCGGGTCACGCTCGACGACACGCTCGCCCATTGCGCCGACCTCGTCGGCGCGACGCCGCTGCCGGTCAGCGGCGATCTCGAGAACGGCTTCGCCGAGGCGCCTGAGGGCGTCGCCAGGACCGTGCGTCTGGCGGCGGAGGCGGGGCTTGCGGGTTGCTCCATCGAGGACACCGACCTCCCCGGCGACGGCGCCTACGCCTTCTTCCTGGCCACCGAGCGGATCCGCGCCGCCGCGGCGGCAGCGCGGGCGCTGGCGCGCGATTTCGTGCTGGTCGCCAGGGCCGACGGGTTGATGACCGGCGCCTACGGACTCCGGGAGGCGATCTCGCGGGCGCAGGCCTTCGCCGAGGCCGGGGCGGATTGCGTCTACGTGCCGATGCTGCCCGATCTCGGCGCGCTCGCGACCTTCTGCCGGGCGGCGCAGGCCCCGGTGAACGCGCTGGCCGCCGGCCCGCTCGCCGCGGCGACGCTCGCCGACTTCGCCGCTGCCGGCGCGGCGCGGATCAGCATCGGCTCGGGCCTCGCGCGGGTCGCCCACGGCGCACTGGCGGCTGCGGCGCGGGAGATCCTGGCTGACGGCCGTTTCGAGAGCCTCGGCCGCGGCGCGAAGGGCGCCGACATCGAGGCGCTGCTCATCCGCGGGGCCGGCGGCAGCGACGACGATCCGTAGGCGGCCGGGTGACCCCTCACGCCCCGTCCGCCCAGTCTTCGGCGTCGAGGCCGACCGCCTCGGCGACCGAGGCGAAGCCGTCGGCGGCCAGGAGCGCGTCGAGCCCGGTCAGGATCTCCCGCACCAGTCCGAGCCCGGCGTAGACGAGGCCGGTATAGAGCTGTGTCGCCGAGGCGCCGGCGCGAATCTTGGCGTAGGCCTGCGCCGCCGAGGCGACGCCGCCGACCCCCACGAGCGGAACCCGTCCCTCGGTCAGCATGTAGGTCCGGGCGAGGACGCGGGTCGAGCGGGCAAAGAGCGGCGCGCCGGAGAGGCCGCCGGCCTCGCCGCGATGCCGGCTGGAGAGCCCGTCGCGCGCCAGCGTGGTGTTGGTGGCGACGATCCCCGCCACCCCCCGCTCCAGCGCCACCGCGATCAGCTCGACCAGCTCCGCGTCGGACAGATCCGGGGCGATCTTGAGCAGGACCGGGACCGGCCGCGCGAGTGCGGCGTTGGCCGCCATGACGCCGGCGAGGAGCGCGTCGAGCGCGTCCGCCCCCTGCAGGTCGCGCAGTCGTTCGGTGTTCGGCGACGAGACGTTGACCGTGGCGAAGTCGACGAGCCCGCCGACCGCGGCGAGCACCTCGGCGAAGTCGGCGGCGCGGTCGGCGCTTGCCTTGTTGGCCCCGAGGTTCAGTCCGACGATCCCTGGCGGCCGCGGCGCCGCGAGGCGGGCGGCGATGGCGGCGGCGCCGTCGTTGTTGAAGCCGAAGCGGTTGATCGCCGCGCGGTCCTCCGCGAGCCGGAACAGCCGCGGCCGCGGGTTGCCGGGCTGCGGCTTCGGCGTCGCCGCGCCGACCTCGACGAAGCCGAAGCCGATCCGGAGCAGCGCCGGCAGCGCCGTGGCGTTCTTGTCGAACCCGGCGGCGAGCCCGAGCGGGTTCGGCAGCGCGAGCCCGGCGAGCGAGGTGGCGAGGCGCGGGCTCGCGAGCGGGCCGCCGGCCGGCCCGAGCCCGGCGCGCAGCGCCGCGAGCGCGAGCCCGTGCGCGCGTTCCGGGTCTATCCGGCGCAGCGCCGCGAGGCCGACGCGTTCGAGCCGGTCCCTCACGCGAGGTCGTCCGGAAAGACATGGCCGCCAGGCTCGAGCGGCAGCGGCCGCGCCCAGAGCACGTCCGCCCGCCCGAGCCGGCGATGGAGATGCGGGAACAGCGCCCCGTGCCGCGAGGGCTCCCAGCGGACCGCCTCGCCCATGGCGGTCTCGTCGCAGGCGAGCAGCCAGAGCCCGTCCTCGCCGGCGAAGTGGCGCGCCGCGGTCTCGGCGACCTGCGCGGCGGTGGAGAAGTGGACATAGCCGTCGGCGACGTCGACGGGCGCGCCGTCGGTGCTGCCGCGGGCGGCGAAGTCGGCCATCTCGGCGGCGCGGAACAGCTTGTAGATCATGCACTCACCCCTGCGGCGTGATGACCCGGCGCGCCTTCGCCCGCTCGATGCCGAGCCGGTGCTCGCGCCAGATGATGAAGAGCCCGGCGGCGACGATCAACGCCGCGCCGCCCAGCATCGAGGCGGTCGGCGTCTCCGCGAAGATCAGGTAGCCGAACGCCAGCGCGAGCACCATCGAGACGTACTCGAACGGCGCGATGACGGAAGTCTCGGCGTGGCGGTAGCTCTCGGTCAGCAGGATCTGGCCGACCCCGCCGAGCAGGCCGGCCGCGACGAGGAGCCCGGCCTCGCCGGCGGTCGGCCAGGCCCAGCCGAAGGGCAGGGTGGCGAGGGACAGGAGCGCGGCGGTCAGCGAGAAGTAGAACACGATCGCCGAGGTCTGCTCGCTGTGGACGAGCTTGCGCACGAACACCTGGGCGAGCGCGGCGAAGACCGCGCCGAGCAGCGCGGCCATCGCGCCGATGGTCTGGAGCTTGGAGGCCGCATCGACGTCGAGGACGGTCAGGCGCGGCGCGAGCACGATCATGACGCCGGCGAGCCCGAGGGCGACGGCGCCGAGCCGGAAGACCCGGACCTCCTCGCCGAGAAACATCGCCGCGAAGATGACGGTGAGCAGCGGCGCCGCGTAGCCGAGCGCGGTGACCTCCGGCAGCGGCAGGAGGCCGAGCGCCGTGAAGCCGAGACCCATGGCGGTGGTCCCGACGACCCCGCGCCAGACATGGCCCATCGGGTTCACCACGTCGAGCCCGCTCCCGAGCCGGCCGTTCCAGGCCAGCCAGGCGAGGATCACCGGGATCGCAAAGACCGAGCGGAAGAACACCGCCTGGCCCGGCGGCGCCGCGACGGCGACCGCCTTGATGCAGATCGCCATCAGCGTGAACACGGTGACGGACAGGATCTTCAGTGCGATCCCGCGAAGGGGGTTCATCGGGCAGGGTCCGGCTGGCTGAGGGCGCCACCCTGGCCGCGGGGCTCACGGGCGCAGGGGCGGGGCGGAGAGACGGCGCCGCGCGCGCCACGTCGCAGCGCGCCGCGGGCGCAACGGGGCAGCCCGCGCGACGTCGGCGCGGCGCCTCGGTCCGCCGGAGGGCGGCGGCCCTTCAGGGGCGCCGGTCGCCGGGGGAGGCGGCTCAGCGCAGGCAGCCTTCCGCCTTCGCCCAGGCGAGGGTGGCGTCGAGCGCCGCCTCGACGGGCGCGAACATCTCGTCGATCTCGTCCTCAGTGATGATCATCGGCGGGCAGAAGGCGAGCGAGTCGAGGATCGCCCGGGCGATCACCCCGCGCTCGAGCAGCTCCGCTGCAACGCGCGTGGCGACGCGGCCAGTCTCGGCGAAGCCGCGGGGCGACTTGTCGGGCGAGAACTCCAGCGCGCCGACAAGGCCGAGGTGGCGCGCCTCGCCGACGAGCGGATGCTGCGCCAGCCGGTCGAGATGTGCGGCGAAGCGCGGCGCGAGCGCGCGCACCCGGGCGGGCGCGTCGATGCGCTCATAGATCTCGAGCGCCTTGACGCCGACGGCACATCCGACCGGATGGCCGCCATAGGTGAAGCCGTGGCCGAAGGTGCCGATCCTGCCCGAGTTGCCCTCGATCGTCTCGGCCATGTCGCGGTCTATCGCCACCGCGGAAAGCGGGAAGTAGCTGCCGGTGAGCTGCTTTGCCATCGACATCGAGTTGGCGGGCAGTCCAAGGGTCTGGCAGCCGAACCATTCGCCGGTGCGGGCGAAGCCGCAGATGACCTCGTCGGAGATCATCAGCATGTCGTGCCTGCGGCAGACCTCCGCCATGGCCGGGAAGTAGCCCGCCGGCGGCACGATTACGCCGCCCGCGCCCATCACCGGCTCGGCGATGAAGGCGGCGACGGTTTCCGGCCCCTCGGCCTCGACCAGCGCGTCGAGATCGGCCGCGAGCCGCGCCACGAATTCCGCCTCGCTTTCGCCGGGCTCGGCGCCCTTCCAGTAGTGCGGCGTGGTGGTGTGCCGGATGCGGTCGACCGGCAGGTCGAAGTCGCGGTGGTTGTTCGCCAGGCCGGTCAGCGAGGCCGAGACGATGGTGACGCCGTGATAGGCCTTCTGGCGCGAGACGATCTTCTTCTTGTCCGGTCGGCCGCGGGCGTTGTTGTAGTACCAGGCGAGCTTGACCTGGGTCTCGTTCGCCCCGGAGCCGCTCGACTGGTAGAACACTCGCGCCATCCCGGGGGCGAGCGCCTTGATCTTTTCGGCGAGTTCGACCGCCGGCTCGTGGCTCTTGCCGGAGAAGAGGTGGTAGTAGGGGAGCTTCTCCAGCTGCTTCGTCGCCGCCTCGATCAGTTCGGCGTTGCCGAAGCCGAGGCCCGCGCACCAGAGCCCGGAGAGACCCTCGATATAGGACCTGCCCGACTGGTCGAAGACCCGCACGCCCTCGCCACGTTCGATGATCTGCGCGCCGGTCTCGCGAAGCGCCACGGCGTTCGCGTAGGGGTGCAGCAGCGCCTCGGCGTCGCGCATCTGGGAGTTCGACAGCGGTTTCGTCATGGATCGCGCCCCGGCATGGATGAGGCGGCCAACCTACAGGGCGGGCGCCGCAAGGGCAATTCGCGCATGCCTCGCCAAGCGGCCGTCACGGCGTTCGCGCGCTTGCGCGTCGCGTCGCCCGCCTGTCATGGTGGCCGGGCATCCTCGCTCCCGAGCCGCACCCATCCCGAGGGGAATATCGAATGACCCTGCGCACCCTGCTTTTCGCGTCGAGCGCGCTGGCGCTCTCGTCGGAGGCGAGCCTCGCCTTCACGCTCAACATCCTGCACGTCAACGACCAGCATTCCCGCATCGAGTCGGTGACGAAGACGGACTCGACCTGCGACGCCGAAGGCGAGGCCGCGGGCGAGTGCTTTGGCGGCGCTGCGAGGATGAAGGCGGCGATCGACGCGGCCCGGGCGGATCTCGAGGCGAAGGGCGAGGCGGTGATCGTGCTCGACGCCGGCGACGAGTTTTCGGGTTCGCTGTTCTTCACCACCTTCGGCGGCGCGGCCGAGGTCGAGATGATGAACCGCATCGGCTTCGACGCCATGGCGCTCGGCAACCACGAGTTCGACCGCGGGCCGGAGACGCTGGCCGAATTCGTCGCCAAGGCGGACTTCCCCGTGCTCTTCGGCAACGTCGACGCCTCGGGCGACAACCGCCTCGCCCCGCTCGCGAAGGACCACGTGATCCTCGAAGTCGGCGGCGAGAAGGTGGGGATCGTTTCCGGCCTGACCCCGGAGACGGCGGAGATCTCCTCTCCCGGGCCGAGCGTGACGTTCGGCGCGGTGGACGCCCATCTGACCGAGGCGGTCAAGGCGCTGGAGGCGGAGGGCGTGACGCGCATCGTCGCGCTCACCCATCAGGGCGACGTCGCGGACCTCGCGACGGCGGCTGCCGTGCCCGGAATCGACGCGATCGTCGGCGGGCATTCGCACACGCTGTTCTCGAACACGATCGAGGGGGCGGCGCGCCCCTATCCGGTGATGGTCGCGGGCGCGTCGGGCGCCGAGGTTCCGGTGGTTCAGGCCGGGTCCTACTCGAAGTACCTCGGCCACCTGCGGCTGGAGTTCGACGACGCGGGCGTGGTGACGTCGGCCAGCGGCGACACGAAGCTCCTCGACAAGAGCGTGACCCCGGACCCGGAAGTCCTCGCCCGGATCGAGGAGATGCGCGCGCCGATCGCGGCGCTGATGGAGGAGGTGGTGGCCGAGGTCGCCGCGCCGGTCGACGGCAGCCGCGAGACCTGCCGCGCCGGCGAGTGCCAGATGGGCAACCTCGTCGCCGAGGCGATGCTCGACCGGGTCAAGGGGCAGGGCGTCACCATCGCGTTGCAGAACGGCGGCGGCCTGCGCGCCTCGATTGACGCCGGCCCGGTGACCAAGGGCGAGGTGCTGACGGTGCTGCCGTTCCAGAACACGCTCTCGACCTTCAACATCCCCGGTTCGGCGATCGTGTCGGCGCTGGAGAACGGCGTGAGCCAGGTCGAGGAGGGCGGCGGCCGCTTCCCGCAGGTGGCGGGCCTGCGCTTCGCCTGGGACGCCTCGGTCGCGCCCGGCGAGGGGCGGATCAAGTCGGTCGAGGTCCGGGAGGGCGACGCGTGGGTTCCGATCGACCCGGCGAAGACCTACTCGGCGGTGACCAACAACTTCATGCGCAACGGCGGCGACGGGTATTCGGCGCTCCGGGACCAGGGCACCAACGCCTATGACTACGGCCCGGGGCTCGAGGACGTGCTCGGCGACTATCTGGCGGCGCAGGGGGACTACGTTCCCTTCACCGACGGCCGGATCACGAAGGTGGAGTAGCAGGGCCGTTCCACGTCCCGGGCAAGTCGGCGCAAAAGCCGCTTGCCTGGGCGGGGCGGGGCAAGCGGCGGAAAAGGCTGGATTCTATCTGGCCGGAACGCGGCTGGAATCGGGCTGGAATCCGCCTTGCCACTTTTTCAGGATTCGACAAGGATTCGGCGCGAGTCCGGCGGTCGGGCCGTTGGCGTCACCAGCCCGCCGCGGCCTTGACCGGGACGGTCGGATGGTCGACCTGCCAGGCGTCGACGCCGCCGGGGAACCAGGCGACAGCCGTGTAGCCGGCGAGGACGAGGCGCCTGCCGAAGTTCCAGCTCGCCCAGCAATCGGGCAGGCAGAAGACCACGACCGGCCGGGCCTGATCGCCCCCGGTCAGCTCGGCGATCCGGCGCAGCGACTCCGCGGCCCGTTCCGCGGACAGGTCGTCGCCGAGGCCCGCGCCCGGCAGCCAGACGGCGCCGGGGATCGAGCGGTGGGTGGGCAGCCACGGCCGGTCGGCCGGCATGTCGTCGGGCCGGACCGGCACGGGGCCCACGTCGACCAGCACCGCGCCGGCGGCGATCGCCGCCTCGAGCGCGGGAACGTCGAGAACCCGCGCGCCGGCCAGCGTCGCAGGAGTGGGCGCGCGCAGGACGCCGGTGCGATAGCCGGCGGGCTCCGGCGGGGGCGCGTCGCCGCCAAGGCCGGGGCCGGCCGCGAGAACCGCGGCCAGCGCCAGCGCGGCCAGCCGGCCCGCCTTCGGCCGGGACGCGGTCAATTCGCCAGTTCCGGCGCGGCGAAGTCCTGCGACCAGGTATCGCCCTTGCTGTCCGTCACCGAGACCGTGAAGGGCGCGTCCGAGCCGGTGCGGTAGAGGAAGTCGATCACCGGGTCGGTGGCCAGCGAGATGTCGCTCTCCATCGCGAGCACGAGTTCGTCGCCCCGCGTCACCTCGATGTCGGTGACGAAGCGCGGCGGCGTGTAGAGCCGCGAGATCTGGTTCATCTGCATCCCGTTGAAGTTCGGGTGGCGAACCATCAGCGTCGCCTTGCCGGCGCCGTCCGGGCCTTGCGCGAACTTCATCCGCATCTCGCCCATGCCGGCCATCGCCTCCTCGTCGCTGACCCCGATCGGCGCGGAGCAGCCGCCGGCGCCCTTCACGAAGACGGCGTTCCCGACCATCGAGCCATCGGCCAGCGTCGCGACCGCGTGGACGTTGGTGTAGCCGTCGATCCGCACACGCAGACCGAGCGCGCGCGGATCGCCCGCCGGGCCGAAGCGCACCCGGGCCGCGAGCGGTCCGGGGTTCTCGTCGACGATCAGGGCCACCCCGGCGACGGTGGGATCGGCGACCGCGACGGCCACAGGCACGAGCGCGGAGTCGAGCGCCCGCTTTGGCGCCTCGATGGTGACGACGTCCTCCGTCGGCGCGATCTCGGCCTCCTCGCCGAAGATCAGCGCGGTCAGGTCGTCCCAGCGGGCGAGCCGGTCGGGTTCGGTGTTGCCCGCCCCGAGCGCCGGCCCGGCGGCGAGGAGGGCTGCGAGGATCAGGCAAGCTCGCTGCATGGATGTCTCTCCTATTCCCACTCGAGTTCCTTGTAGGCCTGGGTGACGTTCCGGCCATTGTAGTCGTCGAAGAGCGCCCAGTCGCCGCGCTGCGACAACCCGGCGGTCGCCGTCGTCTCGACGAGGGTCCGCCCTTCCGCGATCGCGCGGCGCACGTCGTCGCGCAGCGTCGTGAGGTAGCGTCGCAGCGGCGCGATGGCGGCCGCGGTCTCGACGAGGGTCGGGCCGTGGCCGGGAACGGCGGCGCGGGCGCCGAGGGTCTCCAGCGCGTCCAGCTCGGCGAGCCAGCCCGGGAGGCTGCCGTCGAGCGAGGGGACGCGGCCGACGAAGAGCAGGTCCGCCGGGAAGAGCAGCCCCGCCCCGGCGTCGTGCATCGAGAGGTCCGAGCGCGTGTGCGCCGGCCCATGGCTGCGAAAGGTCAGCCTCCGGTCGCCGAGATCGACCGTCGCGCCCTCCGCGCCTACCGTGCGGGTCGGCATGACCACCGGCCCGGCCCTTTCCGGCCCGAGCAGCGCGGCGAGCTTCTCGCGGTAGAACTCGCCCCGGACCGCCAGCTCGTCGGCCAGCCGGGGATGTCCGATGAATTCCGGCGCGTCGCCGAGGAAGGCGCCGGCGCCGAAGGCGTGGTCGGGGTGGACGTGGTTGATGACCACGTGCCGGATCGGCCGGTCCGTGCGGGCGCGGATCTCGTCGCGGAGCCAGGCGCCGTCGGCGAGGCTGCCGCCCGGGTCGGCGACCAGCACCGCGTCGCGGCCGATGACGAAGCCGGCGTTGCCGATGCCGCCGAGGTTTCCGGCGGTGGCCTCCTGGTCCGGGCCGCGCCGGACGAAGACGCCACGGGCGACCTCGTCGAGGGTCGCGCCGAAGGCGAGGCCCGGCGCGCAACAGAGGGCCGTGGCGCCGACGAGGACGCCGCGGCGGGTCGCTGCGAAGGTTCGCGGTTCCGATGACATCCCAAGGGCCCTGCGCCAGAATCGCCGGTCGGGCCGAGGCGGTCAACTCGGCGGTTGGTATGATACCGGCGAGTCTACCAGGCCACCCGGCGCAGCACGGGCTAACACGCGTGATAGGTAGGGTAACTACCTGAGTACACACGATAAAAGTGCTAAGGCTCAAAAAGGTCCGCGAGTCGTTTCATGAGCCCGCCGGTATGATATGATGCCTTCTCCGCCTGATTGCCTTGGGCGCAACCTGCGGGAGATGCGCCCCGGATCGCAGGAGCGGGGCGCCTGTGGCGCGCCGCGCGATCCGGTCGCTTGGAGCGCGTGAGCGCGGAGAGCGAGGGGGGTTGAGCGTCTCCGTCGGCTTGCAATCGGGGCGCGCCTGCCTGGCGGGCGCGTCTATTGCGCCTGCCAAGGGGCAGGCAGGCGCGCCCCGATTTGTCGACGGACAAATCGGGGAAGTGAATGCGCAGACCGATGCAATCAGCGGATTTCGTACGATGCCGGCCGCCCCGTCGCCGGGCGGGTCGCGGCTATTCGAACGCATAGGCGAAGCCGTCGGCCCCGGCGGTCACCGTCACGCGGGCGAGCGGGCGGCCTTCCAGCGTGCGGGCGAGGACGCCGCGGCTGAGTTCGGGCAGGAGGGTGTTGGTCAGGATCGCGTCGATCATGCGGCCGCCGGACTCAAGTTCGGTGCAGCGGGCGCGGATCGCGTCGATCACGCCGTCGCCGATCACCAGCTCGGCGTCTTGCGTTTCGCGGAGGCGGCGGGAGATGGCGGCGAAGCGGTGGCGCGCGATCGTCTCGATCATCGCTTCGGACAGCGGATAGTAGGGGATCGTCACCACGCGGCCGAGGAAGGCCGCCGGGAAGGTTCCGAGGAGCGGGGGGCGCAGCGCGGCGTCGAGCGCGTCGATCGGGCCGCGGCGGCGGCCCTCGTCGGTGAGCCGCATGATCACCTCGGAGCCGACGTTGGAGGTGAGCAGGATCAGGCAGTTCTTGAAGTCGATGCGGCGGCCCTCGCCGTCGTCCATCATGCCCTTGTCGAAGACCTGGAAGAAGATCTCGTGGACGTCGGGGTGGGCCTTCTCGACCTCGTCGAGGAGGATCACCGAATACGGGCGGCGGCGGACGGCCTCGGTCAGCACCCCGCCCTTGCCGTAGCCGACATAGCCCGGGGGGGCGCCCTTGAGCGTCGAGACGGTGTGCGCCTCCTGGAACTCCGACATGTTGATGGAGATGAGGTTGTCCTCGCCGCCATAGAGCGTCTCGGCCAGCGCCAGCGCCGTTTCGGTCTTGCCGACGCCGGAGGGGCCGCAGAGCAGGAAGACCCCGACCGGCTTCTCGGGCGCGCCGAGACCGGCGCGGCTGGTCTGGACGCGCTTGGCGATCATCTCCATGGCGTGGTCCTGGCCGACGACGCGCTCGGCGAGGATCGAGGCAAGGGCGAGGGCCTTTTCGGTCTGGCTGGTCAGCATCCGCCCGGTGGGGATGCCGGTCCAGTCCTGCACCACCGCGGCGACGGCGTTGCGGTCGACGGAGGGCAGGATCAGCGGCGTCTCGCCCTGGGCCTCGGCGAGATCAATGGTCAGCGCGCGCAGGCGGGCGAGGTCGGCCGCGCGTTCGGCCGCCGGGTCGGGCGCCGGATCGGGCTCGGGTTGCTGCCCGGGCGCAGGTTCGGCGGGCGCCTCCGTCTCCGCGGTCGCGGGTTCCGGGGCGGTCTCGTCGGCGGGCGCGTCGAGGGGGGCGCCTTCGCCACGCAGCTTCGCGCGCAGGGCGAGGATCTCGGTCACGAGGGCGCGCTCGGCCTCCCAGCGGATCTCGGCGGCGGCCAGGGCTTCGTCGACCTCGGCGAGGCCGGCCGCGACCCGGGGGGCGCGCTCGCCGGTGTCGATGCCGATGGCGTCCTCGCGGGCGATGATGCCCTGCTCGACCTCGAGCGCGGCGCGGCGACGGCGGAGATCCTCGACCTCGGCCGGGGTGGCGTGCTGTGAGACCGCGACGCGGGCGCAGGCGGTGTCGAGCAGGCTGACCGCCTTGTCGGGCAGTTGGCGGCCGGGGATGTAGCGATGCGACAGGCGCACGGCGGCCTCGATGGCCTCGTCGAGGACCTGCACGCGGTGATGCGCCTCGAGCGTGGCGGCGACGCCGCGCAGCATCAGGATGGCGGGGGCCTCGTCGGGCTCCTCGATCTTCACCACCTGGAAGCGGCGGGTCAGCGCGGGGTCCTTCTCGATGTGCTGCTTGTACTCGGCCCAGGTGGTGGCGGCGATGGTGCGCAACTCGCCCCGGGCGAGCGCGGGCTTCAGCAGGTTGGCCGCGTCGCCGGTGCCGGCCGCGCCGCCGGCGCCGATCAGCGTGTGGGCCTCGTCGATGAAGAGGATGATCGGGGTTTCCGAGGACTGGACCTCGTCGATGACGGATTTCAGGCGCTTTTCGAACTCGCCCTTCACGCTCGCGCCCGCCTGCATCAGGCCGATGTCGAGAAGGTGCAGGGCGACGTCCCTGAGCGGCGGCGGCACGTCGCCGGCGGCGATGCGCAGCGCGAAGCCCTCGACCACGGCGGTCTTGCCGACGCCGGCCTCGCCGGTGAGGATCGGGTTGTTCTGCCGCCGCCGCATCAGGATGTCGACGATCTGGCGGATCTCGGGGTCGCGGCCGAGGACCGGGTCGATCCTGCCGTCGCGGGCGCGGGCGGTGAGGTTGGTGGCGTATCGGGCCAGCGCGCCGTCGCCGCCCGGTTCGCGCTTCGGGGCCTCGGCCGGCGGGCCGGCGGCGGGCGCGGCGCTCTCGATGGAGCCGTCGAGGACGTCCGGCAGGCGGGCGAGCATCGCCTCGGCGTCGATCCTGTCGAGCTCTGGGCTGATCTTGCCGAGGAGTGCGGCGAGGACGGGCGTGCGCAGGCAGGCGAGCAGGACGTAGGCCGAACGGACGGTCTCGTCGCCCCGCTCCAGCGCGCCGAGGCTCCAAGCCTCCTGGATGGCGTGGAAGATGTGGTCGGAGAACTCCTCGATCGAGGTGGCGCCGTAGGGGAGCCTGTCGATGGCGCGGGTCATGTCGGCGGCGAGGCGGCTGGCGTCGACGCCGGCCTCGGCAAGGATGAACTGCACGTCGGAGCGCACGGTCAGCGCGAGCTGCTCGATCCAGTGCGCGAGCTCGACATAGGGGTTGCCCCGCAGCTTGGCCGCGTCGGCGGCGGCGCGGAAGGCGCGCAGGCAGACTGGATCGAGCTTCGCCAGAAGCTCCTTGCGCTTGTAGGTCGCCGACGCGGGGCGCTGCAACATCGGGGAGCCTCCGGTCCAGCGAGACCAATTCAGTTGATCCGACGCCTCCTGCGCCGTAGCGTGCCATAATCGCGGCGCAATTGATAGCGCGCCGCGCCTCGCGCGTGAGGGCCCAATGGTCGATCCGCTTCCCGGGGACATCTTCCGCAAGGGGCAGGTGCTCAACAACACCTACGAGGTCGAGGGCGTGCTCGGGCGCGGCGGCACCGGCGAGGTCTATCGCGCGCGCAACCAGATCACCGGCCGGGTGGTGGCGATCAAGGCGCTGAACCGGCAGTTCTCGCAGAACGACGCCTATCTCGAGCTGATGAAGCGCGAGGAGGAGATGCGGAGCATCAGCCACGACGCGGTGGTGCATTACACCGACTGCAACCGGGCCGACGGGGGCGCGGTCTACCTGGTGATGGACTATGTCGACGGCGCGCCGCTGTCGGAGCTGATGCAGGGGCGCGGCGTCGGCGCGCGCGATCTCCTGGTGGTGGCGCACCGGGTGGCGGAGGGGCTGGTCGCCACGCATGCGCGCGGCGTGGTGCATCGCGACCTGTCGCCGGACAACATCATCCTGCGCGGCGGCGAGCCGGAGCAGGCGGTGATCATCGACTTCGGCATCGCCAAGGACAGCGGGCCGGGGGCGCGGACCATCGTCGGCAGCGGCTTCGCGGGGAAATACGAATACGCGGCGCCCGAGCAGATGAACGGGCGGGCGGAGCCGCGTTCGGATCTCTATGCGCTCGGGGCGTCGTTGCTTGCGGCGTTCCGGGGGCGTGCGCCTGACGTGGGGGCGAGCCCGGGAGCGACGCTGCGCGCCAAGGAGCGGCCGCTCGACGTCGAGGGCGTGCCGGAGCCGCTGCGGCGGCTGATCGAGGATCTCACCCAGCCGGATCCGGCAAGGCGGCCGCCGTCGGCGGCCGCCGTGGTCGCGGAGATCGACCGAATGCTGCGGCCGGTCTCCGCCGCGGCGGCGCAAGGGGCGCGGCCGCGGCGGCGGCTCGGCCCGGCGCTGGCGGTGCTGGCGCTGGCGCTGCTGGCGGGCGGGCTCTGGGCCGGCGGCGTCTTCGACCGGCTGCTCGCGCCGCCGCTGCCGGTGGCCCGGCCCTACCTGCTGACCGCCGGGGTGGACGTCGACGGCGTGGCGACGCTGACCGGAAACGCGCCAGATGCGGCGGCGCGGGAGGAGATCGCGCGCGGCTTCCGCTCGGTCTCGGGGCGCGCCGCGCCGGCGGACGGGCTGACCCTCGCCGACGGCGCCCCCGTGGCGGGCTGGACGGCGGCGGCGCAGACGCTGCTCGCCGCGGCGCAGGGGCTGGAGGACTGGCGGCTCGAGGTCGTCGACCGCGACGCGGCGCTCACCGGGACCGCGCCGGACCGCGAGGCGCGCGACGCAGCGGTGGCGGCCTTCGGCGCCGCCGCCGATGCGGGCGGGTTCTCCGGCCGAGCGCGCATCGCCGCCGGCCCGCGCTGGCTCGATGTCGAGACGGTGCGGGGATGGCTCGCGCCGCACGCCACCTGCGGGCCGCTGGAGGTGCGCGAGCCCGAGGGCGGACGCTTCCCGCTCGATGCGCGGATCGGCGTCACCGGCCAGGTCGCCGAGGCGGGCGCCGCCGGTCGAATCGAGGCGGCGATCGCGCCGCGCCTCGGCGACCGGACGCTGGCGCTCGACCTCGTCACGATGAACCCGGCATTCTGCGAGGTGGCCTCGGCCGTCCCG
Organism: Amaricoccus sp.; assembly: GCF_017995835.1. Classification (GTDB taxonomy): domain Bacteria; phylum Pseudomonadota; class Alphaproteobacteria; order Rhodobacterales; family Rhodobacteraceae; genus Amaricoccus. Next base: position 21,668 of record NZ_JAGOID010000015.1, read on the forward strand.
GGGACCGCGCCCCGGGTCGGCTCGTTCGCGCTCGGGCTCGGCGGCAGCCCGGAGCCGAACCTGTCCGGGATCTACGAGGTCGGCGACAACCCGGTCATTGACCTGGTGCTGCCCGTCACGCTCGACGCCGGACATCTGTGGGTGGAGATCGCCGACGTCACCGGCAACGCCTACAATCTCGTTCCGAGCGACAGCCGCCCCGACACGCTGCTCGCGAACCTCGGCGAAGTCGCCGGCGGGTTGAGGACGATCCGGGTCGCCTTTGCGGAGGACGAGGCGGGGCCCGGCAGGCCGGCGTTCCGGATCGACGCCACGTTCGGCAAGAGCCTGCTGCTCGCCCTCGTCACGGACCGGCCGCTCTTCGAGGTGGCGCGTCCCGTCGAGGAGACCGCCGCCTTCGGAGAGGCGCTGCGCGCACGGCTCGCGAGCGGAGCGGTCACCGTGCTCGCCGAGACGACGCAAGTTCTCGATTCGCGGAAGTAGCCAGCCGCGCAGGAAACTTGTGCGACTCGGTCGTCTGTGGCACGCTTTTTTCGGTCCCGGGCTTTATTTCGCGGGGTTTCCTGTTGTTCGAGTTGTCGCCTTGGCTTGCTCCCATCGATGGCTCCAATCCGTCCGGGGAGAATCTGCGCAACGATCACCGGTTCCACGAGCTCGAGAGGCTCATGGAGCGCCGCGTCGAGGTGATCCGCGACGAACGCAACGCCCCCGCCGGCCAGACCGTGCTCCCCATCGACTGGGCCGAGGTGCTGCGCCGCGCCGAGGCTCTGCGCGGGCAGGGCCGCGATCTCCGGCTGCTCGTGATAGTCGCACGCGCGCTGACCAACGAGCACGGCCTCGCCGGGCTCGCCGACGGTCTCGCGCTGATCGCCGGCAACATTGACGAGCATTGGGACACGATGCACCCCGACCTTCGCGAGGGGCTGCCGCCCCGCGAGGCGGCATTGCGGCGGATCAACGCGCTGGCCCAGCTCGAGAACGACCAGGACGGCCTCCTCGGAGACATCGCGGTGGCGACCTGGTTCGCGCCGCGCGGGCTCGGGCCCGTGACCGGGCGGGATCTGGAGCGGGGAATGCTGGACGTTCGCGCGGTTCTCGCCGAGGCGCCGGGCGGGTTGAGCCAGGTCGAGCTGGCGAAGATCGGGGCCGAGCAGGAACAGCTCGTGACCCGCGTGCGCGCGGCCTGCCTTGCCGCGCTCGACCAGTCGCCCGAAGAGTTCGCCGCGCTGCGCGCCGATGCGACGGCCGCCGTCGACGCGCTCGGCTCGCTGCAATCGTCGCTGGCGGCGCGGATCGGCGAGGGCGAGACCACGCCGCGGCTCGCGCGTTTCCTTGCGCGCATGACCGCGACGCTGACCCACGACCGGGGCGCGCCGGCGCCCGCGCCCGCCGCCTCGGCGGAGACGCCCGCGACTGACGGCGCGGGCCCGGCCGGTCTTGCGATGGCCGCGGCGGCGACCGGGGCCGGGGCGATCCCCGACCGCCTCGGCAGCCGCGAGGAGGTGATGCGCTGCCTCGATCTCGTCATCGCCTTCTATGACCGCACCGAGCCGGCGAGCCCGATCCCGCACCTGGTGCGGCGGGTGCGGCGCATGGTGCCGATGGACTTCATGCAGCTGATGGAGGAGCTCGCCCCGGCGGGCCTCAAGGAATTCAGGCTTCTCGCCGGGGTCGCCGACGAGAAGAAGAAGGGGCAATCCTGACGAGAGGGCGAACGGATGAGCGAAACCAAGGCCAAGGTGATCGAACGCAACCGCGCGCCGCGCGTGCAGATCGCCTATGAGGTCGAGCATTACGGCAGCCCGACCACCGTCGAGCTTCCCTTCGTCGCGGGCGTGATGGCCGATCTCGCCGGCGCCTCGCAGACGAGCACGGCGTTGAAGCCGGTGCAGGATCGCAAGTTCACCGAACTCGACGCCGGTTCCTTCGGCAAGTTCATGGAGGATCTCGGGCCCCGGGTGAAGGCTCGGGTGAAGAACGTCATGCCCAAACCCGAGGGGGCCGAGGCGGAGGAGGAGATGTTCATCGACCTGACCTTCGGCTCGATGGGCGATTTCGCGCCGGACAAGCTGGCCGAGCAGGTGCCGCAGCTCGCCGAGCTGCTCCGGATGCGCCGCCAGCTCGTCGAACTCCTCGGGTTCATGGATGGCCGGGTCGACGCGGAGAAGCGCATCGCCCAGCTCCTCAACAACGAGCCGCTGCTCCAGCAGGTCGCGGACGCGGCGGTGAAGGCGGAGGAATGAGCCATGGCCGATGACGAGAAGGAAGCGGCGGGCGCCGCGGTCGCCGAGGCCCAGGCCGTCGATCTCGACGAGTTCAGCGATCTCCTCGAGAAGGACTTCCGCGTCAGGAAGGACGACAGCGAGCGGCTGAAGGCGCTGGTCGCCAACCTCGCGATCGCGGCGCGCGCCCGGTCGGAGACGACGACGATCTCCTCGAACGCCATCAAGTCGATCAAGTCGCTGATCGCCGGCATCGACGGGCTCCTGACCGAGCAGGTCAACGAGATCCTGCATGCCCCGGAGGTCCGCGAGATCGAGGGGACGTGGCGGGGCCTGTGGTATCTCGTCAACAACACCGAGACTGATCAGAAGCTCAAGATCAAGGTGATGAACATCTCCAAGACCGAGCTTGCCGACACCCTCGAGGACTACGAGGGGCAGATGTGGGACAAGAGCCCGGTCTTCAGCAAGGTCTACACCGACGAATACTCGATGTTCGGCGGCGAGCCCTTCGGCTATCTGCTCGGGGCCTACGAGTTCTCGAACCATCCCAAGGACGTCGGGCTCTTGCGCAACCTTTCGGGCATCTGCGCCTCGGCGCATGCGCCCTTCATCGGCGCCGCCTCGCCGCGGCTGTTCCGGATGGACAGCTGGCAGGAGCTGCCGAACCCGCAGGACCTGCAGCAGATCGTCTCGAACCCGGCCTATGCCTCGTGGCAGTCGCTGCGCGAGAGCGAGGACAGCCGCTATATCGGGCTGACCATGCCGCGGGTGCTGGCGCGGCTGCCCTACGGCGCCGACACGGTGCCGGTGAAGGGCTTCTCCTTCGAGGAGGAGGTGGGGGGCGACCACGAGAAGTACGTGTGGATGAACGCGGCCTTCCCGATGGGCGTCAACATCAACCGCAGCCACAAGCTGTTCGGCTGGGGCACCCAGATCCGCGGGGTGGAGAACGGCGGCGCCGTCATCAACCTGCCGGTGCACACCTTCCCGACCGACGACGGCTCTATCGCGATGAAATGCCCGACCGAGGTGGCGATCGACGACCGGCGCGAGGCGGAGCTGGCCAAGCTCGGGCTGATGCCGATCCTGCACCGCAAGAACACCGACCTCGCCGCCTTCATCGGCGCGCATTCGTTGCAGGACGACGAGGCGCGGGCGGGGCGGCTGGTCGACCCGGACGCGCAGGCCAACGAGCGGCTGAGCGCGAACCTGCCCTACCTGTTCCCGGTGTCGCGCTTCGCCCATTATCTGAAGGCGATCGCGCGGGACAAGATCGGCTCGTTCAAGGAGCGGTCCGACATGCAGGCGTGGTTGACCGAGTGGATCAACCGCTACGTGCTCGCCAACCCCGCCTTCGCCGACGACAAGGCGCGGGCGAAGCGGCCGCTCGCCGCGGCGGAGGTTGAGGTCAGCAGCGTCGAGGGGCGCCCTGGCTATTACGCGGCGAAGTTCTTCCTGCGACCGCACTACCAGCTCGAGGGGATCAACGCGTCGCTGCGGCTGGTCTCCGAGCTGCCCTCGATGAAGAAGTGAGGCGACCATAAGCAGCAAGGGAATTTGACATGAAGATCGACGGCTTTCTGAAAGTCCCGGACATCCCCGGCCCCAGCACCCGCGACGGGCACGAGGAGGAGATCGAAATCCATGCGATGAAGTTCTCCATGGAAGCGCCCTACGACCCGAACACCTTCGCCCGACGCGGGCGCGTGTCGATGGGGCTGATCACCTTCTGCAAGTACAGCGACATGGCGACGCCGTTCCTCGCCCGCGCTCTCTTCGACGCGAAGGCGCTCGGCGAGGTGGTGTTCTCGGCGCGGCGCACCGTCGACGCCGAGAAGAAGGATTACCTCGTCATCACCCTGACCGACGCGACGGTCCTAAAGTTCGGCATGCGCCAGCCCGAGGAGGAGGCCGAGGCCGACCTGATCGAGGAGGAGGTCTCCTTCGCCTACCAGAAGATCGAATTCGTCTACGACGACGGCGACCCGCAGGAGATGGACGTTCAGGTCGGCGTGTGACGGGCGCGCCCATGGGGAGGCAGCGTGGAAGTAGGTGCTGAGGGCATCCGGGCGACCCGCGAGGCGGCGCAGCCGTCGCTGTGGGATCGGCTGGCCAACGACCTTCCCGGCGTGCAGTCCGAGATCGCCGGGCTGGAGGCCGGGCTCGGCGCGAGGCTGGGCCAGGAGCGCGTGGCGGCGCTCGTGGAAGGCGGGCCGCGGGCGATCGAGGCGGAGGCCGGGATCGGCCCCGAGGAGCGGCGGAGCCTTTTGCGGCTGGTCGGGCTCGGGCGGCGGCGGGCCGAACTGGAGGCGCGCGGCATCGTCGTCTCGGCGGACGTGCTGCGCAAGGCGGTCTGCCGCGACATCGAGGCGCTGTTCAACGCCGAGCGGTTCGACGCGCGGCCGCTCTGGAGCGAGCGCGAGGCGGCGCAGGCCGGCGACGACCCGCCCTCGCTCGCCGACTTTCCCGAGGTGCGCCGCAGCGTCGTCAATTTCGGCGTGCCGCCCTTCGCGGGACGCTCGGTGCGCGATTTCGACCGCGAGGGTCTGGCGCGCGAGATCAAGGCGGTCCTCGCCGCCTTCGAGCCCCGGCTTCGGGAGAGCGCGACGAAGGTCACCGTCTCCACCGGCGACCGCTCGGGTCTCGCCATCGAGATCGACGCGCTCCTCATCATGGCGCCCGCCCCGGAACGGTTGCGGTTGCGCACCATGATCGACCTCGACAGCGGCCACGCCGAGACCCGGCTCGCGGAGGGCTAGGGCGATGGACCGGGTCTTCCTCGAATACTACGAGGACGAACTCGCTCATCTGCGCGGTCTCGCCGTCGAATTCGCCGAGATGCATCCCTCGGTGGCGCGCAACCTGTCCCTCGACACCGTTCCCTGCCCCGACCCCTACGTCGAGCGTCTGCTCGAAGGCGTGGCCTGGCTCGCGGCGCGGACGCGGCTGCGGCTCGACGGCGAGGCGGCGCGTTTCGCCCGCGCCACGCTTGACGCGCTCTATCCCGACCTCGTCGCGCCGGCGCCGGCGGTCGGTCTCGTGAGCCTGAAGCCCGGTCGGCAGGTGCAGGGGATGCCGGGGGGCTACGTGGTCGCGCGGGGGGCGCGGCTGGTGGCGGGGCTGCGGCCGGGGCTCGCGACGCGGGCGAGCTATGTCACCGCGCAGGACGTGACGCTCTGGCCGCTGGAGGTCGCGGGGTGCGACTACCTGCGCGACCGGGCCGGCCTCGCGGCGGCAGGGCTCGCCGCGCCGGGGGCCGAGGCGGCGCTGCGCGTCACGCTGGCGCGGGTCGGGCCGGGGAGCCTCGCCGAGCTGGCGCTCGACCGGCTCGAGCTGCACTTCCGCGGCCACGCTCCGGCGCTCTTCGACACGCTCTTCGGCGCGGTCGTCGCGGTGGGCGCACGCCCGGCGGGCGCGGCGCCGGGCGCGCTCGTCCCGGCCGGAATGCCGGAGATGGTCGGGATCGCCGACGCCGAGGCGCTGCTGCCGCGGACGCGCCCGGGATTCGAGGGATACCGGCTGCTGCGCGAGTATTTCCTGATGCCCGAGCGCTTCCATTTCGCCCGGGTCGCGGGCCTCGGCCCGGCGATGCGCCGCTCCGACCGGGCGGTCGAGTTGGTGTTCCTGCTGCGCCGCCCTGCGCCGGAACTCGCCGAGGTCACGCCCGCCGACCTCGGGCTCTTCGTCACGCCGGTGGTCAACCTCTTCGAGCGCGACTGCGACGTCATCGACGTCGATCCGCGGCGGACCCGGCAGGTCGTCCATGCCGACCGCACCCGGGCGCGCGACTTCGAGATCTGCCGCGTGCTCAAGGTCGAGGACGCCGACGCCGACGGTCCGGCGGCGGAACTGCCGGCGCTGTTCGGGCTCGCCGCGGCGCCGGCCTCGGGCTGGATGCATTCGGCCGAGCGCCGGCCGCGCCGGGCGGCCGAGGACGAGCGGCGGCAGGGCCAGCTTCGCAGCTCCTATGCCGGCGACGACGTCTTCGTCTCGCTGTCGCGGCCGCCCGGCGCATCGACGCGACCGCTGCGCCGGCTCGCGGTGCGGGCGCTGTGCAGCAACCGCGACCTTGCGCTCATCGACGACAGCCCGGCGCTGACGCTCGATTCCGGCGACCCGGTCGAGGCGGTGACGCTGCTCGGAACGCTGCGGCCGCCGCGACCGTCGCTCGCCGCCGCGCCGCCCCGCGCGCTGGCCGGCGAGACGCGGGCCGACGAACTGGCCTGGCGGCTGGTTGCGCAGCTTTCGCTCGATTTCCTCGGTCTCGCCGAGGGGCCGCGCGGGGCCGAGCCCCTGCGGGCGCTGGTCGGGCTCTATGCCGACCGCGGCGATCCGGCGCTGGCGGGCCATGCCCGGGCGCTGGCGCGGGTCGAGGCGCGGCCGGTGCTGGAGCGGCTGCCGATGGCTGGGCCGATGTGCTTCGGCCGCGGCACGGAGGTGACGCTGACCGTGGACGAGGCGGCGCTCTCGGGGCACGCGGCGCTGCTGCTGCCCGCGCTCCTCGCCCAGCTCTTCGCGCGCTACGCGGCGATCAACGCCTTCGTGCGCACCCGCATCCGGCTCGTCCGGCGACAGGAGGAGGCAGCATGGCCGATGACGCCGGGCCGGCGCCCGACGATCTGACCGCCGCCGTGGCCGCCGCCGTCCCGGGCGGGCTGGAGGCGAGCGAGTTGCTGCGTCGGCTGGAGCGTGGCGGCGGCCGTTTCGGACATGCCGGCCCGCCGGCGCGCGAGCCGGCCCGGCTCGGCCAGCACCTGCGACTCGCCTTCGCCACGCGCGACGTCGCCGAGGCGGTTGTGGGCGCGGCGGGCCGGCCGGCGCGGGTCGTCGTCGTCTCGCCCGGGCTGCTCGGACCGGAGGGGCCGCTGCCGCTGCACCTGACCGGCTGGGTGCTGGAGCGGCTGTCGCAGCGCTGGTTCGCCGGCGGCGCCGAGGGCGGCGCGACCAGCGACACCACCTTCCTCGATTTCGCCAACATGCTGCAACATCGCCAGATCGCGCTCTTCTACCGTGCCTGGGCCGATGCGCGGCCCGAGGTGCAGGCCGAGCGCGCCGGCGGCGGTCGGCCGCGGGCGATCGTGGGCGCGCTGGCCGGCATGGGCCTGCCGGGCGCCGAGGATGCGGAGTTCGGGTCGCTCCGGCTGGCGTTCGCGCCGGCGCTGGCGCGGCAGGTGCAGGGACCGGAGCGGCTGACCGGCCTCCTCGCCGCGGCGCTGCGCGTGCCGGTCGCGCTCGGCGAGTTCGTCGGAGCGTGGACGTGGATCCCGGCGCGGTTGCAGACCCGGCTCGGCGGGGCCGGGGCGGCGCTCGGGCGTGGCGCGACGACCGGGCCGCGGACCTTCCGGCGGCAGGACCGGGTCGAGGTCCGGCTCGGGCCGCTCGCGTGGCCCGAATTCGAGCGGTTCCTGCCCGGCGGCCCGGGCCTCGCCACCCTGGCGGCGGCGACGCGGCGCATCCTCGGCGACACGCTGGAGGTGGCGGCGCGGCTGGCACTGCGACCGGGCGAGGTTCCGGCGGCGCGGCTCGGCGCGACGCGGCTGGGGCGGGACGGCTGGCTCGCGCCGCGGGCGGACGCGGGCGCCGAACTCAGGCTCGGCCGGCTGGTCGCTGGCGGGGGGGCGTCATGAGCCTTGTCCTCACCCTCGAGGGCGGATCGCGACCGCAGGCGGTGCGGCAGATGCGGCTCGACACGGGCGCGCTGGTGATCGGCCGCGGCGCCGAGGCGGACTGGCGGATCGACGACCCCGACATGTTCGTGTCGCGGGCGCATTGCACCATCGCCGCCGGCCCCGACGGCTACGTCGTCACCGACACCTCGACCGGCGGGCTCTTCGTCGACCAGGCGCGCGCGCCGCTGGGCAAGGGCAATGCCGCGCCGCTCGTGGACGGGACGCAGCTGCGGCTCGGCGACTACGTGGTGCGCGTGTCGCTGCGCGACGCCGCCGGCGCGGCGCCGGCCGAGCCGCGGCAGACCGCCGCGGCGGGGTTTGACGATTTCTTCACGCCGCGCCCGGCCGAGCCGGCGCCGGCGCGGCCGGCGAGTCTGCCCGACCCGTTCGACGCGCCTTCGCGCCCGGACTACGCCGAGACGGAGGCGCGGGCGGAGCGGTCGGGGCTGCCCAACTTCGACGATCCCTTCAGCCTCGATCCCGTCCCCGCCGGGCAGGCCCCACCGGCGCCGGGGGGCTTCGGCTTCGACTGGGATATGCCTGCGCCCCCGCCCGTCGCGCCGGCTCCCGAGCCGCGCCGCGAGGCGTCGATGCCGCCGCCGGAGTTGCCGCCGGCGCCGGTCGCCCCGGCGCGTCCGGCGTCGCCGCCTTCGCCGGACGCAGGCCGCGCCGCGTTCCGCCGCGGGCTCGGGCTCGACCCGGACGCGCCGGCGGCGGATGTCGAGGCGGAGATGGAGGCGCTGGGGCGGGCGTATCGGCTGATGGTCGAGGGCTACATGCACCTGCTGCGCAAGCGTGCCGAGGAGAAGGGCGAGGCCCGGGTGGCGCAGACGACGATCGGCGCCGTCGAGGTGAACCCGCTCAAGTTCATGCCGAACGCCGATGCGGCGCTCGACGCCATGCTGGCGGGCCGCGCCGGCTTCCTCGGACCGGAGGCGGCGGCGGCGGGCGCGGTGCGCGACCTGGCACAGCACCATGTCGCCGCCTGGCGCGGGGTGCAGGCGGCGCTCCGGCGCATGATCGACCGTTTCGCGCCGGAGGCGCTGGAGGAGGAGCTGAAGCGGCATTCGGCGCTCGAGAAGCTCCTCGCCGGCGGGCGGCGGGCCAAGCTCTGGGAGCTTTACGAGGCGCGCTATCGCGAGATCGCCAGGAGCGCGGAGACGCGCTTCCTCGGCGAGGTGGGGGCCGACTTCCGCGACGCTTACGAGCGGAGCGGGGAGGAGAAGGGGGAATGACGATGATCGACCGTCGGACGATGCTGGTTCTGACCGGGGCGGCAGGGCTCGCCGCCGCCTGCGGCGGCCCGCCGGGGCCGTCGACGGTGTCGCTCGCCTTCACGGGGCAGCCGGGGATGAACCCCGGGCCGGACGGGGCCGACCGGCCGGTGACGGTGCAGATCCTGCGCCTGCGCGACGCCGGGGCGTTCGCGTCGGCGGACATGTTCGCGCTGACCTCCGACCCGGCAGCCGCCCTGCCGACCGACATCGTCGGGTCCGACCAGGTGGCGCTCGCGCCCGGCGGCTCGGCCTCGAAGGCGATCACCGTCGAGCCGGAGGCGACCGCGGTGGGGCTCGTGGCGCTGCTGCGCGAGCCGGGCGGCAAGGTCTGGCGGACGAGCTTCCCGGTCTCGCCGGGCTCGACCGTGAAGGGCACGGTGACGCTCGGGCCGGGCGGCCTCGCGGTCGCGCTCGGCTGACGGGGCAGGGGGCATGGCCGAAGCCGACAAGGTGCTGTGGTCCGAGGGTCTGTTCCTCCGGCCCCAGCATTTCCAGCAACAGGACCGCCACGTCGAGGCGCTGGTGCGCGCGACCCTCGCGGCGGCGCCGCTGCCGGCCTTCGGCTTCCGCGACGTGACGATCGACCGGGCGCTGCTCGAAACCGGTCGCGTCGCCGTGGTCTCCGCGCGCGGCGTCTTCCCCGACGGCACGCCCTTCGCGATCCCCGAAACGATGGACCCGCCCGAGCCGGCGGCGATCCTGCGGCAGACGCCGCCCGGCCCGGTGCTGCTGGCGCTGCCGCTGGAGCCGGCGGGCGGCGCGACCTTCGACCCGGCCCATGCCGCGCCGACCGGCGCGCGCTTTCGCGGCCGGATCGAGCGGCTGCGCGACGCGGTGGCGGGCGGGGCCGAGGCCGAGGAGGTCGAGCTTGCCCGTCCACAGGCGCTGCTCCTGCCGCCCGGCCGCGATCCCGGCGGCTACGCGACCCTGCCGGTCGCGGGGTTGAGCGGGCTGCGGGCCGACGGGGGCGTGGCGCTCGCCGAGGGCTTCCTGCCGCCGGCGCTCGCCATCGCGGCCGCGCCGGACTACGCGAGCCTGCTCACCGAGACCATCGCCGGGCTCGACCGCATCGCCGAGGCACACGGCGCCGTCGTCCTCGGCGGCGCGGGGCGCAGCGTCGAGAACCTGCTCGTCCTCGAACTCGCCAACGCCGCGCGGCCTCGTCTCGCGCATCTGCTGGCGCAGAACGGCTGCCATCCCTCGGAGCTGTTCCTGGAACTCGCCGGCCTCGCCGGGCGGATGGCGACCTACGGCTCGGGGGCGCGGCGCATGGCGGAACTGCCGGCCTACGACCACCTCGCGCCCGGCCCGGCCGTCGCGGCGCTGACCGACACGCTGCGCTCGCTGATCCTGAGCCTGCGCTACGTCGAGCAGAAGTCCCGGGCGCTGGCGGTGATGAAGCACGCGACCAACGTCTGGAAGGTGCGGCTCGAGCCCGACGTCCTCGGCGCCAGCCGCATCGTGCTCCGCGTCGGCTCGGAGCTGTCCGAGGAGGCGCTGCGGCGCATCTTCGTCAACCAGGTCACCGTCGGTTCGGCCGACGAGTTCGAGGGCCTGTGGAAGTCGCGCCTGCCCGGCATCCGGCTGAAGCCGCTGCACTCGCAGCCGCGCGAGATCCCCTACGATGGCGACCGGCTGTGCCTGGAGCTCGACCGGGCGAGCGAACACTTCGCCTCGCTCGCCGAGGCGCCGGGCTTCGTCATCGGCGTCTCGGGCGTTCTGCCGTCCGAGCCGCAGCTCGACTGCTACGCGGTCAGGAGGTGACGGGGTGAGCGGCGAGGATCCGTTCGGCCTGTCCGAGGATTTCGGCCGCACCCGGATCCGGCCGCCGCCGCCTTCGGCCGCGCGCCGCGCCGCCGCGGAGCCGGCCGCGCCGGTGGTGCGCGACCGGGCGCACCCGAACCCCTTCGTCGTCGCCTTCGGCCCGCTCCTCGAGTTCGCGCCCGAGCTCGAGGCCGCGCAGGCCCCCGACGACGCCGACCTGCTGCGGGTCCGGTTGGAGCGCGAACTCGTCGCCGGCCGCGACGCGGCGGTGACGGCGGGCGTTCCGATCGCGCGTGCCGACGCGGCCGCATGGGCGGTCGGGGCGCTCATCGACGACCTCGCCATCAACACGCCATGGGGCGGCGCCAGCGCCTGGCCGCGCCAGCCGCTCCTCGCCACGCCCGACGCGGGGGCGCAGTTCTTCGACCGGCTGGAGGCGCTGGAGCGCCATCCGGGCCGCGATCGCGACCTGCTGGAGCTGCACTACCTCTGCCTCGCCCTCGGGTTCCGCGGCAAGTACCGCGTCCCCGGCCGCGCCGGCGACCGCCCGCTCGCCGCGGTGCGCACGGCGGCCGCCGCGCTCCTGCGCGACCCGGAGGTCGAGGCGGCGCCCCTGTCGCCGCACTGGCGCGGCGTGATCGCCCCCGACGCGCCCCGCCGCTTCGCCGCGCCGATCTGGGTGCTCGCCGTCGTGGCGCTGGCGCTCGCCAGCGCGATCTACGTCGGCCTGTCGCTCCGCCTTTCCGGCCGGGCCGACGAGCTGGCGCTGCTCGCCCGCGCCGTGCCGCCGCCGGAGCGCGCCGAGGTGTTCCGCGCCGAGCGGAAGGGGGTCGCGGCCACGCCCGAGGCGCTGCAGGCGGTCGAGTTCGAGCTGCTGCCCGAGTTTGTCGCCGCCGCGCCCGAGGGCTTGCGCCCCGCGCTCTCCGGCCGCGAGAGCGTTTCGGTCACCAGACTCGTCATCCAGTGGACCGACCCGGAGGTGTTCCAGTCGGCGCGGGCGTCGCTCAGCCCCGGCTTCGAGCCGCTGATCGCCGCGCTGGCGAAGGTGATCGTCGCCAACGCCGACGTGATCGGCGGCGTCGAGGTCGTCGGCCACACCGACTCGGTCCCGCTGCAATCCTCGAACCCGCTCAGCTCGAACCAGCGCCTGTCCGAGGCCCGCGCCGCGACGATCGCCAAGCTCCTCGTCGCCGGCGGCGTGCCTGCCGATCTGGTCCGCGCCGAGGGCCGCGCCGCGACCGAGCCCGTCGCCGACAACCGGACCCGCGAGGGCAGGGCGCTCAACCGCCGCGTCGAGGTGCTGGTGGAGAAGCGGATCTGATGGCCATCCTGCGCTTCATCTGGGCTGTCGTCTCGTCCCGCTGGCTCTGGACCGCGATCGGGCTCGTGCTCCTGTCGGCGCTGGTCTGGTTCTGGGGCCCGCTCCTCGCCTTTGGCGACGCGGCGCCGCTCGCCTCGGAGACCGTCCGCCTCGCGCTGATCGGGGCGCTGGTCTTTCTCTGGCTGCTGTGGATCGTGCTCGCGCGGCGCCGGGCGATGCGGGCGAACCGCCTCTTCGTCGCCGAGCTGGCGCAGGCCCCGGAAAAGCCCAAGGCCCCCGGAGAGGAGAACGTCGCCGCCGTGGGCGCGAAGTTCCAGGAGGTGCTGGCCGAGCTGCGCCGCCGCAAGCTCGGGGGGCGGCGCTTCCTGCGCGAGATGCCGTGGTACGTCATCATCGGCCCGCCGGCGACCGGCAAGACCACGGCGCTGCGCCAGTCGGGGCTGAGCTTCCCGATCGACCTGACCGACGACCTCCAGGGGGTGGGGGGCACCCGCAACTGCGACTGGTTCTTCACCGAGGACGCGGTGCTGATCGACACCGCCGGCCGCTACGTCGTGCAGGAGAGCCAGCCCGAGGTCGACGCCGCCGAGTGGATGGGCTTCCTCGATCTCCTGAAGAAGCATCGCGGCCGGCGCGCGCTCAACGGGGTGATTGTCGCGCTGTCGGTCGAGACGCTGAGCGACGGCGACGCGGCGATCCGCGCCCATGGCCGCGAGATCCGCAAGCGGCTGAACGAGTTGCAGCTCAAGCTGGAGATGCGGCTGCCGGTCTACCTGATGCTGACCAAGGCCGACCTCGTCGCCGGGTTCGAGCCGTTCTTCGGCGACCTGACCACGCCCGAGCGCGAGCAGGTCTGGGGCGCGACCTTCGCCCCCGGCGCCCGCGTCGACGGCGCCGAGGCGGCGCGCGAGCTCGTCGATCTCGCCGGCGAGCTGGAGCGGCGCATCACGCCGCGGCTCGAGGCCGAGGAGCGCACGTCCGTCCGCGCCGAGACCTTCCGCTTCCCCGCCCAGGTCGCGAGCCTCGCCGAGCCGCTGCGGCTCCTCGTTGAAACCGTGTTCAGCGAGACCCGCTACGAGGAGAGCGCCTGGCTGCGCGGGGTCTACCTGACCTCGGCCACCCAGGAGGGCGCGCCGATCGACCGGCTGACCGCGGCGCTCGCCTCGTCCTTCGGCCTCCCCGCCGGCCCGCCGCCGCCGCGCCAGCGCACGGAGCGGCGGAGCTTCTTCCTCAAGGACCTGATGACCGAGGTCATCTTCAAGGAAGCCGGGCTCGGCGTGCTCGACCCGGCGGCGGAGGAGCGGCGCGCCTGGATCTGGCGCGGCGCCGCCGTCGCCTGCGCCGCCGCCGTCCTCGCCGCGGGGCTCGCCTTCACGCTGGCCTACCTCTCGGGCCGCGGCGCGGTCACGGCCCAGGCCGCGGCGCTCGAGCGGCTCCAGGGCACGCTCGCGCCCGTGGCGGCGCGGCAGGCCCCGGTCGATCCGCTCGACCTCGACGTGGCGCTGGAGGCGATGACCGCGATCGGGAACGCCGCCGTCCCGCCGCCCGGCGGGCTCGCCGGCGTGATCGGCCCCTCGCCGGCGGCCGAGATGGCTGCGGCGCAGGCGACGGCCTACGACCGTGGGCTGAGGAACATCCTCGAGCCGCGCATGGTGGCGCTCCTCGAGGCGACGATGTGGCGTCACATCCGCGACCCGGAATTCCTTCTCGACGCGCTCAAGACCTACCGGATGATGACCGGGCTCGCCCAGATGGACCCGGACTTCGCCGCCGAGTGGTGGACGACCCGGCTGCCGGAGTTCGCGCCCCTCGACCCGTTCCCGACCCAGGTCGCCGCCGACCACCAGCTCGCCGCGCTGCGCCGGATGGCGCTCGAGGAGAGCTACGTCGCGCCCGACGAGGCCCTGGTCGGGCAGGCGCTCGCCTCGATCTGCTCGATCCCGCTCGCGGTGCGCGCCTACAACGCGCTCCGGACCGACCCGGCGGCGGTGGCGCTCGATGACTGGATCCCCGCCGTCCCCGCCGGCCCGAACGGGGCGCGCGTCTTCACCCGCATCTCCGGCAAGACGCTCCGGGTCGGGATCGACGGCATCTACACCTATCGCGGCTTCCACGACGTCGTGCTGGCGCGGATCGAGGACGTGGCCGCCCAGGCCGCGCTCGACCGCTCGGTCTTCGCCGGCGGCTGCCCGGAAAGCTCCGACCCCTCGGTGACCGTGCTCGCCGACGACATCATGAAGCTCTACTACGAGGACTTCATCGCGCAGTGGGACGGGTTCCTACGCGACGTCCGCCTCGCGCCGTTCACCGACCTGAGCGTGGCGGGCGAGAACCTCAAGGACCTCTCCAGCGCCGATTCCGCGCTGCGCCGGCTCGTCGTCGCGGTCGCGGCCGAGACCGACCTCGCCCGGCCCCCCGACGCCGCGGCGGCGGGGGGCGCGCCGCCCAAGGCCGCGTCGAAGATCCTCTCCAAGCTCGGCAAGCTCGGCAAGCTCGCCAAGAAGGGCGCGAAGCTCGTCCCCAAGGCCGGCGCGGCGTCGAGTGCTGCGGTCAGCGGCCAGACCGTCTCCGACCATTTCAAGCCGATCCGCGCCGCGGTGCAGGAGACCGACGGCCAGCCGCCGCTCCTGACCGACGTCGAGGCGGCGCTGACCGCGCTATCGAACGTGCTCCAGACCGTCGCGGCGAGCCCCAACCCCGAGGAGGCGATCAAGCAGCAGGGCGGCCTCGCCGAGCTGACCGCGCAGGTGGCGAACCAGGCGGCGATCCTGCCCGACCCGCTCGACGACTGGCTGGCCGGGATCGCCGGCGACACCATCGGCCTGACCGTGACGGCGGTGGTCGAACGGCTGAACGCGATCTGGAAGGCGGACGGCAAACCGCTCTGCGACGCTGCGCTGGGCGGCCGCTATCCCTTCGTGCGCGGCTCGATGATCGACGTGACGCTCCTCGACTTCCAGCGCATGTTCGGTCCGGGCGGCGTGTTCGACGCCTTCACCAACGACGAACTCGCCCCCTACATCGACACCGCGAGCCGCCCCTGGCGCTGGCGCGCCGACCTCGGCCGCGATCCCGCGACCCTCGTCCCCTTCGAGAAGGCGCGCCGCCTCCGCGACGCGCTCTTCCCCGGCGGCTCCGGGCCGGTGATGGACTTCACCGTCGTCCCGATCGACCTCTCGCCCAACCTGAGGCAGGTCGCGCTCAACGTCGGCGGCGCGACGCTGGCCTACATGGGCGCGCCCACCCTGCCGATGCAGATGACCTGGCCCGGCGACGCCGGCGCCTTCGTCTCGGTGACCTTCATGCCGCTGAACGATCCGCGCGACGTCTACTGGACCGAGCCCGGCGACTGGGCCTGGCTGCGCCTCCTTCAGGCGGGACGCCTCTCGCCGACGCAGCAGCCCGAGGTCTTCACCCTGACCCTCGGCCGGGGCGGCTACTCGGCCGTCTACGAGCTGCGCGCCGCCTCGGTCGAGAACGCGCTCGACCTCTCGATCTTCGAGGGCTTCGCATGCCCCGCCCGGCTCTGACCCGCGCCGCCCCCTCGCCCCGCCGAGGCTTGCCGGGAGCCCGCCCGTGACCGGCTTCTTCGGCAAGATCCCGGCTGCGGGCGACTTCGTGAGCTGGAACCTTCCCCGGTCCTTCACCGACCGCTGGGACCGCTGGTTCTCCGCCGAGCTCCTCGCCCGCCCAGACGAGGGCCCCCTCGACCCCCGCGCCTGGCGCTTCGTCGTCCCGGCGGGCGTCTTCGGCGACCAGCCGGTCGCGGGTGTGTGGCGGATGAGCGAGGACCGGGCGGGACGGCGGTATCCGTTCGTGATCGCGGCGGTGGGGGCGGCGCCGGATCCGGGGGATGCGTGGTTCGAGGCTGTGCAGGCCGCCCTCGACGATGCGGTGGATTCGTTCCTGAGCCCCGACCTGGTAGCACGCAGGGTCGGCATGCTTGGTGCCATCGGCTCGGGGTGCGCCATAGCTACGATCCAGTTCTGGCTAGATGACTGGGAAGTGCAGGAGTTTCGGTTCTCTGACGCTCGTGAACTCGCCGCCACTGGACTAGCGGTCATGCGCCGACCACGCCGCGTCGTCGAGGCGTTCTGACGATGGGCAACTCCGTCTACGCAGAGGGGATGGGGTACTTCCACAAGGGAAGCGGGGGTAAGGGGGTCGCACCCGGGGATGCTTGCCTCACGCCGCCGCCGCCGCCCGGCGGTCCCCTCCCGGTCCCCTACGTGAACATGCTTTCTGCCGCCGATCTGGCCAAGGGCAGCAAGACGGTGAAGGTCCAGGGGGAGCCGACCGCGCTCGAGAACGCCTCTCATGTCTCCACCAGCACCGGAAACGAACCCGCGACCCAAGGAGGCGGTGTCATCACGCACAAGACGAAGGGAAAAGGGCACTTCAGTATCTGGTCGTTCGTCGTAAAGGCCGAAGGTAAAGGCGTCGCCCGGCATGGCGACATGATGGAACAGAACACTGCCAGCCCCCTTCCGAACTGCGTCGACAGCGCGGCCTTTGTCAACTTCCTCCTGACGCTTACCGAAAATCAGATGAGAAAAGATTGCCCGCCATACGAATACAGTAAGCATTATACAAAGACCACGAGGAGTCAGAGGAGAAAGGTTAAGAAAAAACCATGCTGGGAGTGTCAGCGTGATCTAGAAAACTATCGAAAACGAAAGAAGACGCCTGAGAACGACAAACTGATTGCCGAGAAGGAGCGGAGGATCAAGAATCAGAAATCGGGAAAGGAGAAGCCGATGATAGCCGACCACCAGCCCCCGCAGAGCGTCGCATGGGAGATGGGTGGCTGTCATATGAGGTTGAAGACCTTCAAGAAGCGGATGCGCAAGCTGTTTGTTCGCCCGCATTGCGAAGAACACAGCAGCGCGCAGGGGACCGAGATGGGCAAGCTGGATCGTCAAGAAATCTATGATGCAATGAACGCGAATGTCCCTGGGCTTAACATCTGAAGAGCAGGTCAAATGTTCGATCCGGAATACGAGACTATCCTTGCAAGATGGATCTCGGACTTGAGGTCAGAGATCCCCCCCATCCAACTTTGGTGGAGCGATCTGCATACGCGGTTGGAGAGCGAGGCCACAGGGTTGACGCGCATTCACTGGCCAGCGGGACCCGTCGGCCATCCTCGGATCATAGCGCTCTACCGGCAGTACTATTTCGAGGTTCGCTCCCTGAACATCCGGGTTGACCAACTTGCGGAGCATGCCGATGACGGCCCGGGGCCCGCGCCACACATGCTTTGGGGCGTGGACGATGCTCAGGACGACGAGGAGGAAGGCGTGGCATCTCCCGTTCCCCCGAACGTTCTACTGCTGTCCGCACTTCGGAGCTACGCTCCGGATGTCGCCGAGTTTATGAAAAAGTTCGACTTCAAACCTATCGGAGAGGATCCTGACCTTGAGGTCTGCTGATCGTGAAACTTCTCACGTCACACAACGTTAAGACGGGCTTCTATCGACTGACGATGGCGCCGAAGGATCTGCGCCCGCGCAAAGGGGCGATCTCCGAGTCGCACGCTTTGGCGACTGCGCCGCTTTCCTATAAGGCTCTGTTCTCCGACTATCTTGCCGAGTTCCACCCCGTGTACGACCTCGCGGCCGCCAGATGGAACGGAGACGTCGAGGATCTGATTTCTCAAGGCCTGACCTTTACCCAAGCCATTCGGACGAAGATCGACGACGGGGTTGCCGGCCCGGCTGGGCATCCAAGGGTTGTTTGGTTGATCAGGAAGTACTGGCTCGCGTGTTGCACCTTGAATAGGGAGGGACGTACCGAGTCGATACTGCCAGAGACCTTCCTTCTGGAATGGCTCGCAGAGACAAGAGAGGACGGTTTCGTCCAACTTCTCACTGCCATGCCCTACTGGCCCATAGGCATCGACGAGAACGGGAACTGGTGCTGATGGCCTTCGCGGTCTGGCTCGAGAACCGGACGCCCTTCGCTGCGGCCACCCATGTGCAGGTGGATGCGGAGGGGCAGGAGGCGCTCGTGCTCATGCTCTCGGCGAGCTTCGAGGAAGAAGGGGGTCTCAGGCCGGCCGGGGAGCAGACGCCGGTCGCGTTCGCGGACGTGCCGGGCGGGGACCCGGCGCTGTCGTCGACGCGCTACGAGGCGGATATCGCGCCGGTGAAGCCGGCCGTCGACGTCATCGTCAACGGGGTCGCCCATGCCCCCGGGGGAAGGGCGGCGGCGGAGGTGCAGGTCGGCCTGCGGGTCGGGCCGGTCAGGAAGGTGCTCCACGTCGTCGGCGACCGGGCGCGGGCCGCCGGGGGGTACAGCGCGCCGCGGCCGTTCGTCACGATGCCCGTCGTCTGGGAGCGGGGCTGGGGCGGCACCGCGGAGGACGGGCAGTGCGAGGTCAGGAACCCGGTCGGGATCGGGTTCCGGGGGGCGCGATCGGCCGATCCGGCGGTGCTGAGCGAGGCGCCGAACGTCCTCTATCCGGCCGAGGCGGCGGCGGGGCCGGGGGATAGGCCGGCGCCGGCGGGGATGGGCGTGGTCGGGCGCGGGTGGCGGCCGCGGATCGGCTTCGCGGGGACCTATGACCAGGCTTGGATCGACAACCAGTGGCCGCTGCCGCCGAAGGACTTCGACCCGCGCCACAACCTCGCGGCGCCGCAGGACCAGCAGGCCCCCGCCCTGCCGCCGGGGACGGTGGCGACGCTCGTCAACCTCACGCCGGAGGGGCGATGGGAGTTCCGCCTGCCGCGGATCGCGGCGCCGGTCAGGCTGATCTACGACGACCGGGTGGAGGAGACGGATTTCGTGCCGGACACGGTGCTGATCGAGCCGGAGATCCGGCGGGTGACGCTGAAGGCGCGGCGGGTGTTCGTCACCCGGCGGAATGCGCCGGCGTTGCGGGAGATCGCCTTCGGGCATGTCTCGCCGGTCTGGCTGAACGCGCGGCGCAAGCGCAAGGCCTATCTCAACCCGCTCGGCGGCGACGGCACGCTGACCGACCGGCCGACATGGTTGCCCTGACCCCCCCGCTCTGGATTTGCGGCGCGGGGGCGGTGACCCCGGCCGGGCTCGACGCGGCCCAGACCTGTGCGGCGATAAGGGCGGCGCTCTCGGCCTTCGAGGAATACATCCGCAGCGATCCCTTCGGCGCGGTGCAGATCGTCGCCCGCATCCCGGCGCACTGGCAGCTGCGGCGGACCGAGGGCGAATGGCTCGTCAACATTGCGGCCCGGGCGCTCGGGGAGGCGCTGGCGAGCGGCGACGTGGCGGCGGAGGAGACGGTGGTGCTGCTCGCGCCGCCGGAGAGCTTCCGCGGGCATCCGGGCTATGAGAACGTGCCGCCGGAGCGGTTCCTCGCGGCGGTGCTGGAGGCGGCGGGGGTGCGGGTCCATCCCGCCTCGCGCGCCGTCGACGGCGGGCCGGCGGCGACCGTCGGGCTCCTCGCTCATGCGCAGGTGGTGCTGGCGCGGGAGGGTGCGGCGCAGGTGGTGCTGGGGGGGGTCGACAGCCTCGTCAACGCGGCGGACCTCGCCCGGCTTGACAAGGCGGGGCGGTTGAAGGGCGATGACAACGCCCAGGGGCTGGTGCCGGGCGAGGGGGCGGTTTTCGTGCGGCTGCGCGCGGTGCGCGAGCCGGGGGCCGCGGCGGCGACGCTCGGAGTGGGGAGTGCGGCCGAGGCGGAGACGGTGATCGGCTCGGAGCGCTACAGCCAGGGCGTCGCGCTGCGCGCCGCGCTGGTCGAGGCGGTCGCGGCCCCGGCGCCGCCGGAGCCGGCGATCGACTTCGTGGTAAGCAACGGGAATGGCGAGCGATATTCGGCATGGGAGGCGATGATCGCCCGGCCGCGGTTCTACCGCACCCGGCGCGAGATGCTGCCGACGGCCT
>NZ_JAGOID010000192.1 GCF_017995835.1 Amaricoccus sp.
CACCGCGCGGGCCGGCCGGCGCCTGCGGGTCAATTCCGACGCGCGCTATCGTTTCGAGCGGGGCGTCGATCCCGAATTCACCCGGCCCGGGATCGAACTTGCCACGCGCCTGATCCTCGATCTCTGCGGTGGCGTTCCTGCGGAGGTCTTCACGGCGGGCCAACCGCCCGCGACGGCGCGGAGCTATCGGCTCGACCCCGCCCGCGTCGTCTCGCTGGTCGGGATGGAGATCGAGACCGGCGAGCAGGCGCGCATCCTGACCGCGCTCGGCTTCGTCGTGACCGAGGCCGAAGGCGGCTTCGATGTCGCGGTGCCCTCCTGGCGGCTCGATGTGCATGGCGAGGCCGATCTCGTCGAGGAAATCGCGCGTGTCGCCTCGCTGACCCGGCTGCGGGGCAAGCCGCTTACCCGCCCGGCCGGGGTGGCGCGGCCGATCCTCACCCCCGGCCAGCGGCGCGAGGGTCAGGCGCGGCGGCGGATCGCCGCGCTCGGCTATGACGAATGCGTGACCTACAGCTTCATCGACGACGCCGCCGCGCGTCTCTTCGGCGGCGGGTCCGAGGCGACGCGGCTCGAAAATCCGATCAGCAGCGAGATGAGCCATCTGCGCCCCGATCTCCTGCCGGGCCTGTTGCGGGCGGCGGCGCGCAACCAGGCCCGCGGCTTCGCCGATCTCGCCCTTTTCGAGGTGGGGCAGGTGTTCCCGGGCGGCGAGCCGGGGGAACAGACGCTGGTCGCGACCGGCCTGCGCGTCGGCGCCACGGCGGCGCGCAATGCCCATGGCACGCGGCGCGCGGTCGATCTCCATGACGCCCGGGCCGACGCCGAGGCCGCGCTCGGCGCGATCGGCGCGCCGCCCGCGCCGATGATCCAGCGCGCCGCGCCCGGCTGGTTTCACCCCGGCCGCTCGGCGGTGCTGACCCTCGGTCCCAAGGTGGTGCTCGCCGCCTTCGGCGAGTTGCATCCCCGGGTGCTGTCCGCGCTCGACGTCAAGGGGCCGGCCGTCGCCTTCACCCTGTGGCTCGCCAACACGCCCTTCCCCAAGGCGCGGGGCGCCACCCGACCGCCGCTCGCCATTTCCGATCTGCAGGCGGTCGAGCGGGACTTCGCCTTCGTGCTCGACGCGGCGGTGGAGGCCGAGGCGGTGCTGAGGGCGGCGCGCGGCGCGGACAAGGCGCTGATCACCGAGGTCACGCTGTTCGACCTGTTCGAGGGGCCGAAGGCCGAGGCGCAGATGGGACCCGGCAAGAAGTCCCTTGCCATCGCCGTCCGGCTGCGGCCGACCGTCGCCACGCTGACCGAGGCCGAGATCGAAGCCGTTTCGGCCAAGGTCGTCGCCGGCGTCGCCAAGGCCACGGGCGGCGTCCTGCGCGCCTGAGCGCCGCCGCGCGGGGTCAGGCCCCGAAGAGAAAAAGCGCGAGATAGAGGGTTGCCATCCCCGCGACGATGGCGCCGAGCGTGTCGCGGGTGATCGCGCCGACCGCCAGCGCGGCGATGGCGGCGGCGATGCGCGGGGCGTCCGCATGACCGCCGGTCGCCGCCGGCCAGACGACCAGTGGCGCCACGAGGCCCGGCATCACCGCGACCGGCACGTAGCGCAGCAGCCGCGAGGCCCAGGCCGGCAGCGGCCGGTCGCCGATCAGCCCGAGAAACGACAGCCGGATCAGATAGGTGCCGATCCCGAGGCAGAGGATCACCAGCCATATGGCGGCGTCCCTGCTCATCGCCGCCGCTCCAGCAGGAGTTCGACACCGGCGCCGGTCAGCATGGCGAGAACCGCGGCGATCAGCAGCCAGAGATTGTAGGGCATCCAGGCGAGCGCCAGCGAGACCGCCACCGATACGAAGGCGGCCGCCACATGCGGCGGGCTGCGCAGCATCGGCGCGACGAGGGCGATAAAGGTGATCGGCACCGCGAAGTCGAGCGCGAGCGCGGGCGGGATCGCCGAACCGATCAGCGCGCCGGCGATGCTCGAGACATACCAGGGCGGGCAGATCGCCGCGGCCGAACCGAAGAAGTGCCACACGCGTTCCTGCGCGCTCATCGGCGGGCGCAGCGTCGCGTTCGTGATCGTGGTGCCATAGGTCTGGTCGGTCAGCGCATAGCCGATGAGCGCCCGCTGCCAGAAGGGCGCGGCGCCGATCAGCGGCGCGAGGCTGGCCGAATACATGGCGAGCCGCAGGTTCACGGCCAGCGCCGTGACGATGACGATGACGAGCGGCGCCTGATCCGACAGGAGTTGCAGCGCCGTGAATTGCGAGGCGCCGGCGATGACGAAGACGCTCATCCCGAGGATCTGCGCGAGGTTCCAGCCCGCCTCGCGCGCCGCGACGCCGAACAGGAGGCCGAAGGGCACGACGACGAGGACGAAGGGCGCCCCATCCCGCAGACCGAGAAGGAATGCCTTGCGGCGCGGCGCCTGTTGCATGGACGGATTCCCCGAAGGCCGGCGGCGATTCTCGCGCTTGTCCTTGGCGCCGGCCCGCCGTTGCGTCTATCGTGAGGCGCGGCCGTGCATCAACCCGGAAATGACCATTTCCCTCGCCCCCTCCCGCCGTCCGGCCGCCGCGTGATCGGCGGCGTCATCCTCGCCGGGGGCGGTTCGACGCGGCTCGGCGGCGGCGACAAGGGCCTGTTGCTGCTCGGCGATCGACCGATCCTCGCCCATGTGATCGCCCAGCTGCGTCCTGGCGTCGATGCCCTCGCCCTGAGCGCGAACGGCCCGCCGGAGCGGTTCGCCGCCTTCGGCCTGCCGGTGCTGTCGGACGGGCCGTTCGGCGCGGTCGGGCCGCTCGCCGGGTTGCTCTCCGGGCTGGAATGGGGTGCGGGGCAGGGGTTCGAGGCGATCGTGACCGCCGCCGCCGACACGCCGGCCTTTCCGGCCGATCTTGTGCCGGTCCTGCGCGCCGCGACCGCGACGCGGGGCCGTCCGGTCGCGATCGCCGGGTCGCCGGGACCGGACGGGCCGCGCGCGCATCCGACCTTCGGCTTCTGGTCCGTCACCTTGCTCGCGCCGCTTCGCGGCGCGCTCGCCGCCG
>NZ_JAGOID010000193.1 GCF_017995835.1 Amaricoccus sp.
CCTTCTTCGCCGTGGATCCGCCGCGTACCGGCGCGGGGGCGTTGCGCTACGCCGCCGCGCTCGCGGCGACCGGCCGCGGCCCCGATGCAGACGCCGAGATCCTGCGCGTCTGGCTCGAGGTTCCCGTCGGCGCCGCCGACCAGACCGCGATCCTCGCCGCCCACGGCGATCTCGTCGCGCCCCATATCGTCGAACGCCTCGACATGCTGCTCTGGCGCGGCCTCGGCGCCGAGGCCGAGGCGCTCATGCCCCGCGCGCCCGAGGGCTGGCGCAAGCTCGCCGCCGCCCGCCTCGCCGTCCGCCGCGACGCCGACGGATCGACCGCGGCGATCAACGCCGTCCCCGCCGCCCTCGCCGACGACCCCGGCCTCGCCTACGAGCGCTACCTCTACCGCGTAACCAGGGACCGCGCCGACGACGCCGAGGCCTTCCTCGTCGCCCGCTCGACCTCGGCCGAGGCGCTCGGCCGCCCCGACATGTGGATGGAGGGCCGCGCCGACATGGCCCGCAAGGCGCTGCGCCGCGGCGACGTCGCGACGGCCTACGCGCTCGCCGCCCGCAACTTCGGCAACGCCGCCTCCGGCCCCGACTACGCCGACGCCGAATGGGTCGCGGGCTTCGTCGCGCTCACCCGCATGGACGACCCCGCCGCCGCCGCGGCCCACTTCACCCGCTTCCGCGCGGCGGTCGCCACCCCGATCAGCCTCGGTCGCGCCGGCTACTGGCTCGGTCTCGCCGAGGAGGCCCGCGGCGACGAGGCGGCGGCGAAGGCCGCCTGGACCGAGGGCGGCCGTTTCCAGACCAGCTTCTACGGCCAGCTCGCCGCCGGCCGCGCCGGCCTTGCCCCGGATCCGGCGCTGGCGGGCGAGCCCGACGCGCCCCGCTGGCGCGGCCGGCAGTTCGCGCGCGCCTCGGTCGTGCAGGCGGCCGAACTGCTAGCGCTCGCCGGCGACCAGACCCGCGCCACGCTCTTCCTGCGTCACGCCGCCGAGGGCCAGCAACCGCGCCAGCGCGCCGCGCTCGCACAGATGGCCTCCGACCAGGGCAGCCCCCACCTCGCCGTGCGCATCGCCAAGGACGCCGCCGCCGACGGCGTGATCCTGCCCGCCCAGTACTACCCCCTGCACGCCATCGCCGACGAGCCCTGGCCGGTCCCGACCGAGCTGGCGCTCGCGATCGCCCGGCAGGAGAGCGAGTTCAACCCGGAGGCGGTCAGCTCCGCCGGCGCCCGTGGCCTGATGCAGCTGATGCCCGCGACCGCCGAGGAGGTCTCCGGCAAGCTCGGCGTCCCCTTCGAGCCGGCGCGCCTCACCGCCGACCCCCTCTACAACGCCACCCTCGGGACGGCCTACCTCGCCCGGATGCTGCGCGCCTACGACGGCTCCTACGTCCTGACCGCGGCCGCCTACAACGCCGGGCCGGGCCGGGTCCGGGAATGGCTGGCGGCCAACGGCGACCCTCGCGATCCGGACGTCGACGCCGTGGCCTGGATCGAGGCGATCCCCTTCGAGGAGACCCGCAACTACGTCATGCGGGTTCTCGAAAGCCTGCACGTCTACCGCGCCCGCCTCGACGGCCAGGTCGCCCCCATCCGCCTCGCCTCCGACATCCACGTCGCGGGGTAGTCGCCCCCACGCAACACCTGGATTCGCGGTGACGCGCGCCGCGAGCAGTGATACCCTGCCCGCGCAGCATTCGTGATCGACTCGTGTTTCTCGCGTCGCCAAGTGCTCCGGCGACGGATTTCAGCCCCGGGCCCATGCCCGAAACTCCGAGGCCGACATGGCGACATTCACCGTGACCACCTCCGCCGACACCGGCGCGGGCTCGCTCCGCGACGCCATCACTGCTGCCAACGCCAGCGCCGGCGCCGACACCGTCAGCTTCGACTCCGCCGTATTCGACGGCGGCGCCGAGGATCTCGTACGCCTGACCAGCGGCGCGATCGCGATCACCGACGCGCTGACCATCGTCGCCGGGGACAAGGGCGTGACGATCACCGGCGACGCCGCCGGCGACGACGTGACGCTGGCGGGCGGCGTCACCGACATGGAGGCGACCTTCGACGCCGACCGCGAATTCGACAACAGCCGCATCTTCGACGCCACGGCTGCGCTCTCCCTCGACGGGCTGACTTTGACCGGCGGCTGGACCGAAGACGGCGGCGGCGCCGTCACCTCGACCGCCGACGTCACGCTCGTCGGCGGCGCGATCAGCGGCAACGGCTCGGGTTACCTCGGCGGCGGCGTCCTGACCACCGGTACGGCCACCCTGGTCGACAGCGCCCTCGACGGCAACGTCCTCCGGGGCGACGGCGGCGGCATCGCGGTCAGTGCAGGCGCGATCGTGATGCGGGGGAGCAAGGCCACCGGGAACGTCGCGCTGAACGACATGGCATCCTTCCAAACCCTCTACGCCAGGGGGGACGTCACGCTCGAGGACAGCGCCGTCAGCGACACCTCGGAGGGCGCCGGCATCATGGGCGGCGGCGCCGTCACGATCATCCGCAGCGTCGTGTCCGGAAACCGGGCCGACGAGACGACGTGCGGCGGGATCTCCGGCGACGACGTCCGGGTGATCGACAGCACCGTCTCCGACAACAGCGGGCTCCTCGGCGTCGGCGGGATCCGGGCCACCTCCAGCGCCGTGATCGAGAACAGCACGATCGCCGGCAATTCGGCCATCGACGGCCCGGTCGGCGGCATCCTGGGCGGCGCCGTCGTCGTCCGCGACAGCACGATCACCGGCAACGTCGCCACGCGCGATGACGGGGTCGGCGGCATCGCAGCCGACACGGTCTCGCTCTCGAACAGTATCGTCCTCGGCAACGCCGTCCTGACCTACGCAGCCACGGGCCTCGTCGGAACGGCATCCGACATCTCCGGGTCGATCACCCGCGCCGGCGGCAACATCGTCGGCGACGACGTCTTCGACGGCGACGTCCGCGTCGGATCCGCGACGGCGGCGGAGGTCTTCGCCGCCACGACCGAGGCCGCGCCGGGCGTGGAGGGCG
>NZ_JAGOID010000194.1 GCF_017995835.1 Amaricoccus sp.
GGGTGAGGATCACGGCGCGAAGTCGAAGGCGAGGCCGTCATGCGCCGGGATGACGCCCTCGGGGATCTCGGCGGCGAGCGTCGCGTAGTCGAGGTCGTTGTGCATGTTGGTGAGGATCGCCCGGCGCGGGGCGGCGCGGGCGATCCATTCGAGACTGCGCGCCAGGTGTGCGTGGGTCGGGTGCGGCTTGTAGCGCAGCGCGTCGAGGACGAGGACGTCGAGGTCGGCGAGGAGCGGCCAGGCGGCGTCGGGCATGTCGGAGACGTCGGGAACGTAGGCGAGGCCGCCGATGCGGAAGCCGAGCGCGATGATGTTGCCGTGCTGGACCGGGATCGGCGCGAAGGGGACGGGGCCGGCGGGGCCGTCGACCGTGAACGGCCCTTCGATCATGGCGAGGTCGAGGATCGGCGGGTAGTTCGAGCCCGCCGGCCGGAAGAAGGCGTAGCCGAAGCGGCCCATGAGCGCCTCGGCGGTCGGCGGGTCCGCCCATACCGGCAGCCGGGAGCGGCGGTTGTAGACGATCATGCGCAGGTCGTCGATGCCGTGGGTATGGTCGGCATGGGCGTGGGTGTAGACCACGCCGTCGAGGATCCCGACGCCGGCGTCGAGGAGCTGGGCCCTCAGGTCGGGCGCGCTGTCGATCAGGACGCGGGTGGTCGCCTCGCCCTCGCGCCGCTCGACCAGCAGCGAGCAGCGGCGCCGGGCGTTCCTCGGGTCGGTCGGGTCGCAGGCGCCCCACTGGCCGCCGAGGCGGGGCACGCCGCCGGAGGAGCCGCAGCCGAGAATGGTGGCGCGAAAGCTCATGCGGACGGCCACGCCGCCGCCTTGGCGAAGAGGCGGTCGAAGTTGGCCGAGGTCCGGGCGGCGAAGGCGTCCGGGTCGAGGCCGAGGTGGCCGGCCATCGCGCGGGCGGTGTCGGCGACATAGGCGGGCTCGTTGCGCCGGCCGCGATGGGGCAGGGGGGCGAGATAGGGCGCGTCGGTCTCGACGAGGAGCCGGTCGAGGGGCGCCGCGGCGAAGATCTCGCGCAGGGCGGCGGCGCTGCGGAACGTCGCGATCCCCGAGATCGACAGATAGAATCCGAGGCCGAGCGCGGTCTCGGCCAGTTCCGGCCCCGCGGTGAAGCAGTGCATCACGCAGGCGAAGGCCCCGGCGGCATGCTCGGCCGCGAGGATGCGGGCGATGTCGGCGTCGGCGTCGCGGGCGTGGATGATCAGCGGCAGGCCGGTCTGGCGCGCCGCCTCGCAATGGACGCGCAGGCTCTCGGCCTGGAGATCCTTCGTCTCGGCGGAGTAGTGGTAGTCGAGCCCGGTCTCGCCGATCCCCACGAGCTTGGGGTGGGCGGCGAGGGCGACGAGGGCCTCGACCGTGACCGGCGGCTCCTCGTGGACGTGGAGCGGATGGCCGCCGGCGGCCCAGAACACGCCGTCATGCGCCTCGGCGATGGCGCGCACCTGGTCCGCCTGACGCAGCCGGGTGCAGATCGTCACCATCCGCGTCACGCCGGCCGCGGCCGCGCGCGCGACGATGGCGTCGGTCTCGCCGGCGAAGTCGGGAAAGTCGAGGTGGCAATGGCTGTCGACGAGGGCGGGGGCGGACATGGGCAACTCGAGCAATGGGCCTTCAGCCGGCGAGAACGCGGGCATCGGCCGCCGCCGCGTCGATGCGCAGGAGCGTATCGAGGATCACCTGCGCCGGGTCAAGATGCACGGCGCGCGCATGGTCGATCCGTTCGCCGAGCCCGGCGGCGAGCCCGGCCCAGATCCGGGCCTGGGCGGGGCTGTCGGCGAGCCGCGCCATGGCGCGCGCCTCGGTGTCGGAGACGGGCGGCGTGGGGGCGCCGGCGGCCACGCGGGCGAGCCGGGAGATCGCGAGGCGCAGGAGCGCCAGCGTGGCGTCGTACCGCCCCTCCGCCGCGCGTCCGGCGCAGGACTCGGCGAGCGCGATCGCGCGGCGGCGGTCCATGTCCGGTTCGCCGGCGAGAAGTTCGGCGACGGCGTCGTAGAGCGCGGGCCCCCCGACGGCGGCGAGGCGCAGGGCTTCGCCGACGGAGCCGCCGGCGAGGGCGGCCAGCGCGGCGGCGCGGTCGGGGTCGCCGCCGGCGGCCGCCAGTGCGCGCGCAAGATCCTCCGGCCCGAGCGGGGCGCAGCGAAGCTCGCGGCAGCGCGAGCGGATGGTCGGCAAGAGCCGGGCCGGGGCGTGGCAGACGAGGAGGAGGAGCGCGCGCGCGGGCGGCTCCTCGAGCGTCTTGAGCAGGGCGTTGGCCGCCTGCGGGGTCAGTTCGTCGGCGGCGTCGACGATGGCGACCCGCCAGGTCCGATCGGCGGCGGTGAGCTGGAAGAAGCCCTTGAGCGCGCGGACCTCGTCGACGCCGATCGCGGTGCGGAAACGCTGGGCCTTGTCGTCCCAGCTCCGGCGCACCAGCGCGATCCCGGGCTCTCCGAGCGCGGCGACACGGCGGAAGGTCGGGGCCTCCGGGTCCATGTCGAGCGTGTCGGCGCCGCCGCCGGCGATCATGTGGCGGGCGATCCGCCAGGCGAGCGTGGCCTTGCCGATCCCGCGCGGCCCGGTGACGAGCCAGCCGTGGTGCAGCCGCCCCGCGGCCTCGGCGGCGAGAAAGGCGCGCTCGGCCGCCTCCTGGCCGTAGAGCCTCGGCGTGAGGCGTGGGTGCGGCGCGCCCTCGAGCCGGTCGGGCTCGTCGTCACGCGTCATGGCAGGACGGCGGCGGCGACCCGCGCCGCGACCGCGTCGGCGTCGCCGGCGGCGGGAACGATGCGGCAACGGTCGGGAAACTCGGCCGCCAGCGCGAGGAACCCCGCGCGCAGGCGGCGCTGGAAGCCGGGGCCGAGGCGCTCGAAGCGGTCCTCAGCCCCGCCGCGCGCCGTGCCGCGGGCATGGGCCTCGTCGGGATCGAGGTCGAGGATGACGGTCAGGTCGGGCTCGCGGCCGATCATCAGGGCGTGGAGCGCGTCGACCGTAGCG
>NZ_JAGOID010000016.1 GCF_017995835.1 Amaricoccus sp.
CGCCATGTACGACGTGGTCACCGCCCAGTTCAACGGCGAGTACGACAGCGCCACCGCGGCGCAGGAGCTCGTCTCCGCCGTCGAGATGGCGCAGTAGCGGGCCAAGCGGGGCGGGCGGCGCCGCCGCGCGCCTCCTCACCCCCGGGGGGACTTACATGGCACAGGCCGATACGCGCCGCGACGGTGTGGACTGGCTGCGCGACGCATTGCCGAAGCTGGTGCTGAGCCCGAGCTTCGCGATCGTGCTGGTCTTCGTCTACGGCTTCATCCTCTTCACCTTCGTGCTGTCGTTCACGGATTCGAAGATCCTGCCCTCGTTCGGCTGGGTCGGCTGGCAGAATTTCGAGCGATTGTTCGGGCTCCGGTCCTGGGGGATCGCGGTGAAGAACCTGCTGATCTTCGGGTCGCTCTACATCGTGATCTGCTGCGTCATCGGGCTCGCGCTGGCGATCCTGCTCGACCAGAAGATCCGCGCCGAGGGCTTCATCCGCACGGTCTACCTCTATCCGATGGCGCTCAGCTTCATCGTCACCGGCACGGCGTGGAAGTGGTTCCTCGATCCCGGCATCGGGCTCCAGGCGGTTGTGCGGTCCTGGGGCTGGGAGGGGTTCGTCTTCGAGTGGATCAAGGATCCGAAGATGGCGATCTACACCATCGTCATCGCCGCGGTCTGGCAGACCTCCGGTTTCGTCATGGCGATGTTCCTTGCGGGGCTGCGCGGCATCGACAACGAGGTGATGAAGGCGGCGCAGATCGACGGCGCCTCGACCTTCGCGCTCTATCGGCGGATCGTCATCCCGCAGCTTCGGCCCGCGTTCATGTCGGCCTTCGTGGTGCTCGCCCACATGGCGATCAAGTCCTACGACCTCGTGATCGCGCTGACGGGGGGCGGGCCGGGGACGGCGACCGAGCTGCCCGCGACGTTCATGTATTCCTACACCTTCACGCGGAACCAGATGGGCATCGGCGCGGCCTCGGCGGTGATCATGCTCATGTCGATCGCGGCGATCATGGTTCCGTTCATCTGGTCCGAACTCCGGGAGAAGAAGTGATGGCCACGGACTTCAGCGCCGAGGTCGGGCCCGTCGCGGCACGGCCATCCGGCACCCCCGGCTCCACCCAGGTGATCCAGACGGGCGGCGCCGCCCGGATCGGCATCTACTTCGTCCTCGTGCTCTTCTGCCTCTACTACCTGCTGCCGCTCTACGTGATGGCGGTGAACTCGCTGAAGCCCCTCTCCGAGATCCAGGCGGGCGGCATGATGTCGCTGCCGAAGGAGTGGACCGCCGCGCCATGGGCGAGCGCCTGGTCGACGGCGCAGATCGGCGTGGCGGCGACCGGTCTCAGGCCGTTCTTCCTCAACTCGATCATGATGGTCGTCCCCGCTGTCGCGATCTCGACGGTGCTCGGGGCGCTCAATGGTTATGTGCTGACCAAGTGGCGCTTCCGGGGCGACGTCTGGGTGTTCGGGCTGCTGCTCTTCGCCTGCTTCATCCCGTTCCAGATCGTGCTGATCCCGATGGCGCGGCTTCTCGGGCTGATGGGGCTCGCGGGCACGGTGCCGGGGCTGATCTTCGTGCATCTCGTCTACGGCATCGGCTTCTCGACGCTCTATTTCAAGAACTACTACCAGCAGTTCCCGACCGAGCTGGTGCGGGCCGCGCAGATCGACGGGGCGGGGTTCTTCACGATCTTCCGGCGCATCATGCTGCCGTCTTCGGGGCCGATCGCGGTGGTCTGCATCATCTGGCAATTCACCAACATCTGGAACGACTTCCTGTTCGGCGCCTCGTTCTCCGACTTCGACAGCCAGCCGATGACGGTGGCGCTCAACAACCTCGTCCAGTCCTCGACGGGGGTGAAGGAATACAACGTGCATTTCGCCGGGGCGATCATGGCCGCCCTTCCCACCCTCCTCGTCTATGTCGTCGCCGGCCGGTACTTCGTGCGGGGGCTGATGGCCGGGTCGGTCAAGGGGTGAGCGGAAATGGGAGATACATCAATGGTTAACGGCGACTTCTTCGATGCGCAACGCATGCACGACCCATGCACGACGCATATGCACAGGAAAACGCTCAGGATTGAGTCGTTAACGCCGGCCGGCGCGGCGGCGCGCGGTTTCGGGCAGGGAGACGGATGATGGGCTTTCTCGACATCCAGCGCGCCACCAAGTCCTACGGCTCGGTCAAGGTGCTGCACGAGACCGACATCTCCATCGAGGAGGGCGAGTTCCTCGTGCTCGTCGGTCCCTCGGGCTGCGGCAAGTCGACGCTGCTCAACATGATCGCCGGGCTCGAGGAGGTGACGAGCGGCGACATCCGCATCAAGGGCCGCTCGATGAACGGCGTCCGCCCGGCGGAGCGCAACATCGCCATGGTGTTCCAGAGCTATGCGCTCTACCCGAACATGAACGTGGCGCAGAACATCTCGTTCGGCATGGAGATGCATGGCGTGCCCCGGCCCGAGCGCGAGAGGAAGGTGGCGCAGGTCGCCGAGCTATTGCAGATCGGGCGCCTGCTCGACCGCAAGCCCGGGCAGCTCTCCGGCGGCCAGCGGCAGCGCGTGGCGATGGGGAGGGCGCTGGTGCGCGACCCGGACGTGTTCCTGTTCGACGAGCCCTTGTCCAACCTCGACGCCAAGCTGCGCGTCGACATGCGCACCGAGATCAAGAAGCTGCACCAGAAGCTCAAGACCACGATCGTCTACGTCACCCACGACCAGATCGAGGCGCTGACGCTGTCGACCCGGATCGCGGTGATGTTCGGCGGGCACGTCCAGCAGCTCGGCACGCCGAAGGAGATCTACGACACGCCCGCCAACATGTTCGTGGCCGGGTTCATGGGCTCGCCGTCGATGAACCTCTTTGCTGCGCGCGTGGCGGCGCAGGACGGCCGGG
This sequence comes from Amaricoccus sp., assembly GCF_017995835.1. Taxonomy (GTDB): domain Bacteria; phylum Pseudomonadota; class Alphaproteobacteria; order Rhodobacterales; family Rhodobacteraceae; genus Amaricoccus. The sequence continues at coordinate 2,897 of NZ_JAGOID010000016.1, forward strand.
CGATCGCCGTGACGCGGCGCGCGGACGGCTCCGAGGTTGCGCTGCCCTTCCCGGAGGGCGGCGCTCTCGCGGCGCAGGTGGGACGGGAGATCGTGCTCGGCCTGCGGCCGGAGGCGATCACCGACCGCGACGGGGCGGACCGCCACAGCCGCGCCGTGCATGTCGTCGAGTCGCCCGTGGACATCACCGAGCCGGCGGGATCGGACACGTTCGTGGTGACGCATCTCGGCGGCAAGGAGGTCACCGGCCGTTTCCGCGCCGACGTGGACGTGTCGCCGGGACAGGTCTTTCCCTTCGCGATCAACATGGAGAAGGCGGTGGCCTTCGATCCCAAGACCGAGATGCGGATCGCGTGATGAGCGCCGGCCCGGACATCGCCATCATCGGCTCCGGGATCGGCGGCGCCACCGCCGCGGCGGCGCTGGCGCCATCCGGGCGGCGGATCGTCATCCTCGAGCGCGGCGAGCGGCTGGGCGACAGCCAGGAGGCGCGGGATGCCGAGGCGATCTTCGGCCGCGGGCATTTCCGCCCGCACGAGCAATGGCTCACGCCGTCGGGCGAGGTTTTCAACCCCGGCAACTACTACTACGTCGGCGGCAACTCCAAGCTCTACGGCGCGGTGCTGATCCGCTACCGGGCCGAGGATTTCCGACCCCTCCGCCATCTCGGCGGCACGACGCCGGGCTGGCCGATCGCCTACGAGGAGCTCGAGCCCTGGTACCAGCGCGCCGAGGAGATGTACCGGGTGCGCGGCGCGATCGGCGAGGATCCGACCGAGCCGCCGCATTCCGGAGTCTATCCCTTCCCGCCGGTTCCTGACGAGCCCGCCATCGCCGATCTGCGGACGCGGCTGCTGAGGGCGGGCATGCGGCCGGCCTCGCTGCCGCTCGGGCTCGATCTCGACGCCTGGCTGAAGCGGGCCGCGACGCCCTGGGACGCCTATCCCGACACGACCGGCGCCAAGAGCGACGCGGAGAGCGTCGGGATCGCCGCGGCGCTGGCGCATCCCAACGTCACGCTGGAGACCGGCGCGCTGGTCACGCGGCTCGCGGCCGGGGCGGACGGACGGATCGCGGCGGTCGAGTATGCGCAAGGCGGACAGGCGCGGCGGCTGGAGCCGGGCCTGACGGTGCTCGCCGCCGGCGCGGTCAATTCGGCGGCGCTGCTCCTGCGCTCAGGGCTCGCCAACCGGTCCGACCAGGTCGGCCGGAACTTCATGAACCACAACGCCTCGGCGGTGCTGGCGGTGAGCCCGTTCCGGCGTAACGGCTCGGTCTATCAGAAGACGCTCTACATGAACGACTTCTACCTGACCGGCGGCAAGGACGGGACGCCGCTCGGCAACGTCCAGCTGCTCGGCAAGATCTCCGGCCCGATCCTCGCGGCGGCGGGCGGCGTGCCGCGCCCCGTGGCGGGCTGGCTCGCCGTCCATGCGATCGACCTCTACGCGATGAGCGAGGATCTGCCCGACCCTTCGAGCCGCGTGACGGTGGCGGGCGAGCGGATCGTGCTCGACTGGCGGCGGTCGAACTGGGAGGCCCACGAGGCGCTGGTGGCGAAGCTGAAGGCGGTCCTGAGGCGGGCCGGGTTCCCGGTGGTGCTGTCGAAGCCGTTCGACCGGCGCACGCCCTCGCATCAATGCGGCACGGCGCGGATGGGGCGGGATCCGGCGACGAGCGTGGTGGACGTGTTCTGTCGCGCCCACGACCACCCGAACCTGTTCGTCGTGGACGCGAGCTTCCTGCCCACATCGGCGGCGGTGAACCCGGCGCTGACCATCGCCGCGCAGGCGCTGCGCTCGGCGGACCACATCATCGGCAAGGATCTGGCGGGGTGACGGCAAAGGGTTACGACTATGTCATCGTCGGGGGCGGCTCGGCGGGGTGCGTGCTGGCGGCGCGGCTGAGCGAGGATCCGGCGGCGCGGGTGCTGTTGCTCGAGGCCGGGGGAACCGACCGGCATCCGTTCTACCACCTGCCGGCGGGCTTCGCGAAGATGACCAAGGGCATCGGCTCGTGGGGCTGGCAGACCGTGCCGCAGCGGCACATGGACGGCATGGTCATCCGCTACACCCAAGGGAAGGTGATCGGCGGCGGCTCGGCGATCAACGCCCAGATCTACACGCGCGGCAATGCGCTCGACTACGACGAGTGGCGGCAGATGGGCTGCGAGGGGTGGTCCTACGAGGAGGTGCTGCCCTATTTCCGCAAGGCCGAGGACAACGACACCTGGGAGAACCGCTGGCACGGCAAGGGCGGCCCCCTTGGCGTGTCGAAGCCCAGCGCGCCGCTGCCGATCTGCGAGGCGTACTTCGCGGCCGCCGCCGCGCTCGGCATCCCGCGCAACGACGACATGACCGGCGAGACGCAGGAGGGCGCGGGCTACTACCAGCTGACCCAGCGCAACGCCCGGCGGGCATCGACGGCGATGGCGTATCTGGCGCCGAACCGCGGGCGGGCGAACCTGACGGTGCGGACGGGCGCGCAGGTGCGGCGCATCGTCGTGGAAAGCGGCCGGGCGGTCGGGGTCGAGCTGATGGACGGCGGCCGGATCAACGCCGGCCGGGAAGTGATCCTTTCCGCCGGCGCGATCGGCTCGCCGCGGATGCTGATGCTGTCGGGGATCGGGCCGGCGGAGCATCTGGCGGAGGTCGGGGTGACGCCGGTTCTCGACCAACCGGGCGTGGGGTCGAACTTCCAGGATCATCTCGACCTTTTCGTCATCGCCGAGGTGACGGGGCCGCACACCTATGACCGCTATGCGAAGCCGTGGTGGTCGGCGGTGGCGGGCTTGCAGTACCTCGCCACGCGCAAGGGGCCGGTGGCGTCGAGCCTCTTCGAGACCGGGGGGTTCTGGTACGCCGACAAGGGCGCGCGCTCGCCCGACATCCAGCTGCATCTCGGGCTGGGGTCGGGGATCGAGGCGGGCGTGGCGGCGATGCCGAACGGGGGGGTGACGCTCAACTCCGCCTACCTGCGGCCGCGGTCGCGGGGGACGGTTCGCCTCGCCAGCGCCGATCCGGCGGCGGCGCCGCTGATCGATCCGAACTACTGGGAGGACAGCCACGACCGCGAGATGTCGATCCGCGGGCTGAAGCTCGCGCAGGAGATCATGGCGCAGGCCGCGCTGAAGCCCTTCGTGCTGGCGGAGCGGCTGCCGGGGCCCGAGGTGCGGACGGACGAGGACTATTTCCGCTTCGCCTGCCGGCATTCCAAGACCGACCATCACCCCGCCGGCACCTGCCGGATGGGCTCGGACCCGGCGGCGGTGGTCGATCCGCGGCTGCGGCTCAACGGCATCGCGGGGTTGCGGGTGGTCGACGCATCGGTGATGCCGACCGTGGTGTCGTCCAACACCAATGCGGCGACGATCATGATCGCGGAAAAGGCCGCCGACATGATCCGCGCGGACGCCTGATCGCGATGTCGCGGCGGCCGACAATCGTCGACGTGGCGCGGGAGGCGGGGGTGTCGAAGTCCACCGTCTCCAACGTGCTGCAGGGCAGCGTCGCCGTGCGGCCGCAGACCCGCGCGCTGGTCGACAAGGCCATGGAGGCGCTCGGCTATGTCTACAACCGCGCCGCCGCCAACCTCCGCGGCGCCGACGTCGGACTTGTCGGGCTCGTCATCAACGACCTGAGGAACCCGTTCTTCACCGAGTTCGCGGCCAGCGCGCAGATGACCTTCGCCGAGCGCGGCTACGCCACGGTGATCGCCAACACCGACGAGGATGCGGGCATGCAGGCGCAGGTGATCGCCTCGATGATCGAGCACGGGGTGTCGGGTTTCCTGATCTCGCCCGCCTATGTCGAAGAGACCGAGGGGCTCGAGGCGGTGCGGCGCGCCGGGCTGCCGGCGATGCAGGTGCTGCGGCGGATCGACCCGCGGACGGAGGCCTTTCCCTTCGCCTCGCTCGACTACGGGACGGGCGGGAGGCTCGCGACCGAGCACCTGCTCGGGCTCGGGCTCCGTCGCGTCGCCTTCGTCGGCGGGCTGGAGAACCGGCCGGTGACCGAGGAGCGCATGGCGGGCTATCGCGTGGCGATGGCGGCGGCGGGGCTGCCGACGGTGGCGCTTCACGGGCGGCCGACCCGCGCCTTCGGGCGCGAGACGGCGCTGGAGCTCCGCGCCGCGCGGCCCGACATCGAGGGCGCGGTGTGTTTCTCGGATCTCGTGGCGCTCGGGATGCTCGCCGGGCTCGCGCAGGCCGGGGTGCGGGTCGGCGCCGAGTTCCGCCTCGTCGGCTTCGACGACATCGAGGAATGCGCGCTGACCTGGCCGCAACTCTCCTCCGTGCGCTGCGACGTCGCCCGCTTCGGTCGCGAGGCGGCCGAGGCGATGCTCGCCTGGCTCGAGGAGGGTCTGCGGCCGCCGGCCGTGCGCCTCGCGCCGGTCGAGCTGATCGTTCGCGCCTCCAGCGCCGGGCTTCCGGCGTGATCCCGCGTCAGGACAGGAAGGGCCGCCCGTGACCGTCGACGTTCCCCAAGGCATCCTCGACGCGCTGACCGATGTCGACATGCCGCGACTCCCGCCGGTGCGGCCGGCGGCGGAGACCGTCGCGGTCCACGGGATCACGATCCCCGTCCACCGCTGCGGCTGTGTCGTGGTCGGGAGCGGCGCGGCGGGGCTGCGGGTCGCGGTCGAGCTGAAGCGGCGCGGCGGCGACGTCGCGGTGATCAGCCAGAGCGCCTGGGGCGGCACCTCGGCCTGCTCGGGCTCGGACAAGCAGACGCTGCACACCGCCAACACCGCCGATCGCGGCGACGACCTGAAGGCGATGGCGCGCGCCATCCGCGCCGGGGGCGCGATGGACGAGGACACCGCCTATGTCGAGGCGGTCGGCTCGTCGCGCGCCATGGCCTCGCTGCAATATCTCGGCCTGCCGCTGCCGCAGGACCGGCTCGGCGGCACGTTGCGCTACCAGACCGACCACGACGAGGTCGGCCGCGCCACCAGTTGCGGGCCGCGGACCTCACGGCTGATGGTCAGGGTGTTGGCCGAGGAGGCGATCCGCCTCGGCGTGCCGATCCACAACCACACGACCGCCGTCGGGATCCTGACCGAGGACGGTCGCGCCTGCGGCGTGCTCGCGATGCGTCCGAAGGAGAGTCGGCCGGAGAACCCGCTCGGGTTTGCTGCGTTCCTCGCGCCGGCGCTGGTGCTGGCCGCCGGGGGGCCGGGCGAGCTCTATCGCGACAGCGTCTATCCGAACGGCTGCTTCGGCTCGCTCGGCCTCGCGCTCGACGCCGGGATCGAGCTCGTCAACCTGACCGAGAGCCAGTTCGGCATCGGCACCCGCCGCGAGGCCTTTCCGTGGAACCTCTCCGGCACCTATGTGCAGGCGTTGCCGCACATCTACGCCGTGGGGGCGGACGGAGCGGAGCGGCATTTCCTCGCCGACTACTACCGCACGACGCGCGAGCTCGCCTCGAACGTGTTCCGCAAGGGCTACCAGTGGCCGTTTCACGCCACGCGGATGCTGGATTTCGGGTCCAGCCTCGTCGACCTCGCGATCTTTCGCGAGACGCAGGCCGGGCGGCGGGTGTTGATGGACTTCAACCGCAATCCGCTGCCGGCCGGCGACGGCGCGACCTTCGACCTTGCGGATCTCGACGACGACGTGCGGGCCTATCTCGGCGCCGCCGGGGCGGGGCAGGGGACGCCGATCGCGCGGCTTGCCCACATGAACCCGCTCGCGATCGAGCTCTACCGTCGATATAAGGTCGACATCGCCGCCGCGCCGCTGGAGTTCGCCGTGAACAACCAGCACATGAACGGCGGGATCGCCGTCGATGTCTGGGGCCGCACGAGCCTCGCCGGGTGCTACGCCGTCGGCGAGGCGGCCGGCACCCATGGCGTGACCCGGCCCGGCGGCGCGGCGCTCAACGCCGGACAGGTGTTCGGGACGCGGGTCGCCGAGCACGTGGCGGCGCGCGGGGCGGCCCGCGCGCCCGCGGCCGGGGCGGCGCAGGGGCCGGTCGCGGCGGCGGCGGCGCGGGCGCTGGGGGCGCTCCGCGCGGCAAGCCCGCTCGGGATCGCGGCGGTGCGGGCCGAGGTGCAGGCGCGGATGAGCGACCGCGCCGGGCCGTTCTGCGACGCGGCCGGCGTGGGCGAGGCGCTGGCAGAGGCGCGCGCGCTCAACGCCCTGATCCGCGCCGAGGGCCTCGCCCACGGCCGCCCGGCCGAGGCGGCGCGGGCGCTGCAATGGCGCCAGACCGCGCTCGCCTCGGAGGCGGTGCTGGCGGCGCTCGACCACTACGTCCGCGCCGGCGGCGGCAGCCGGGGGGCGCGGGCGATCTGCGCGCCGGACGGCGAGGGGGTGCCGCAAGGGGCCGGGGGGCCGCTCGACGCGTTCCGTTTCCGGACCGAGCGGGCCGCGGATCGGGAGGGGCAGATCGTGGTCCGGTGGGACGGGGAGGCGATGCGGGTGTCGGTCCGGCCGAACCGGCGCTTCGACGAGGAGGCCCGGTCGTTCTTCGAACGGGACTGGCCGGACTGGCTGACCGGCAGAATCCACGGCGGCGACGGGTAGGGCGGCATCCGGCTGGAATTGCGGGGAAAATCCTGGCTGTAATGCGGCTGGAATCGGGCTGGAATCGGGCTTGCCAGTCTTTTACGGGGGGTTAACGGGAGCGGGTCGCGCGGAGACCGGTTTCATCAAACCCGCCCCGCTTCGAACGCTTTCATTCTGAACGAGTTCGTGACACCTGTCCGACATGAGCATCGCCGATCGTCGGCCCGCCCGCCACAACCTCCCTGCCGCCTTTGCCGGGGGCGCCATCATAGGAACGCTCGGCGGCTTGATCGGCCTCGGTGGGGCCGAGTTCCGGCTTCCTCTCCTGATCGGACCCTTCCGCTTTGCGGCGCTGGAGGCCGTCATCCTGAACAAGGCCATGAGCCTCGTCGTGGTGGCGACGGCGCTGCCATTCCGGGCGGGGACCGTCCCGTTCGGGGAGATTGCGGCGCACTGGCCCATCCTGGCGAACCTGCTGGCCGGAAGCCTCGCCGGAGCGTGGGCGGGGGCGGGCTGGGCGACCCGCCTCAAATCCGAAACGCTCTACAAGGTCATCGCCGCGTTGCTCGTCGTGATAGCGAGCGTTCTGGTTTTCGGGCACGACGCCTCTGCCTCGCGTCCGTTGCTGGACGGCCCGGCGCAGATGGCGGCGGGGGTCATCGCCGGATTCGGAATCGGCGTCGTGGCTTCTCTCATGGGAGTCGCCGGGGGCGAACTGCTGATTCCGACGCTGGTGCTGCTGTTCGGCGCCGACGTGAAGCTTGCGGGATCATTGTCGCTCGCGATCAGCCTCCCCACGATGCTGGTAGGCTTCGCCCGGTACAGCCGTGACCAGAGCTTTGCGGTCCTCGGCAGGACCAGAGGGTTCCTGTTCGTCATGGCCGCCGGTTCCATCGCCGGAACCTTCGTCGGAGGCATGCTGCTCGGACTTATCCCGAGTGGCGTCCTGCTCCCCGGTCTGGCGCTGATCCTGCTTGTCTCGGCGGCAAAGATCTGGCGACACAAATAGACCTGCCGGCCGGATTGCCGGTTATCAGCGCGGCCCGTGGCGGGACGTTACTCCGGCCACAGCGCCGACAAGGGAAAGGTGATCGCATCGAAGGGCGGGACGCTCGCCTCGTCGGCGTCCTTCAAGGCGGCGACGAGGACCCAGGCGCCGTCGCGCAGTGCGAAGGCTTCCAGCGTGCGGGGTTTCGGGTCGACGAGCCAGAGATGGGCGAGGCCGTGGCGGGCGTAGGCGGCGCGCTTGTCGGTCAGGTCGAAGCTGCGCGTGCCAGGGCTCAGGATCTCGCAGGCCCAGTCGGGGACGAGGTCGGCCCAAGGCGCGTCGGGAGGGGTCGGCATCCGCTCGCGGCGCCAGCCGGCAAGGTCGGGGACGAGCACGTCGTCGCCGAGGTGCAGTTCGGGCTCGGCAAGGATCCACCAGCCGCCGGGGCCGCCGCGACCGCGCCAGAACGGGCCGCCGATCTCGATGCCGAGGGCCGAGGCGGCGACGGCGTGGGGCAGCGCCGGGCGGGGGTGGAGGTGGAGCGCGCCCGCGACGATCTCGGCCACCATGTGCGGCGGCGCGTCGAGGACGTCCCGATACGTGGCCGGGGCAGGAGGGCGCTTGGCGTGCTCGTTCATCGCGGACCCCGTGTCTCGCCTCGGGTGAGCATAGCTTCCTTCGGGCGGGAGGTCACGCGGCGGACGCGGCGGGCGAACCGATCGGCCGGAGGCGGCCCTCACCCCTCCTCTTCGCCGCTTTCCGCCACCACCAGCGCCACCGAGACCACGCGCTCGTCGGGAGCGGTGTTGAAGACGCGCACGCCGCCGGCGGAGCGGGAGCGGAAGGAGATGTCGGCGACGGGGACGCGGATCGACTGGCCGGCGTCGGTGGCGAGCATGATCTCGGCGTCCTGCTCGACCGGGAAGAGCGTCACGAGCGGGCCGCCGCGCATGGCCCTGTCGATCGCCGCGACGCCCTGGCCGCCGCGGCCGCGGACCGGGTAGTCGTGGGAGGACGAGAGCTTGCCCATGCCGCGCTCGGTGACGGTCAGCAGCAGATCCTCGGCCTCGGACATCTCGACGTAGCGGGACTGGCCGAGCTCGAAGGCGCCGGCGGCGGCCTCCTCCTCGTCGTCGGCGTCGGCGGCCTCGGGCTCGTCCTCGGGGGCGCCGGCGACGGCGCGGCGCATCTTCAGGTAGGCGGCGCGTTCGTCCGGGGTGGCCTCGAAGTGGCGGATGACGCCCATTGAGACGACCTCGTCGCCGCTCCCGAGGCGGATGCCGCGGACGCCGGTCGAGTCGCGGCCCTTGAAGACGCGCACGTCGGGGACGGGGAAGCGGATGGCGCGGCCGGCCTTGGTGGTCAGCATCACGTCGTCGTCCTCGGAGCAGATCCGGGCGGCGATCAGGCGGACCCCGTCGGGGAGCTTCATGGCGATCTTGCCGTTGCGCATGACGTTGGTGAAGTCGTCGAGCGCGTTGCGGCGCACGTCGCCGTCGGAGGTGGCGAACATGATCTGGAGCGAGGCCCATTCCTCCTCCGGCACGTCGACCGGCATGATCGCGGCGATGGAGACGCCCTGGGGGATCGGCAGGATGTTGACGATGGCCTTGCCGCGGGTGTTGCGGCCGCCGAGCGGCAGGCGCCAGGTCTTGAGCGTGTAGACCATGCCCGCGGTGGTGAAGAACAGGAGCGCCGTGTGGGTGTTGGCGACGAAGAGGGTGGTGACGAAATCCTCGTCCTTGGTCGCCATCCCTTGCGTGCCCTTGCCGCCGCGGCGCTGGGCCCGGTATTCGGAGAGGGGCGTGCGCTTGATGTAGCCGCCGGCGGTGACGGTGACGGCCATCTCCTCGCGCTCGATCAGGTCCTCGTCGTCGAGGTCGGCGTCCCAGTCGACGATCTCGGAGCGGCGGGGGACGGCGAAGAGTTCGCGCACCTCGCGCAATTCGTCCGAGATGATCGCCATGATGCGGGCGCGCGAGCGCAGGATGTCGAGGTAGTCGGTGATCCTGCCGGCGAGCTCGGCGAGCTCGTCGGTGACTTCCTTGACGCCGAGCGCGGTCAGGCGCTGGAGCCGCAGCTCGAGGATGGCGCGGGCCTGGATCTCGGAGAGGTTGTAGGTGCCGTCCTCGTTGATGGTGTGGGAGGGGTCGTCGATCAGGCGGATGTAGTCGGCGATGTCGGAGGCGGGCCAGCGGCGGGTCATCAGCCGCTCGCGCGCCTCGGCCGGGTCGGCGGAGGCGCGGATGGTGGCGACCACCTCGTCGACGTTGGAGACGGCGACGGCGAGGCCGCAGAGGATGTGGGCGCGTTCGCGCGCCTTGCGCAGCTCGTAGGCGGTGCGGCGGGCGACCACCTCCTCGCGGAAGGCGACGAAGTGGACGAGGAAGTCGCGGAGCGTCAGTTGCAGCGGGCGGCCGCCGTGCAGCGCCAGCATGTTGCAGCCGAACGAGGTTTGCAGCGGCGTGAAGCGGAAGAGCTGGTTCAGGACGACGTCGGGGGTGGCGTCGCGGCGCAGCTCGATGACGACGCGGACGCCGAAGCGGTCGGATTCGTCCTGCACATGGGCGATGCCCTCGATCTTGCGGTCGCGGGCAAGCTCGGCGATGCGCTCGATCATCGTCGCCTTGTTCACCTGGTAGGGGATCTCGGAGACGATGATGGCGGTGCGGCCGCCGCGGACCTCCTCGATGCGGGTGCGGGCGCGGACGATCACCGAGCCGCGGCCCTCGTGGTAGGCCTTGCGCGCGCCGGAGCGGCCGAGGATCAGCGCGCCGGTGGGGAAGTCGGGGGCGGGGACGAACTCCATCAGCTCGGCGACGGAGAGGTCGGGTTTCCCGATCAGCGCCAGCGTGGCGTCGATCACCTCGCCGAGGTTGTGGGGCGGGATGTTGGTCGCCATGCCGACGGCGATGCCGCCGGCGCCGTTGACCAGCATGTTGGGGAAGCGCGCCGGCAGGACGGTCGGCTCCATGTCCTTGCCGTCGTAGTTCGGCTGGAAGTCGACGGTGTCCTTGTCGATGTCGGCGAGGAGGTAGCCGGCGGCCTTGGCCATCCGCACCTCGGTGTAGCGCATCGCCGCCGGCTTGTCGCCGTCCATCGAGCCGAAGTTGCCCTGCCCGTCGAGGAGCATGAGCGACATCGAGAAGTCCTGCGCCATGCGGACGAGCGCGTCGTAGATCGACTGGTCGCCGTGGGGATGGTACTTGCCCATCACGTCGCCGACGGGGCGCGCGGACTTGCGATAGGGCTTGTCGAAGGTGTTGCCGGTCTCGCCCATCGCGAAGAGGATGCGCCGGTGCACGGGCTTCAGGCCGTCGCGCAGGTCCGGGATGGCGCGGGCGACGATCACGCTCATGGCGTAGTCGAGGTAGGAGGCCTTCATCTCGGCCTCGATCGCCACGCCGGGGCCGGTGGGCGCGGCGCGCGGCGTCTCGGGATCGTCGTCTTCGGGCGTGTCGGTCAAGGGGAGGGCCTTCGGTGGGGCGGGTCTTTCTCTATAGGCGGCGGGGGGGCGGGAGGCAAGGGGCTAACACGCGTGATAGCGGGGTTAAGTCGTTGCTTTTACGCTAGAATCTCCGGGCGTTAGGGCTTCGATAGGGTTTGTTGGCGGAATCTGGTGGACACGCGGAGGTTCCTCTACGACGGGCGTCGGCGTCAGGTAGCGGCCCGAAGGGCAACTTTCGATCATTCGACCGAGTTGTCGGACCAGCCCCTTCGTGCTTGCAGTTCTGATGACGCTCGACCAAGTTCAACGAAAATTACCTTTCGGAGGCGAAATACGCGTGAAGGAGCATGTATCCCTTTTCGGAAGATTTCTCGATACGGCATTAGAGGCAATCGACTACTCTAAAGTTCCAGAGGATAAGGTCGCCGATGTTGTGAGTGACCTGCTAGAGACGAGCCCCTCTGAGCTTCTAGCTCTCCTTAAGAAGGAGGCGCCGAAGATGCTGGAGGTCGAACGCAAAGCGAGAGTGGATTTCGGACATAATAACTATGCACGATGGAGAGAACCATTAGACTTGCTTGAGATGCTCTGGAAGATGAGCCAAGAGCTGGGGGAAAACCACGCACATGGGGGTCCAAGGGATGGCGATACCGTTGTTTTTGATACGTTAGCTCATCTGCAGCCGAAGGCTTTGCTTGTTGCGAGTGAGATCATGTGCCTTCTGAGGGGAGGATTTGCCGACGGCGCGCTTACCAGATGGCGCTCCTTGCATGAGATTGTCGTTGTCGCGATGTTTATTGCCAAGCATGGATACAAGGCGGCATTCCCGTACCGTCTCAGCGTCTGGTTCTCGAACTCAAGACGAGCGGCCAACTACAATAAGTATGCTGGTCGATCAGGTCTCCGGCCTATAGGGGCTGAAGAGCTTGCTGAAATCCAAGCCATGCGGAATACCGCCGAGCAAGAACTCGGTAGGGTTCTAAAAAATGACTGGGACTGGGCGGCGGATACGCTCGGCAACAAGCAGCCAAGCTTCACGGACATCGAGAACGACGTCGGAATGGATCATTGGAGGCCGCGCTTCAAGTGGGCTTGTCAGCACGTTCATGCTGGTTTCGTTCTTCCCAATAAGTTACTAGGCATGACTGAGGCCAAGAAGTTCGTATTTCAGGTCGGATCGAGCAATTCTGGTCTGGTCGATCCAATCCACATGACTGCGATTTCTTTGATGCAGATGACCATCACGTCCCTTTTCTTCCCGGATTCCGATTTCGACCGGGTCGTTTATGGAAAGGTTATGCAAGCACTTGTTGGTGAAATTGGTGACGCCGCAATGACGGTCAAGTCGGGAACACTTGGTGGAGTGGAGAAGGGGCATTCCTAACTTAGGCTGCGTCCGTCCAGTCCGCCACTGGCGCCGAGCGGACGTGCCGGCCCGCTCTCGGACAACGTCAATGAACCGCGAACGCGCCTTTCTCCCGTCGCGCAACATTCGCCATACCTCATGCATCCTCCCGCGCGCGCATGCGCGCATTCGCACATTCTGCGGAGGGATGGCATGGACGACAGGGTGGAGCTGGTCTCGCTCGACGACATTGACGACGCGGCGGTTCCGCGGGAGCGGACCGGGCTCGAGGCGGAGGCGTTCGAGGAGCTGAAGGCGTCGATCCTGCGCTCGGGGCTGCGGATGCCGGTGGAGTTGTTTGCGCTGGCCGAGGGGGAAGGGGCGCGGTTCGGGATCGTGTCGGGGTTCCGGCGGGTCACGGCGTTCCGGGCGCTCAGGGAGATGGGGCTGGAGCGGTTCGGGGCGGTGCCGGCCTTCGTGCGGCCGGCGCGGGCGCTGGCCGAGACGCTGGCGGCGATGGTGGAGGAGAACGCCGTGAGGGCCGATCTGTCGGCCTGGGAGCAGGGGCGCATCGCGCTGGTGGCGCGGGATCTCGGGGCCTATGCGACCATCGAGGCGGCGGTGGAGGGGCTCTATCCGGGCGCGAGCCAGATGAAGCGGTCGCGGCTGCGGGCGCTGGCGCGGCTGGTCGAGGGCTTCGACGGGGCGATGGCCGCGCCGGAGACGCTGTCGCTGCGGCAGGCGCTCCGGCTCGCGGGCGCGGTGCGGGACGGGTTCGGCGAGGTGATGGCGACGGCGCTGGAGCAGTCGAGCCTGAAGGACCCGCAGACGCAGTGGGCGCTGGTCCTGCCCTATCTCGACGAGGCCGAGCGGGCGGGGGCGAAGGGCGCGTCGGGGCCGGCGGCGGGCGGCGGGGCGCCGCGGCGGCCGATCCGGGTGGCGCGGCCGCGGGCGGGGCTGGTGATCCGTCGCGAGATGGTCCGCGACGGCTGGGCGCTGCACTTCACCGGCAAGGAGGCGCGGAGCGCGCTGATGGACCGGGTGTTCGAGGAGATCGAGGACATCTTCGCGCCGCGGTGATCGGGCGGCGGGACCGCGCGTCGGGCTCGATGTGGGCGTCGCTTGCGCCTCCCTGCGGGCGACGGCGGGGGGGGGGCAGGGTAGACGGGTCGCTCTGCGAGGTGATCCGGGCGACCCGCCCGAACGTGGCGGTCCGGGGGAGCGGGGACACCGGGGATCCGCCCGCTCGACGGGACCGTCCGTCGCCGGCTTCGGCGGCGCCGATCAAACTGCCGGTCGGGCGGGGTCGAGGCTGGAGTTTCCGCCGCTGGTGGCGATAACCTGCGTCGCCGACGACGGCGCAAGGCCGGCGCGGAGGCGAGCGAGGGCGACAAGGTGATGCGGACGGCCGGCAGCAACGACACCGACGGCGCAATCGGCGCATGCGGCGGCCGGGCGATGCCCGGGGCGCGGCCATGACGCCCGGGCGGGTGGTCATCGTCGGCGCCGGGCAGGGCGGCTTTCAGGCCGCGGCCAGCCTGCGCCAGGACGGCTTCGCCGGCCGGATCACGCTGATCGGCGACGAGCCGGGCCTGCCCTATCAGCGGCCGCCGCTGTCCAAGGCCTACATGAAGGACGGCGAGGCCGACCGGCTGCTCATGAAGCCCGCGGCCTTCTACGAGCGCAGCGAGATCGACTACCGCGCGGCGACGCGGGCGGTGGAGATCGACCGAGCGGCGGGCCGGGTGCTGACCGCGGACGGCGGCGCGCACGCTTACGACCATCTGATCCTCGCCACCGGGGCGCGCAACTTCCTGCCGCCGATCGCCGGGCTCGACGCGGCGGGCGTGCACGGGCTCCGGACGCTCGCCGACGCCGCCGACCTCCGGGCGCGGATCGCGGATGGCGGCAGCGCCGTCGTCATCGGCGGCGGCTTCATCGGCCTCGAGTTCGCGGCGGTGGCGCGGGCGGCCGGCGTCGACGTCACCGTGCTGGAGGCCGCCGGGCGGCTGATGGGCCGGGTGGTCTCGCCGGAGGTCTCGGCGCATTTCCTCGCGCTGCACGAGGCGATGGGCACGCGGGTGCTGCTCGACGCCCGGGCCGAGGCGGTGGAGCCGGGGGCGGTTCTGCTCGCCGACGGCCGGCGCATCGAGGCCGGGATGATCCTGCTCGCCGCCGGCGTGCGGCCGAACGCCGAGCTGGCGGCGGAGGCCGGGCTCGCGGTCGCCAACGGCGTCGTCGTCAGCGACCGGCTGCTGACCGACGACCCGGCGATCTCGGCGCTCGGCGACTGCGCCTGTTTCCCGCTGGCCGGCGGCCGCCGGGTGCGGCTCGAGTCGGTGCAGGCCGCCGTCGATCACGCCCGCCACATCGCCCGCCGCCTGGCCGACCTCGAGGACGCGCCTTATGGGGCGGTCGCCTGGTTCTGGAGCGATCAGGGCGAGCACAAATTGCAGATCGCCGGGCTTGCGCTCGACGCGGATCGCCACGTGGCAGCGCCGTCGCCGCCGGGCAGGCTCATCGTGCTCAGTCTCGCGGGCGACCGGCTGGTGGCGGTCGAGACGGTCAACGCGCCGGGCCCGCACATGGCGACGCGCAAGCTCCTGGCCGCGGGCCGGCCGGTCACGCTCGCCGAGATCGAGGCGGCGGATTTCGATCTGCTGCGGCTGGCCAAGGGGTAGGGGGCCGCCGCTGCGAAGAACGGCGGGACCATGGCGCCGATTGACAGGATACCAACCGGTCGGTATGTTCCATGAAGGAGGGCGTCATGTCCGCGATCGACGGCGCGCCAAGCCAGTTCGCTACCCGGCATGAAAGGAGAAGAACGATGACCAGCTCCATTCGCACCAGCCTGTGGTTCCGCGACGGACGCGGTGAGGAGGCGGCCGCGTTCTATTGCGCGCTGATCCCCGGCAGCCGGGTCGAGCGCAGCTTTACCGGCGATGCCGGCATGGGGACGTTCACGGTGATCGACTTCAGCCTCGGCGGCGTGCCCTACCAGATCCTCGACGCCGGCCCGCATTTCACCCTGACCGAGGCGGTGTCGATCTCGGTCGAGACGCCGGATCAGGCGGAAACCGACCGGATCTGGACCGCGCTCACCGCCGATGGCGGGGAGGAAGGCGTCTGCGGCTGGCTGAAAGACCGCTTCGGCCTGTTCTGGCAGGTGTTTCCGAAGCGGCTGACCGAGCTGACGCTGCACGCGGACAAGGCCATATCGGCCAGGGCGATGGCGGCGATGATGAAACAGAAGAAGATCGACATCGCGGCGATCGAGGCGGCGGTGAAGGAACTCGCCTGAACCGGGCTCCGTGCGGGGCGCCGGCGCGGCGCCTTCCACGCTTCCATCGCAGCAGCGAAAGCACGACGCCGGACGGCCGGCGCGGGGAGTCATGCCATGAGAACGATCAGGATCATCGAGCATATCTCGCTCGACGGGGTGATCCAGGGCCCCGGCGGGCCCGAGGAAGATCCGACGAACGGGTTCGATCATGGCGGCTGGGCCTTTCCGCACCACGACGAGGCGGGCGGCGCCGCCATCGACGCGGCGCAGGGCAGGGGTTTCGACCTGCTGCTCGGCCGCCGGACCTACGACATTTTCGCCCGCTACTGGCCACACGAGCAGGGCGACATGGCCGACAGCCTGAACGCCGCGCGGAAATACGTGGCGACGCACCGGCCGGAGAGCCTCGGATGGGGCCCGGTCGAAGGGCTCGGCGCGGATGTCGCGGCCAGCCTCCGCCGGATCAAGGCGGGCGACGGCCCCGACCTGATCGTCTGGGGCAGCTCGACCCTGACGCCGCCGTTGATCGCCGAGCGGCTGGCGGACGAGGTCGTGCTCCTGGTCTTTCCGGTCCTGATCGGGCGGGGCAGGCGCATCTTCTCCGATGTCGTGAACCCGCAGGAGATGACGCTGCTGCGCTCGCAGACCACGCCGGCCGGGGTCATCGTCAGCACCTACCGGCCGGACGGGCCGATGCGAACCGGATCCTTCGCCGACGCCGCAGCGTGATCCGTCGACCATGCGGTTCGCGCCCCCGCCGAACGGCGATCCGGACTGTCGCCCAAGTTGAGAATCTGTCGGTATTCGGATACACTCCGATGAGTCCCAGTAGGGTAGGAGGGTCGAGCCGTGGATTCGGAAGAGCAACCCGACCGGCCCATCCGCAAGCGGGCCCCTCGTCAGAGCAGCACTACAGCTAGAGATGGCGGCGTCACTGACGGGAACGGCGCGGCAGTAGTTCGCGCGCTGGATGAGGCGGGGCAGTCGATGTCACGAAGTCTCTACCAGATCAACCTGTCGCTCCAGGAGCGGCAGATCGAGTCGGCGCAACGGTATCAGGCGGCGCTCCAGTCCACGCTGGAAGCGGGCGAGGTGAACGACATCAATGCGGCATACGGCGCCTATGTGAACGCGCTCGCGTCGCTGGATGGCATGCGGATCTCGGAAACGCGGGCAGCATACGTCGATCTCCTGCTGAAATTCAGCGTGGCCGCCAACCAGCAGGCGGACTTCGCGACGAAGACCTGCGTTGCGGACAACGAGCAGGCGCTCGCCGAGGCGCGCTCCGAGGCTCAGCAACAGTACAATCAGTACCTCGATACGTTGAGGTCCGTTTTCTCCAGGGCCGAAGAGGCAGACCTGCGGCCAGACGCACTCTTCGCCGTGGCCCAGAACATCGCTGCCGCAGCGGCAGCAGGCACGGCCGTTTTCGGGCGCGGCGAATAGCCCGAAGACCGTAGGCGCCGGGACCTCACCGACGCAATCGCGCGAGGCGCTTGACGATGGATTGCGCGCATGTGCCGCTCGACGGCAGCAATCACGCCGCCTGTCCCTTCGCAACCGCGATCGGCGCCGTCCCGGGTTCCCGGACCTATCGCGTGACGGTCCTGCTTCGGCGGCGTCCGGAGGCGCCGCCGTTTCCCGACCCGGGGGAAATCGGGCGCACGGCGATCCCGGATCGGACGTATCTCTCCATCGAGGAGTTCGAAACCCTCCATGGCGCCAGCGGGGACGATGCCGCCTTGGTCGCCGACTTCGCCGAACGCTGCGGGCTGCGGGTGACCTCGATCGATCTCGGCCGCCGGACCGTTTCGCTGTTCGGGACGGCGGCGCAGTTCGCCGCCGCGTTCGGGGCCCGGCTCCAGATCTTCGCGCAAGGCGGAAGCCTCCATCGCGGCTATGTCGGCGCGTTGCAGATCCCCGAGGACCTGAACGGCAGGGTCGTCGCCATCACCGGCCTCGACGAGCGCCCCGCGGCCGGAAGGCGGCTCTGGCCCGCCGGCAGGAACGATGCCGCCAGGGACGCCGCGGTCGTGCTGGCGCGCGCGCGCGGCACGGTCCGGCTCGCGGGGATGCTGTCGGAGCAGGCGCGCAGGTACGGGGACGAGGTGGAGGCGCACGGCGCCGTCCGGGAGCTGAGGCGGATCCGCGAGGCCCTCGGGGAGGAACTCGCCGATGCGCCGCCTGCCGAGGCCGCTCGGGCATATGCCGACAGGATCGCCGAGCCGGCGCGGCTGGCCCGGGAGTCCGCCGAGGCCATTCGCCGCGAGCGCGTCGCCGATCTGAAGGTCGAGTTCGCCGGGGCCGCCCGGACCGCCGCGCTGGAGGCGCTGGAGAAGGTCGGCGTCAAGACGGCCCCGCAGATCGCCGAACTCTACGACTTCCCGGCGGGCGCCGATGGTTCGGGCCAGTGCATCGGCATCGTGGAGCTTGGCGGGGGATACTACCGGTCGGACCTGGAGGCGTATCTCGGGTTCCTCGACCTTGCCGGCGTCGCCGTCACCGATGTCGAGGTGAGCGGCGGCCGGAACACGCCGGGCGTGACCGAGGCTTTCGACGCCGAGGTGGCGCTCGACATCCAGCTCGTCGCCGGCGCGGCGCCGGGCGCCGCGATCGCCGTCTACTTCGCGCCCCTGCATGCCGGGGGGCTGATCGACGCGGTCGAGACGGCCCTGCACGACAGGGCAATGCGGCCGAGCGTCCTCTCGATCGGCTGGGGGCTGTCCGAGGACTTCTGGCTCGGGGCGCCGATGCACGTGCGGCGCCTCGAGGACCTGTTCGCCGAGGCCGCGGCGCTCGGCGTGACCATCCTCTGCGCGGTGGGCGACCATGGGCCGGCCGCGACCCTTCGCGGCGCCCGGCCCTGGGTGGACTATCCGGCGTCCAGTCCGCGGGCGATCGCCTGCGGCGGCACGTCCCTCAGCTCGGTCCGCGACACGATCCTCGGCGAGACGGTCTGGAACACCCTTCCGACGTTCGGAACGGCGACCGGCGGCGGGTACAGCAAGCTGTTTCCGCGGCCGGACTGGCAGAGGCCCGACGTCGTCCCGTCCCCTGCCGTGGCCGCCGAAGGCGAAGGGCGCGGCGTTCCGGACATGGCCGGCAACGCCGACCCCGGAACCGGCTACCTCGTGCAGGTCCACGGCAGGACCAGGGTGATCGCCGGCGCCGGCGCCGTCGCGCCGCTCTTCGCCGCCATGATCGCGCGCATCAACCAGAGCCTCGGGAAGAACGTCGGCTACATCAATCCGCTGATCTACGGCGCCGGGGACCGCGGCCCGGCGTTCTTCGACGTCGTCAGCGGATCGAACGGCGCGTCACGGGCTGCCCCCGGGTGGGATCCCTGCACAGGGCTCGGGCGGCCCGTCGGATCGGGCCTGCGCGACCTTCTCCACGGCGAGGGCAGGCAGTCGGGCGTCGCAGTCGGGTAAGGGACATGAATGAACTGAGCGAGTACGTCTTTCCCCTGTCGCATGCGCAGCAGAGGCTGTGGTTCCTCGACCGGATGGCGCCGGGCAACCCGTTCTACAACATCCCCCTCGCGATCCCGATCGCGGCGCGCCTCGACGTCCCGGTGCTCGAGCGGGCGCTGAACGCGATCATCCGGCGGCACGAGACGCTCCGCACCGTGTTCGACGAGGTCGACGGCGAGCCGGCGCAGATCGTCCGCGAGACGATGCGGCTGCGCATCGAGGTCGTCGACATCTCGCGGATCGCCCCGCACGAACGCGAGGCGAAGACCGTCGAGCTCGCCACCGCCGAGGCCGTCAGGCCGTTCAACCTGCGCGACGGGCCGCTCTTGCGCTGCGGCGTGATCCGGCGCGGCTTCGCCGACAACGTCCTGCTGCTGTCGATGCACCACATCGTCTCGGACGGCTGGTCGATGAGCGTCCTCGCGCGCGAACTGACGAGCCTCTACCAGTCGTACGCGATGGGGCGCGGCGACACGCTGCCGGAGCTGCCCATCCAGTACGCGGACTTCACGATCTGGCAGCGCGAGCGTCTGGAGGGCGAGACCCTGCGGGCCGATCTCGACTACTGGCGGCAGCAACTGGCCGGTCTGCCGGTCCTGGACCTCCCGACCGACCGTCCCCGTCCCGACACCGCCAGCTTCCGCGGCGCCGCGCATCTCGTCGCGCTCGATCCGGGGCTGTCGGCCGCCGTTCGGGAGGTCGGGCGGCGCGTCGGCGCCACGACCTACATGACGCTGCTCGCGGCCTTCGCGGCGACGATGGCGCGGAGATCCGGCCAGGACGACATCGTGATCGGCGCGCCGGTGGCCGGCCGGACCCAACCCGAGCTCGAGGGGCTGATCGGCTTCTTCGTCAACTCGGTGGTCTTCCGCATCGACGCCTCGGGCGATCCGACGTTCCTGACGCTGCTCGAGCGCGTGCGCGACACCTGCCTCGACGCCTACGCGCACCAGGAACTGCCGTTCGAGCGGCTGGTCGAAGAGCTCAATCCGGGCCGCGACGCCAGCCGCAATCCGCTTTTCCAGGTGACCTTCCAGCTCGTCAACACGCCGACGTTCGGCGCGGCGGGCGGCGGCGAGGCGCGCGTCGAGGTGCATCGCGGCAGCGCGATCTTCGACCTCGCCTTCACGCTGATCGATGCGCCCGACTGCTATCGCGGCATGATCGAGTATTCGACCGACCTCTTCGACGCGGCCACGATCGCGCGGATCGCCGAAGAATTCGAGACCCTTCTCCGGGCGGCGGCGGCGGGCCCCGAACTGGCGGTGTCGCGCCTGCCGGTGATCGGCGCGGCCGACGCGGCGATCCTTGCCGCGCACGAGGCGGGACCGCGAAGGCCGCTTCCGGGGAACCCGGCCTACGTGATCGACGAGATCGCGGCGCGGGCGAGCGAACGGCCCGACGCGACGGCGATCGAGATGGGGGAAGGCCGCCTCTCGTACGGCGAGCTTGCGCGGCGCTGGACGGCGCTTGCGGCGCAGCTCGGCGGTCTGGGGATCGGACCGGAGGCGCGGGTCGGCCTGCTGCTCGACCGCTCCCCGGACCTGATCGTGGCGCAGCTCGCGACGATGTCGGCCGGGGCCGCCTATGTCCCCCTCGATACTTCCTACCCGCGCGACCACCTCGCGATGATCGCCGGCGACGCCGGGCTGAGCGCCATTCTCACGGCGTCGCCGCTTCTCGATGTCGCCCGAGAGATCGCGCCCGTCGGCGCCAGCGTCATCGCCCTCGACCGGATCGAAGCCGGGACGGCCGCCGGCGACGCCACGGGCGTGACCGGGCCGCAGCACGGCGAGGGCGCGGCCTACCTGATCTATACGTCCGGCTCGACGGGGCGGCCGAAAGGCGTCGTCGTGACGAACGGCGCGCTGGCGAACCACATGCGGTGGATGATCGCGCGCTTCGGCTTCGACGCCTCGACGCGCGTGTTGCAGCGGACGGCCAGCAGCTTCGACGCGTCGGTCTGGGAGATCCTCGCGCCCCTGATGGCGGGCGGCACGCTGGTCCTGCTGCCGCCGGAGGCGCAGCGCGACCCGGAATGGATCGTCCAGTGCCTCGACCGGCATCGGGTCTCGGTCCTCCAGGTCGTGCCGTCGCTGCTGCGGATCCTGCTCGATGAACCGGCGTTCTATCTCTGCGCCGGCCTGCGCCAGGTCTTCAGCGGCGGGGAAGCCCTGCCCGAAGACCTGCGGGCGCGGCTCGCCTCGGGCCTCGGACTCGACGTGGCGAACCTCTACGGTCCGACCGAGACGACGATCGAGGTCGCCGCCGCCGCGACGGACGGCTCGCCGCAGCCGTTCGGCGTGCCCGTCGGACATCCCATCGACAACAGCGCGCTCCGCGTGCTCGACCGCCACCACGCGCGGCTGCCCGTCGGCGTCGTCGGCGAGGTCTATGTCAGCGGCGCGAGCCTCGCGCGCGGCTACCACGGCCGGCCGGCCGCGACCGCCGAGGTGTTTCTGCCCGATCCGTTCTCGGAGACGCCCGGCGCGCGCATGTACCGCACACGCGACCTCGCGTTCCGGCGCGGCGACGGCGCCCTCGTCTACCGGGGCCGCACCGACGACCAGATCAAGCTTCGCGGATACCGGGTCGAGTTCGGCGAGATCGAGGCGAGGATCCGCGAGGTGGACGGCGTGTCCGACTGCGCCGTCTTCACGCCTGCCGGGAGCGGCACGCTTCTTGCCGCAGTCGTCCCGGGGGCAGGCGCCGGGGGCGATGGTGACGAGAGCCTGTTCGCCACGCATCTGGATCAGTGGGAGGATCTCTACGAAAGCCTCTATGACCAGCTTTCGGAGGCCGCGGAGCCGGACTTCGACACCATCGGCTGGACCAGCAGCTACACCGGCGAGGATATCGACCCGGCGGAGATGGCGACGTGGCGCGACACCACGGTCGAGCGCATCCTCGCCCTGAAGCCCGACAGGGTTCTGGAGATCGGCTGCGGGACCGGGCTCCTGCTGACGAAGATCGCGCCGCGATGCGCGCTCTATGTCGGCTCCGACATTTCCGGACCGGTCATCCGGCAGCTCGGCAGGCGCCTCGACACCCTGGGTCTCTCCGACCGGACCGTGCTGCACAAGCGTCGCGCCGACGAGCTCGACGACTTCGAGCCCGCGTCGTTCGACACGGTGATCCTCAACTCGGTCGTCCAGTACTTTCCGAGCGCGGCGTATCTCGCTCGCGTCATCGGCTCCGCGACGCGGCTGGTGCGCCCGGGCGGCGCCATCTTCGTCGGCGACGTGCGCAGCCATGCGCTGCTGACGGCCTTCCACGCCTCGCTCGCGCAGTCGCGGCTGGGCGATGGCGCCACCGGCGAGGAGCTGCTCCACCAGGCGCACCGGGAGGCCGGCCAGGAGAAGGAGCTGGCGCTCGACGGCGGCTTCTTCCACGCGGTCGCGATGGCCGAGCCGCGGATCGCCGGGGTGGCCTGCGCGTGCAAGCGTGGCGGCTTCGACAACGAGCTCGGACGGTTCCGCTATGACGTGACGCTGCGGATCGGCGCGCCACAGGCGCCGGCGAAGTCCGCGAGGCTCGACTGGCGCGGCGACAGCCTCGACCTGCGCAGCCTCGGAGCGCGCCTGCGGCAGACCGACGCCGATTGCGTGGTCGTCGGCGGCATTCCCAACGCCCGCGTGGCGGCGCCGTTCAGGCTCGCGGCGCTGGTGCGTAACGGCGCGGCGCAGAGATCGCTCGGCGAGCTCGGGCAGGTCGCGGCCGAGGCGTTGAATGGCGCCGTCGATCCAGAGGAACTCCACGGCCTTGCCGAGACCACGCCGATGGACGTCCGCGTGCGTTTCGCGGACGCGCGGCCCGATCACCTCGAGGCCGTGTTCTGGCGGCGCGGCGACCCTCCGCCGGCGGACGAGCGGCCCGAGGCGCTGCCAACGGCGCCAGAGGGGTATCGCGGCCTTGCCAACGATCCGCTCGCCGCCGCGCGCTTCCAGGAGCTGACGCAGCGGCTCAGGGTCCATCTGAGCGACTGTCTGCCGGAGCACATGATCCCCTCGTTGTTCGTGCAGAGGCGGTCGCTGCCGCTGAAGGCCAACGGCAAGCTCGACCGGCGCGCCCTCGCCAGCTCCGAGCACGACCGGAGCGCCACGCACGGAGCCTGCATCGCCCCGAGGAACAGCATCGAGGAGGCGCTGTCGACCATCTGGGCCGAGGTGCTGGAGGTCGGCCGCATCGGGATCGACGACGACTTCTTCACCGCGCTCGGCGGGCACTCGCTGCTCGCCGTGCAGGTGGTCAACAAGGTGCGCGACACGCTGCGGATCGAGGCGCCGCTGCGCACGATCTTCGAGGCGCCGAGCGTGCGCGACTTCGCCGCCGCGCTCGAGGCGTCGAACGGAGAGAGCCTGACGAAGGCCGCAGCCCTGTTCGTGCGCGTGCGCGAACTGTCCGAGGCCGAGGTGGACGCGGCTCTCCAGCCCGACCCGGGGGTCCGGGCCAGCGGAGCGCGCCGGTGAGCGCGCCCGCGGCCGCCGCGCGCCGGGACGCGCTGCTGCGCAAGCTGCTCGACGGCCAGCCGGATGCGGCGGCCCCGGCCTCGCCGATCCCGAGGCGCGCGGAGGGCGGGAGCGCGCCGCTCTCCTTCTCGCAGGAGAGGTTCTGGTTTCTCGACCGGCTTTCGCCCGGGAACCCGTTCTACGTCGAAAGCGTCGCCGTGCCGGTCCCCAGCGGAACGATCGACCTCGCGGCGCTCGAGACGGCGATCAGGACTGTCGTCGGGCGGCACGAAGTGCTGCGCACGCGGTTCGAGGAGCGCGAGAGCGGCGCCGTCCAGATCGTGCTGCCGGACGTCGACGTGCCCCTGCGGGTGCACGACGTGGGGGCGGTTCCGCCCGAGCGGCGCGACGGCGAGGTGACGCGCCTGTTGCATGACAACGCCACGTCGCCCTTCGACCTGAGCCGTCCACCCCTGTTCCGCTTCATGCTGATCTGCGGACTGGAGGCGGGAGAGATCCTCGCGATGGCGGTGCACCACATCGTGTCCGACGGCTGGTCGATGCGAATCCTTCAGCGCGAGATCAACGAGGTGATCGGCGCGATCGCGACCGGGAGCGCGCCCCGGTTGCCGCCCCTGCCGATCCAGTACGGCGACTTCGCCGCCTGGCAGCGGAACGGCCCCGAGGGGGGCCTCGATGGGGAGCTGGACTACTGGCGCGGACAGCTCGCCGGCCTGCCGGCGCTCGAACTGCCGCTCGATCGTCCGAGGCCGCGGGTCCTCGGCTTTCGCGGCGCCCACGAGGATGTCGGCGTGCCCCTCAACATCTCGTCCGGCGCGAGGGTCCTGGCCGGGCGCGAGGGGGCGACGCTGTTCATGGTGGCGCTCGCGGCCTTCGCCGTCGTCCTCGGGCGGCACAGCGGGCAGGACGAGGTCGTCGTGGGAACGCCCGTGGCCGGTCGCTCCCGGTCCGAGCTCGAGCCTCTCATCGGCCTTTTCCTCAACACCGTCGTGTTGCGGATCGACCTCGCCGGCGATCCGACGTTCCGGGAGCTGATCGCCCGTGTCCGCAAGGTCACCGTCGCCGCTTTCGACCGGCAGGACACGCCGTTCGAGCGGGTCGTGGAGGCGCTCCAGCCCGACCGCGACCTCGGGCGCAATCCGCTCTTCCAGGTCCTGTTCCAGCTCTACACCCCGCACGACGCCAGGGCCGGCGCCGCGACGGAGCAGACGAAGGCCATCACGATCGACAAGGGGGCGGCGATCCTCGATCTCTCCGTCCACCTCGCGGAGGGCTCGGGGGGGATCCAGGGCCGGCTGGAATACTCCACCGAACTCTTCGAGACAGCGACGATCCGGCGGATCTTCGAGCACTTCGTCCGGTTCCTCGCGGCGGCGCTGGCGACGCCGGGCCGGCGCCTCTCGGACATCGAAATCCTGTCCGGGGTCGAGCGCGCGGACGCCCTCGCGGCGGCGCTCGGACCGAACGTGGCGCACGACGTTGCGCCGACCGTCCCCGCCGCCTTCGCGCGAGCGGTCGCGGCGCACCCGGATCGTCTCGCCCTCATCGACGACGGCGCCGCCGTCACCTTTTCCGACCTCGACCGGCGCGTGCAGCAGATCGCCGCCGCGCTCGCGGGGCTGGGGGTGGGCCGGGGCGACCGCGTCGCGATCTGCCTCGAGCGTTCCGCCGATGCCGTCGCCGCGATGCTGGCGACGATGTGGCTGGGCGCCGCCTATGTGGCGATAGACCCGGACTATCCGCAGGAGCGGATCGCCTTCGTCATCGGGGATTCCGACCCCAGGGCGGTGGTCACGGTCGAGAGGCATCGCGTCAGGACGGGCGCGGCGCCGAGCCTCGTCCTCGATGGCGGACCGCTGCCGGATGGCGCCGCGACGCCGGCGGCGGCTCCGGCCGACGTCGCGTATCTGGTCTACACGTCTGGCTCCACCGGCCGGCCGAAGGGCGTGATGGCCACGCACGAGGCGACGATGAACCGGTTCGCCTGGATGTGGCGGCGCTTTCCCTTCGCCGATGGCGAGGTCGCCTGCCTCAAGACCGCCATCGCCTTCGTCGACTCGGTCTGGGAAACGTTCGGGCCGCTGCTTGCGGGAGTTCCCTCGGTCATCCTCGGGGACGAGGCCGCCCGCGACCCGGCGGCGCTGTGCGCGACCCTGGCCGAGCGGCGGGTGACGCGACTCCTTCTCGTCCCCTCGCTGCTGCGCGCCATCCTCGACGCCCGGATCGACCTCGAGACCGCGACCCCGCGCCTGAGCCTGCTCTTTACCAGCGGCGAGCAGCTGACCGCCGACCTGCTCGAACGGGTGACGAGGCTGGCCCCGTCCCTGAACGTCATCAACCTCTACGGCTCGTCCGAGGTCGCGGGCGATGTCACCTGCGCCGGTCCGCTGGCGCCCCGCGCCGACGGCGTGGTTCCCATCGGAGCTCCCCTCGACAATTGCCAGGCCTATGTCCTCGATGCGCGGATGCAGCCGGCGCCGCGCGGCGCGCTCGGCCAGCTCCACGTCGGCGGGCTCAACCTCGCCCGTGGCTATTTCCGGCAGCCGGCGCTCACCGCCGAGCGGTTCGTGCCCGACCCGTTCGGCAAACCCGGTGCGAGGATGTTCGCGACGGGCGATCTCGCGCGGGTCGATCCTACCGGCGCGCTGGTCTTCGAGGGCCGGCGCGACCACCAGGTCAAGCTCAGGGGGCACCGGATCGAACTCGGCGAGGTCGAGGCCGCGCTTCAGGATCATGCCGAGGTCGGACAGGCCGTCGTGGTCATGTCGCCGGACGGGACGGGGGGACGGCTCGACGCCTGGCTGACCTCCGCCGGCCGGCTGGCGCCGGACGAGGCCGCCCTGCGCCGCTTCCTCGCCGAGCGATTGCCCGCCTACATGGTCCCAGCCTCCTTTACGGTGATCGAGGCGTTTCCGCTGCTTCCGAACGGCAAGCTGGACCGGGGAGCGCTGCGCGACTGCGTTTCCGCGGGCGCCGCCCGTTCCGACAGCCTGCGCGCGCCCGAGACCGACACCGAGATCGCGCTGGCCGCGCTCTGGTCGGACCTGCTCGGAAGGCCGGCGATCGGGAGGGACGAAAACTTCTTCGACATCGGCGGACATTCCCTGCTCGCGACCCGGCTGGTCACGATCATCCGTGATCGCTTCGACCTCGACCTGCCGCTGACGACCGTCTTCCTGCGCCCCACGCTTCGGGAACTCGCGGGCGAGATCGAGCGACTCCTTCTGGCGGAGATCGACGCGCTGGCGGACGCCGGGCCTTCCGTCGATCCTGCCCGCGAGCGAGGTCTGCCATGAATACCGAGGGCCATCCCGTCGCGTTCCGGGCCGAGGACGTCTCCGCCGGCGACAGGCTGCCGGCGGACAGGCGCGAGCTCCTCAGGGCCCGCCTCGCCGGGCAGCGCGCGGCGTCCGCCGCGACCCGGCCGGGAGCTGTCCCGCGCCGTCCGGCCGATGCGCCCGCGACGCTGTCCTTTGCCCAGCAAAGGCTGTGGGTTCTCGACAGGATGGCGCCCGGCAATCCGTTCTACACCGAGAGCACGGCGCTGCGCCTGCGTGCGGCAATCGATCCCGACCTGCTCGAACGGGCGATCAACGCGATCGTCGAGCGGCACGAGGTTCTGCGCACGACGCTGCCGGAGGTGGACGGCCGTCCGGTCGCGCGCTTGGGGCAGGGGGTGCGCATCCCCCTCGATCTGTCCGACCTGTCGGACCTCACGCCGGAACGACAGGGCGAGGAGGTCGTGCGGCTGGCGACCGAGGCGGCGCGCCGCCCGTTCTCGCTCGCGGACGGGCCGCTCCTGCGGACGTCGCTCGTCCGGCTGGGGCCGACGGAGTGGGTGTTCCTCCTGTCGCTGCACCACATCGTCTGCGACGGGTGGTCGTCGGCGGTGTTCTCGCACGAGCTGTCGACGATCTACGCCGATCTTGCGGCGGGGCGGTCGCCGTCCCTGCCCGATCTCCCGATCCAGTATGCGGACTATGCCCACTGGCAGCGCGAGTGGCTCGCCGGCGAGCGGATGGAGCGGCAGCTCGACTACTGGCGGGAGCGCCTGGCCGATCTCGCGCCGCTCGAACTGCCGGCGGACCATCGGCGGCCCGCCGTGTTCAGCTATGCGGGCTCCAGGCGGTCGTTCCTGCTGCCGCGCAGGCTTGCCGACGCTCTCGACAGGCTGGGCCATGAAGAGGGAGCGACGCTGTTCATGACCCTGATGGCGGGCTTCGACTGCCTGCTGCACCGGCTGACGGGTCAGGATGACGTCGCCATCGGGACGCCGGTCGCGGGCCGGACGCGCAAGGAGCTCGAGCCGCTGATCGGCTTCTTCGTGAATTCGCTCGTCATCCGCGTGGATCTCTCGGGGCGGCCCAGCTACCGCGAGGTCCTGCGGCGGGTCCGGGCGCGGGCGCTCGAAGCCTACGACCATCAGGACCTGCCGTTCGAGAAGCTGGTCGAGGACCTCCAGCCCGAGCGGGATCTCGCGCGGAACCCGCTCTTCCAGGTGATCTTTCAGCTCCACGCTGACCAGAGCGCCGGCGCGGACGCCGGCGCGGATGCGGGGCTCGGCGTCATCGAGGTCGAGCGTGCGACCGTCAAGTTCGACCTGCGGCTCGAGTTCAGGCAGACCCCGGAGGGTCTGGCCGGAGCCTTCGAGTACAGCACCGACCTGTTCCGGCCCGAGCGGATCGACCGCATGGTCGACTACCTCGTTGCCATCTACGAGGAGATGGCGCGCGCCCCGGACGCGCCGGTCTCGGCGCTGCCGCTGGTTCGGGGCGAGGAGCGGCGCCGGATCGCGGACTGGGGCCGCGAAGGCGCCCCCGAGCCCTCCGACCGGGGAACGATCGTCGAGCGGTTCCTCGCCGTGGCGGCCGGTCGCGAGGCCACTGTGGCGGTGTCGGACGGGGAGCGGGACCTGACCTATGGCGGGCTCCGCGACGCCGCGGCCGAGCTCGCCCGGCGCTTGCAGGCTCGCGGCTGCGCGTCCGAGACCATCGTCGTCGTGCCGTCCGTCCGCGCGGCGGCGACGGTGGCGGCGGAGCTCGCCGTGCTCATGGCCGGCGGCGCCTATCTGCCGCTCGATCTCGACGAGCCGGACGAGCGCCTCCGCCACATGATCGCGACGGCCGGCGCGACGCTCGTGGTGGACACGACCGGCGCCGGGGCGCGTCTGGAGGGATTGGGGCTCGTGCCCGTGCCCCTCGACGCCGCCGCGGAGGAAGCGGACGCCGCGCTCGCGACATTCCCCGGCGGCGGCGATCGGCTCGCCTACGTCATGTATACCTCGGGCTCGACCGGATTGCCCAAGGGCGTGGCGGTCCGGCAGAACGCCGTCCTCCGCCTGGTCGAGAATGCCGACTACTGCGCGATGGGACCGGACGAGGCGGTGCTGTTGCTGGCGCCGATGACCTTCGACGCCTCGACGCTCGAGGTCTGGGCGCCGCTGCTGAACGGCGGCAGGCTTGTCGTCCACCCTCCTGGCCGTATCGACATCGATGCGCTCGCCGACGCCATCCGGCGGCATCGGGTCACCATGCTCTGGCTCACCGCCGGCCTGTTCCACCAGATCGTCGACAACCGGATCGAGGCGCTGGCCGGGCTGCGCCAGCTGCTCGCGGGCGGCGACGTGCTGTCGCCGCGCCATGTCCGGGCCTTCCTGGAGCGCTACCCGGATTGCCGGCTGGTCAACGGCTACGGCCCGACCGAGAACACCACGTTCACCTGCTGCCACCGGATCGCCGCGCTCGCCGACGGCCCCGGGTCCATCCCGGTCGGCCGGCCCATCGGCGGGGGCCATGTCTACGTCGTCGATCGCGACGGCCACCTGGCGCCGGAGGGCGTGCCCGGCGAGCTCTGGGTTGCGGGCGAGGGTCTGGCGCGTGGCTATCTCGGCGACCCCGCGATGACCGCCGAGTGGTTCGTCCCCGACCCGTTCAACGGCCGGGGCGCCCGGGCGTACCGGACCGGCGACCTCGTCCGCTTCCTTCCGGACGGGGCCCTCGAGTTCCTCGGACGCAAGGACAGGCAGCTCAAGATCCGCGGCCACCGGGTGGAGCCGCGGGAGATCGAGATGACGCTGGCGTCGCATCCCGACATCGCGGACGCGGCGGTAATCGCCCGCGACGACCTCGGGACCGGGCTGAGGCTCGTCGCCTATGTCACCCCCGAGACCGGGGAGCGCGGCCCGGGGGCTGCGTCGGCGCTCGGGTCGGTGCAGGCTGAGGCGGTCGGAGACTGGCGCACGATCTACGACGACCTCTACGCAGGAGCGGCGTCGTCCGCGGCCGAGCGGGGTTTCGACACCGCCGGATGGCGGTCGAGCTACACCGGCCAGCCCATCCCCGCCGCCGAGATGCGGACCTGGCTCGACGCGACGCTGGCGCGCATCCGGTCCCTCGCGCCGACCCGCGTGCTCGAGATCGGCTGCGGGACCGGGATGCTCGCCTACCCCCTCGCGGCCGAGGCGGCGTTCTATCGCGGGGTGGACTTCTCCGCGCCGGTTGTCGAGGCGCTGCGCCGCGGCCTTCGGCAATGTGACCTCGCCGACAGGACGGAGATTGCCGTCTGCGCCGCTCACGAGATCGGCGCGCCCGGCGCGGGCGCGTTCGACGCCGTGCTCCTCAATTCCGTCGTGCAGTACTTTCCGGGAGCGGCCTACCTCCGCGACGTCCTTGACAGGGTGATTCCGGCCGCCGGGCCGGTTGGACGCATCTTCATCGGCGACGTCCGCAGCCTGCCTCATGTCGCCGAGTTCCAGACCGCGGTTCAACTGGCCCGCAACGCCGGCGACTTCGACCGCGCCGACTTCGTGCGGCGCGTCCGGGACGGCGTCCTGTGCGAGCGCGAGCTGCTCGTCGATCCGGCGCTGTTCCGGAGCCTCGCCGCGGTCGATCCGCGCGTGGCCGCCTGCGACATCCAGTGGAAGCGCGGCGACGCGGAGAACGAGCTGGCGCAGTTCCGGTACGACGTGATCCTCCATCTCGGCGCGTGCGAAACCATGGCGGCCGACCGGCAGGCGTTGAACTGGCGACGCGACGGTCTGAGCCTCGAAAGCCTGGCGCGGATCCTGCGCGAGACCGATCGCGCCGAGCTTTCCGTCACCAGCGCTCCGAATCCGCGGCTCGCCGGCTTCGGTCAGATATGGGAGTTGGCGCAGCAGGAGGGCGACAGCATCCCCGCGGCGACGGTGAGCGAGATCCTCGACGCGACCCGGAACGCCCGGCTGGACGCGTACTGGGAAGTGGCGGAATCCGCCGGGTTCGAAGCCGCGGTCTCGCCGTCGGAGACGGACCCGCTCACCTGCACGCTGCACTATCGCAGGCAGGGTCGCCCGGTTCCGCCGCCGGCCACGGCGGGTCGGCGCGCCTGTCCGGATTGGGCGCAGTTCACCAACAACCCGGTCAACGCCGCGCTGGCCGCGAAGCTGATTCCGTCGCTGCGCGAACACGTCGCGGCGCATCTGCCCCAGTTCATGCATCCGGCGGACTACGTCCTGCTCGACGCCCTGCCCCTGACGCGCAACGGCAAGGTCGATCGAAGGGCGCTGCCGTCCCCGCTCCGGGAGAGGAGCGCGGCCGCGTCCGCCGAGCTGGCGCTGCCCACGAACGAGGTCGAACGCCGGCTGGCCCAGGTCTGGGCCGGCGTCCTCGGTCTGGACGCGGTCGGCATCGACGACAACTTCTTCGAGCTCGGCGGCGACTCGATCCTCGGCATCCAGGTCGTCTCTCGCGCCCGTGCGGAGGGCATCGGCGTCACCGTCCAGCAGCTTTTCGAGAGCCAGACCGTCGCGGCGCTTGCGGCCGTCGCCACGCTCGCCGCGACCGACGAGGGCGACCAACGGGCGGTCGAAGGGCCGTGCGACCTCGGCCCGGCGCAGCTCTGGATGTTCGAGAGCGACTCTCCGCGGCACGACCATTTCAACCAGGCCCTGCTGCTACAGGTTCCGGCGGAGATCGACGCCCAGTCGCTCGATGCGGCGTTCCGGGCGCTCCTCGCCCATCACGACGCGCTGCGGTTGCGCTTCCGGAACGACGGCGGCGCATGGACCGCCGATACCGGCGCCCGCACGGGGGGGCGGCTGGACTGGATCGACCTGAGCGAATACCGGGGCCTTGCCCGGCGGCGGATGCTGGAAGCCGCCTGCGCCGATTGCCAGAGGGCGTTCGACCTGCGCGACGGCCCGCTGTTCGCGGCGACGCTGTTCGACATGGGCCCGGGTCAGCCGGCGCGCCTGCTTCTGGTTGCGCATCACCTGGTGGTCGACGGCGTCTCGTGGCGCATCCTGCTCGAGCATCTCTGGCTCGGGTATCAGCAGGCGGTGGAGGGGCGGAGGCCGGTTCTCCCGCCCAAGACGACCTCCTTCGCGGCGCATGCCGCGTCGCTCCGGGGCCTTGCGCAATCGGACGAACTGCTGGACGAGTTGCCCTACTGGCTGTCCGCCGCGCCGAAGGCGGCGACCCTTCTTCCCGTCGACCGCCACGGGACCAACCGCGAGGGCGACGCCGCCGAGATCATGGTGGAATTGCCGGAAGACGTCTCGCGCCAGGTGCTGACCGACCTGCCGAGGGCGTTCCGGACGCAGATAAACGACGTCCTGCTCACCGCCTTTGCCCGCGCGATGATACGCTGGAGCGGATTGCCGGAGGTGGTCTTCGACCTCGAGGGCCACGGCAGGGATCCCGCTCCCGGAACCGACCTGTCGCGCACCGTCGGCTGGTTCACGTCGATCTTTCCGGTGACGCTGCGCGCCCGCCCGGACGACGACGTCGCGACCTCGCTGAGATCGGTGCAGGCGCAGCTCCACGAGATTCCGCGCGGAGGCGCCGGCTTCGGCGTCCTGCGCTACCTGTCGATGGATCCGCAGGTTCGCCGCAAGCTGGCCGACCTGCCGCCCCGCGACATCGGCTTCAACTACATGGGGCAGTATGGCGGCGGCGACGAGGGCGCGATTCTCGCCGCGCCCGAGAGCGTCGGGCCGATGCGCGAGCCGCGCGCGCCCCGCCGCCACCTGATCGAGGTCGAGGGTGCCGTGGCGTTCGGTCGCCTTCGCTTCACCTGGATCTACAGCCGCAACCAGTACGACGCCGACTCGATCCGCGAGGTCGCCGATCTCATGCTCGAGGAGCTGCGCGGCGTTGTCGCTGCCGCCGTCTCGCCCGGGAGCGACAGGCTCACGGCCGAGGACTTTCCCGCAGCCCGCCTGGACGAGGCGGATTTCACCCGGCTCATGGCGCGGCTCGGCGCCCGGCCGGCCGCGAGGGGCGCGCCATGAGCACGATAGAGGACATCTACGAGTTGTCCCCGATGCAGGCGGGGATGCTGTTTCATACGATCTGCGAGACCGACGCGCGCCCCTATTTCGAACAGGTCGTGATCCCGTTCGAGGGGGCGGTCGACATGGATGCGCTCTCCCGGGCGTGGAACAGCGTCGCCGCGGCCAATCCCGCGCTCCGCACCTCGGTCCACTGGGAAGCCCTCGACAAGCCGGTCCAGGTCGTCCGCCGCGGCGTCACGGTCCCGATCGAGGAGTGGGACCTGCGTCATGTGGCGGCTGGCCGGCGCGAGGCCGCGTTCCAGGAGCGGCTGGCCGAGGACCGCGCGCGCGGGTTCGATCTCGAAGCCGCCCCGCTGATGCGGATCGCGCTGGCGCGAATGACGGAGGGTTCGCGCCGGATGGTGCTGAGCTTTCACCATGTCATCCTCGACGGCTGGAGCCTCCAGGCCGTGTTCGGCCAGTTCAGCGACGCCTATGCCAGCCTTGTCGCAGGGCGGACGCCAGCGCCGCGGCCTGCGCGGCCGTATCGTGCCTTCATCGAATGGCTCCAGGCCCGGGATCCCGCCCATGCCAGGCGCCACTGGGCCGAGGCGTTGCGGGACGCGCCCGGGCCGTCCGGCATCGCCGGCGCCGTGGCGCCGGTCGCCGCGCCGGGCGCCGCGCCCGAGGACTTCGACGAGATCGGCTGCCGGCTCTCCGCCGCGGAGACGGAGCGCCTGCGCGCCGCGGGGCAGGCCCGCAAGCTGACGCTGAACACCTTGCTCCAGGGGGCATGGGCGCTCGTTCTCTCCCGTTTCGCCGGCAGCGAGGACGTCGTCTACGGCGTCACCGTCTCGGGCCGGCCGGCCGAGATCGCCGGGGTCGAGGGGATGATCGGCCTCTTCATCAACACCGTCCCGCTGCGGGTCCGCGTCCCGGACCGCGCGGGGGTGGTCGAGTGGCTCTCGGCGCTTCAGGCCGATCAGCTGCGGGCACGAGACTTCGACCATTGCAGCCTCGTCCAGATCCGCGACTGGGCGGGCCTGCCGGCCGAGCGGCCGCTCTTCGACACCATTCTCGCCTTCGAGAACTACCCCATCCGGCGCACCGACGACGGCGCACGCGCCGAGGTGACGTTCATCGAACGCACCAACTACCCGCTTTCGGTGGCTGTCGTGCCGGGCGACGGGCTGCGGATCAGGCTTCTGCACGACACGCGCGCCATGACGCGCGAGCGCGTCGAGGAAATCGGCGCGGCGCTCCGGGCGACGCTCGTCGAGCTCGCCGCCGCCCTCGGCGCAAGCGTGCCGGTGACGCTCGGCGACGTCTTCTCCGCGACCGCCCCCGAGATCGCCCTCGTCGACATGGCCTCTTCGTATCCGCGCGCCTCGATCCCGGAGCTTTTCGACGAGATCGCGACACGGTATCCCGAGGCCGCCGCCCTCGAGCAACCCGGAAGGCCGGTCAGCTACTCCGGGTTGAGCTCGCTGGCGCACTCCCTCGCCGCGGAGATGGCCGGCCTCGGGGTGCGGCCCGGAGACAGGGTCGCCATCCTCGCCGGCTCGACCGTCAACGTGGCTGCCGCGATGCTGGCCACGCTGCGGCTCGGCGCGGCCTACGTGCCGCTCGACGCCGCCTATCCGCACGACAGGCTCGCGGCCATCCTGCAGGAAACGCGCGCCCGCCTGATCGTGACCGATACCGAGCATCGGGACCGGGCCGGGCGCCTCGGCGTGCCGCTGCTGAGCCTTGGGAGCGGCGCGGTCGCCACGGCGGGGCAGGGGGAGCCGCCAGAGGTGCGTGTCGACCCGGAAGCCATCGCGTACGTGATGTTCACCTCGGGATCGACCGGTCGGCCGAAGGGCATCGAGATCCCGCACCGGGCGATCGTGCGCCTCGTCCGCAACACGAACTACGTCGATATCGGCCCCGGCGACCGGTTGGCGCGCCATTCCAACTGTGCGTTCGACGCGACGACGTTCGAGATCTGGGGCGCCCTTCTCAACGGCGCGGCGGCGGTCGAAATCGACCGCGACACCATGCTGACCCCGGACCGGTTGGCCGAGACGATCGCCGCGCGCGGCGTGACCACGATGTTCCTGACCACGGCGCTGCTGAACCGGATCGTCGCCGAACGTCCGGACAGCCTCGCCGGGCTCGACACGCTGATGTTCGGGGGCGAGGCCGCCGATGTCGAGGCGGTCCGCGCCCTGCTCGATGCAAGGCATCCGGCGCGGATCCTCCACGTCTACGGTCCGACCGAGAGCACGACCTTCGCAACATGGCATCGAGTCGATCGCGTCGAGGAGGGCCAGCGGACGCTCCCGATCGGCCGGGAGATCGCGCACACGACCGCATACGTGCTCGACCGCGCGCTTCGCCCTGTCCCTGCGGGCGCGCCGGGCGAGCTGTTCCTCGGCGGCGACGGTCTCGCGCGCGGCTACTTCGGGCAGCCGGCGCTCACCGCCGAGGCGTTCTTGCCCGATCCGTTCTCGGCGACGCCGGGCCGACGGCTGTATCGCACCGGCGACCGCGTGCGGCGCGACGCGGCGGGCCGCCTGGTCTTCCTGGAGCGGATCGACGCCCAGGTTAAGGTTCGCGGCTACCGGATCGAACCCGGCGAGATCGAGGCTCTGCTGCTCGCCGACCCGGAGGTCGACGAGGCCGTGACGCTCTTGCGCGGAAACGGGGACGGCCGCTCGATACTCGCCTATGTCGGCGCGAGGAACGCCCGGCCTGATGCGCTCGCCGACCGGCTCATGCAGGAACTCGCCGCGCGCCTGCCGAGCTACATGCTGCCGGCCGGCATATGCGTCCTCGACACGCTGCCGATCACGCCGAACGGCAAGATCGACCGACGCGCCTTGCCCGCGCCGGGCGACATCCGGCCTTCGCGGGATTTGCCGGACGTCGTTCCCGACGCGACCGAGGCGCAGCTTCTGAAGATCTGGTCCGCGGTCCTCGAGCGCGACGACATCGGCGTGCACGACAACTTCTTCGACATCGGCGGCCATTCGCTCCGCGCGACGCAGCTCGCCTCGCGCATCCGGCGCGAGCTCGGCATCGACGTGGCGCTGCGGACGATCTTCGAGAACCCCACCGTCGCCGCGCTCGCCCGGGCGACCGGGACAGCCGCGGCCGAACCGCCGGCGGCGCCCGACGCGCCGCAGCCCACGCCCTCGCGCGAGGACGGCATCAAGCCGGTGTCCCGCACGACGCGGCAGCGCAGAATGGCGGCCGCGCCATGACGTTCTCGCTCGCCGGTTTGACCTTCAACCATGATCCCGCCTCGTCGAGCGTCAGCGCGCTCAACATCCGGCTGAACGCAATCCACGAGGTGTCGACGCCGGAGTGGCTGCCGGACCGCGCCGTGCAGTTTCCGGCCGCCTATTCGATCAGCGACACGACAGGCGCCCGGGTCGAGGTCAGGGCAGACCTCACCGGCGATCCGAACGCCCGAGTCGAGATGCGCGCGATCCCCGCCTCGCCCTTCATACCGAACGTCCTCGGGCCGACGGCGACGGTCCGGGTCAACTTTCCGCCGAACGGGATACGGCGAAACGTCGGGTTCCCCCTGCTCGGCCCGCTGTTCCGGACAGCAGGCGTCGGCGCCCATGACGCCGCCTGGCGCTGGCAGGTGCGCGCGGTCGGCCCCGGCCCGTGGCACGACTTCGACGTCAGCGCGCACCGCATCTACGTCGTTCTTCGAGAGCCGACGCTGCCCTGGACGCAGCAGCCCTTCACCCGCCAGAACACGCAGCTGCCCTGGGCGGAGGTGCTCGAATGGGCCTGCCGCTGGGCCGCTCTCTCGCAGTCGGTCGACAGGGCTGCGGCGGCGATCACGTTCCAGGTCTTCCAGCTCGGCGCGATCGGGTGCATCGCCTATGACTGCACGGGTGGCAGCTTCACGAACTACGCCTATCCCGAATTCGACTGCACGTCCTTCCTCGCCAGACTGGCCGGGGGCTACGGTCGAGGCCCGCGAGTGAACTGCTCCGATTGCGCAACGATGGTGTCGACCTTCGCCAATTGCGTGGGGGCCGACCTCTGGCAGTCGCAGATGTTCAACATCGTGGCGCCCTTCCAGTGCAACCTGACGCGGCTGATCGGCGCCTACTTCTTCGGAGCCGTCTGCGGAGCCGGGCTCTTCAACTACCACGAGGTCGCGTGGGAGGGCGCCTGTTCCGACATCGAGGACGTCTACGACGCCTGTCTCGAGGTGATTGCACCGCCGCCGCCATTGCCGTCGCTGGCGCCCTTCCTGCCTGCCGACGTGGCCTTCGGATGGGCTCCGGGCTGCTACCGCGACCTCCTGGTCGCCCCGGCGTCGCGCCCCCTCTGCCAGGCGCAGCCGCAGACCAGACAGCGCCGAATGGTTTACTGACGTCCATGACAGGGGAAAGCGACATGCAACCCGACCCGCGCCTCGAGGCCCTGCGCGCGCGGTTCCAGTTCGACCAGCTGCTCGGCAGATCGCGGCGGCGGGACTACTTCTTCGTCCTGGGATACCGGATGCATGGCGGCGAGATCAGCGACGCCCGTCTGGTTGACTCGCGCGCCGGGCCGTTCCGCGGGCGGGGCCGGTTTCGCAACGCCGTCTGGCAGCCGCAACCGCGCGGCTTGGCGGCGGGGCTCGATCCGATCATCATCGACAGCCTCGAGCTGCCCAGCTTTGCCAGCGCCGAGACCGAGCTGCGCAGGCTGTTGGGCGAGTTCCACGTCCCGATCCGGCTCGAGCC
>NZ_JAGOID010000195.1 GCF_017995835.1 Amaricoccus sp.
TTGCCAGGCGATGAACAGCAGACCCTGATCGAGCTGACCGTTCCGGAGCACGCCGTTCACATAGTTGAACGGCCGCCGCAGCATGTCGTTCTCCTCGCTTCCGGCCGTGCGCGGATTGGCGAGGCGGATGTGGGAATTGAGGGGCGTCACGGCGCCATCGGGGTCGGCGGCGAAGTCCGGCACCATGTGCTCGGTGCCGCCGGGTTGGTCGAGCGGCGCGCCGGACATCTTGAAGCGCCCGAAGAAGCGTTCCTGTTCGCCGAGCGGGGCGCGGTCCCAGCGTTCGACCAGCGTGCGGACGAGGCGGACCGCCATGTAGCTTCCGTCCGTCGCCCAGGCGGGTTCCTCCGCGCCCGGGCGCGCGCTGGCGGGGCCGACCCAGACGACCCGGTCCATCTCGTCGGCATCGGCGCTGTCGGGATTGGCCGAGCCGTCGCGAAAGCCGAGCAGATTGCGCGCGCTCTCGGGCGGGGCGCCCGGCTCGCTCGCGATCACCGGCACATTGCCGGTCTGCGCCCATTTCAGCACCAACTGGTCCGGCATGTTCTTCAGGATGTCTCGCAGCGCATGGACGACGGTGTCCTGGGTATGCGCACAGAATTGCAGGACGAGATCGCCGTGGCAGATTTCGGCGTCGAGCGCGTCATTGGGGAATTTGGTCATCCGGCTGAGCGCGCGCGGCTTCAGCGGGGCGAGCCATGGGCGGTCATCGAAGAGCGAGGCGCCGAAGCCGACGGTGATGGTCAGCGCGTCCGGCCGCACGACCGGGCCGAGGATGCCGCTGTCGGGCGGCGGCAGCTTGGGGTCGCTGTCCGCCACGGGCCCGCCATGGGTCAGGAAGACGACGCGATCCGTCAGCCGCCGCAGCAGCCGTTCGAGCGCGGCGGGATCGTCGGCGAGAACGTGGAAGGCGGCGACGAGGCCGTTCGCGGGTCGCGGCGTGAGGATGCCCGCCTGATGCCGGCCAAAGGGCGAGACATGCTCCTCGGCGCCGGCGCGGTCGGCGACCGGCGCGTCGGCGACGTTTTCGGGCGCGGGCCCGGTCGCGGCGCGGGCGACGGCGGGCAGTGTAACGGCGGGCAGGGCAACGAGCGCGCCTCCGGCGAACAGGAGGCCGCGGCGGGTGGTTGGCAGGATGTCGTTTGGCATCAGTCCAGTCCGATGGCGGGATTGAAGGTGTCGGCCGCGGCGGCGATCGCGGCGAAGGCGGCGGCGATCCGCGCGCGGTCGGCGGCGTCGATCTCGTCATAGGGCGGAAAGGCGCCGTCCCGCCGCAAGCCGTCGAGCGTCGCGCGCGCGGCTTCGAGAGCCTGGCGCAGGGTGGCGGAGGCGGCGGGGTCGGCCTCGGCCACCAGCGGATCGACGAGCAGGGCGGATTTCGAGATCCCGTCGAGATCGGCCGAGAATTCCGCGAGATCGGCGCCGCTGTAGGGTGCCTGCGAGGCGGTCGCCTGGTTCGCGACCCGCGACGCGAGCGCCGCGGCGTTGCCCGCGAGATCGGCGGGCGCGACGTCGAGCGTCTTCAGCCGGTCCCGCAGCGCCGCGGCATCGGAGGCGAGCCGCTCCGCGAAGGGGGCGAGCCCGTCCGTGGTGTCCTGGCTCCAGAGACCGTATTCGATGCGGTGAAAGCCGGTGAAGCCGGGATCGTCCGTGCGCTCCGCGAGATAGTCGGCGAGCGGGTCCATGCCGTTGGCGAGGTCCGCGACCCGGCCGGCGACGGGCGCCATCCGCCGCCAGGGTTCGCGCGCCGCGAGCCACGCCTCGCGCGCGCCGGCGAGATCGCCCGCCGCGATACGCTCGGACAGCGTTTCGGTTGTCCTGACGAGTTCACCGGCGCGCCGGGCGAGATAGACGCGATATTCCGACAGCGGCCCGATGAAGGCGCGCGTCTCGGGTTGGGCCTTGGCCGCCTCGGATTGGGCGGTGGCCAGGACGGTGAGCTTGCCGCGGGGATTGGAGAGCAGGCCGCAGGTGATGTCGTAGGTTCCGGGTCGCAGCCGCTCGGTCAGGACGGCGCTGAGGCCGGGCGTGATGTTCTCGCGCTCGGCCAGCACCATGACGCCGTCGAGGATCTCCCATTCCAGCGTCCGGTCCGAGGCATTGTGCACACGGAACGTCGTCTTGCCGGCGGGCACGGTCAGTTCCGCGGGATCGCAGGCCGAAGCCGTGACGGTGATGGCGATCTCGCCCTCGGCCGGCGCCGGCGCCCCGCCGCGCGCGGCGTACCAGAAGGCACCGAACCCGAGCAGGACGAGCAGCCCCGCGGCGGCCAGAGCGGCGCGGGTAACGGCGGGGGACATCGGGCTTTGGGCCGGCATCCGTCAGGCTCCCTGGTTTGCCGCGGGCCGCGGCGCGGACTGCGCCGGCCGCAGGAAGAACCAGAGCGACAGGGCCGCGACCAGCGCCCAGAGCAGGACCTCGCCGAGAACCGGCGTGTCGTGATAGCCAAAGAGGCCGCTCAGAACCGTGCCCGTCACCGAGGTGAGCGGCAGCGTGTGGCTCAGATCCCAGACCGGCTGTTGCAGGTGGTTCCAGATACCGGCCTCGTGCAGGTTGCGCAGCACCGAGGCGGCGAGGCCGGCGGCGACGAAGATGATGAAGATCCCGGTCCAGAGGAAGAACCGCCGGAGATCGAGCCGGACACCGCCACGATAGATCCCGTAGCCGATCACCACCGCGACGGCGATCCCGAGCAGCGCGCCGACCGGCGCCGCCCAGCCCGGACTCTGCTGGATGAGCGCGAGCAGGAAGAACACGGACTCGAGCCCCTCGCGCGCCACGGCGAAGAAACTCATGCCGATCAGTGCCCAGGTCGGGCCGCTGGCGTCGGCCATGGCGAGGTCGATGTCATGCTCCATTGTCGCCCGGATCGAACGCGCGGCCTTGCGCATCCAGAACACCATCGACAGCAGGACGACGACCGCGACGGAGCCGA
>NZ_JAGOID010000101.1 GCF_017995835.1 Amaricoccus sp.
GGCGTCGGCCTCGTCGAGAAGCGAAAGGTAATTGGCGTCGCCCCGCGCGATGTTCTCCGCGAGGTCACGGGCGAAGCTCATCACGCCGTCCCGGTAGGCTTCCGTCCGACCGACCAGCGTCATGCCCTGCTCGGCGAGCCGCCGGAAGTCGACGGTCTGCCCGCCGTGGGCGCCGCTGACCGCGATCGTCACGTGCTCGGTACCAGGGCCCGGGGTCTCTGCGTCCCATTTGCCTAGGACGCCGAGCCACCAACAGAAGTCGCGGCCGCGATAGGCGCGCGGCGGACGATCATGTGGACCGACCGAGAGGTACACGCGCTTGCCCGCCCGTATGAGCTCGTCGGCGATCTGCACGCCCGAGGAACCCGCGCCGACGACCAGCACAGCCCCGTCGCGGAGTTGGCCGGGATTGCGGTAGGCGGCGGAGTGGATCTGAAGGAAGCCGGCATCCTCGGGGACGATCGCTGGGACGACGGGGCGCTGGAACGGGCCGGTGGCGGCGACGACGCTGTTCGTCTCGACCACCCCCTCCGAGGTCTCGACCCGGAATCCGGGGCGATCGGCGTTGCGCCGTGCCTCCTTCACCTCGACGCCGCAGCGGATC
Source organism: Amaricoccus sp. (assembly GCF_017995835.1). Lineage (GTDB taxonomy): Bacteria > Pseudomonadota > Alphaproteobacteria > Rhodobacterales > Rhodobacteraceae > Amaricoccus. The sequence goes on from NZ_JAGOID010000101.1 coordinate 605, forward strand.
GGGGCGGCGATATGCTGGGCGTAGGCGACGAAGTAGTCCGCGACCTTCTCCTTGGAGACGAAGGCATCGGGATCGGTGTCGGAGAACTCCAGGCCCGGGAAGCGGTCGTGCCAGGCCGGGCCGTTGGCGACGAGCGAGTCCCAGCGCCCCGTGCGCCAGCGTTCGGCGATGCGGTCTCGTTCGAGGACGAGATGTGGTATGCCCAGCTTCGTCAGGTGCTCGCTCATGGCGAGCCCGGCCTGGCCGCCGCCGACGACGAGCGTGTCCACCTTCTCCACCAGCATATCCGCGTCCTTCCCCTCGCCCGGTCTCCGCGGCACCGTCTAATCGAGCGGCGGGAGCACGAAAATTATCGTTTTGCGCGGCGTTGATTAGGTTGTTCCTAATGCGGGGCTTGGCTTGGCGGCGGGGTTGCCGCATCCTTCCGCGATGCCGCTCAGGTTCACCCTCCGTCAGCTCGAGTATTTCGTCGCCGTCGGCCGGGCGGGCAGCATCGCGGCGGCCGCCGAGCGGGTGAACGTCTCGTCCCCGTCGATCTCGGCCGCCATCGCGCAGCTCGAGACCGAGTTCGGCATTCAGCTCTTCATCCGCCAGCACGCTCAGGGCCTGTCGCTGACCCCCGGAGGGCGGCGGTTCCTGGCCGAGGCCGAGCTCCTGCTCGAATCGGCCGAGGCGCTGCACGAGCTCTCCAGCGACATCGCAGAGAAACCGCGTGGGCCGATCAACGTCGGCTGCCTCGTTACCCTCGCGCCGATTTTGCTGGCGGCCCTGCGCCGCGGCTTCGAGGCGGTGTGCCCCGAGGCGCGGGTGACCCAGGCCGAGGCGAACCAGGAGCGGCTGATCGAGATGCTCCGGCGGGCCGAGATCGACGTTGCCATCACCTACGATCTCGAAATCCCGCGGGACGTCGCCTTCGAGCCCCTGGCGGCGCTGCCGCCCTGCGCGATGGTGTCGGCCGCCCACCGCTTGGCTGGTCGAAGCACCATCGCGCTCGCCGACCTGGCCGATGAGCCTATGGTCCTGCTCGACCTGCCGCTCAGCCGCGAGTATTTCCTGTCACTGTTCCAGGCGAGCGACTTGCGGCCGCGCATTGCCGAGCGCTCCCGCGACATGGCGGTGGTGCGCAGCCTTGTCGCCAACGGTTACGGCTATGCTCTGGTCAACATCCGGCCTCGCAACCAGCAGGCGCCGGACGGGAACGCCCTGGCGCTGCTGAGGCTCGACGGCGGCTACCGGCCGATGACCCTCGGACTCGCGACCATGCGCACCGACCGCAAGCCGCGTATCCTCCGGGCGTTCGAGGATCATTGCCGATCGGCGATCGGCGACGACCGTATCCCGGGCATGGTGACGCGCTAACTAGATTCCCGCCGCCAGCCGGTCGAGCAGCGCGTCGAGCATGGCGTCGCATCGCGAGATCTGGTCGATGGCAATGTACTCGTCAGGGCGGTGGCCCTGCGCCATCGAGCCGGGGCCGCAGACGACCGTGGGAATGCCCAGGCGCTCGGAGAAGAGCCCGCCCTCGGTCCCGAAGGCGACCTTGGTCGTGCCATTCGCGCCGGTCAGCGACTTGACGAAGGTGACGACCGCCGCGTCGGGCGCGGTGCCGAGGCCCGGATAGGTGTTGCGGACCTCGATGCGGATATCCGCCTCGGGCGCCCGCGCTCGCGCGGCCTCGGCGATCCGGGCCGCGTCGCTGCGCAGCGTCGCGATCAAAGCCTCGGGGTCGTCGGCGGCGAGGTTGCGGATCTCGAAGTCGAGCTGGCAGTGGTTCGGCACGATGTTGAGCGCGGTGCCACCGGCCATGCGGCCGACATGCAGCGTCGTGTAGGGCACGTCGTAATCGCCGTCGCGGGGGCCCGAGGCGGCGATCTCTGCCTGCCGCGACCGGATCGCCGCGACGAGATCGCAGCCGAGGTGCAAGGCATTCAGCGCCATGGGCGCCATCGCGGAATGGCCTTCGCGGCCGACGCAGGTCGCCTCGAGCGCCGTCTTGCCCTTGTGGCCGGTCGCCACCGTCATCGAGGTGGGCTCGCCGACGATGCAGAAGGCGGGCCGGACAGGCGCGTCGGCCAAAGCCTCGATCAGGCGACGCACGCCGATGCAGCCGACCTCCTCGTCGTAGGAGAGGGCGAGGCGCAGCGGGGCGGCGAGCCGCCGTTCGGTGGCGCGCAGCGCGGCGGCGAGCGCGCAGGCGACGAAGCCCTTCATGTCCGCCGCGCCGCGGCCGTAGAGGCGCCCGTCCCGTCGTGTCAATGCGAATGGCGGAACGGTCCAGTCCTGGCCCTCGACCGGCACCACGTCCGTATGTCCCGACAGCATCACCCCGGGCCGGTCGGCCGGTCCGATGGAGGCGTAGAGATTGGCTTTGGTGCCGGTTGCGTCATGCACCAGCGAGCAGTCGACTCCCCGTTCGGCGAGTCGCTCCCGCGCCCAGCCGACCAGCTGGAGGTTCGAGTCGCGGCTGACCGTCGGAAAGGCGATCAGCCGGTCGAGTATGGTGATGCTGTCCATGGCTCCCGGCTCCGTACTACAGGGCGCCGTTGTCGCAGGAAATGGTCGGATGACCATGAGGCTTCTCCGAAGCCAGGCTTCGGCCTGACCTCACCTCACTGATATTGCGACGCGCTTCTCGCCACGCCATGACTTCGGCCCGGGATCGGGGCCGGCCCGCGGGCGGTCCGCGCGGAGACGATCCACGGGACCGGCCGCGAGAAACGGGCGGACCGCTCCTGTCGGTTCATGCCCCCCGAGATTGACTCCAGGCTTCAGGTCCGCAGGACCCGGTAGATCGCCGGGATGACGAGGACGGTGAGCAGCGTCGACGAGGCGAGGCCGAAGAGGAGCGAGATCGCGAGGCCCTGGAAGATCGGGTCGGTCAGGATGACGGCGGCGCCGATCATCGCGGCGAGCGCGGTCAGCAGGATCGGCTTGAAGCGGATCGAGCCCGCCTCGATCAGGGTCTCGGTCAGCGGCTGGTCGGGGGCGCGGCCGTGGCGGATGAAGTCGACGAGCAGGATCGAGTTCCTCACGATGATGCCGGCGAGCGCGATGAAGCCGATCATCGATGTGGCGGTGAAGGGCGCGTGGAACAGCCAGTGGCCGCCGAGGATGCCGATGAAGGTGAGCGGGATCGGGGTGAGGATGACGAGCGGAACCTTGAACGAGCCGAACTGGGCGACGACGAGGATGTAGATGCCGAGGAGTGCCACCATGAAGGCGGCGCCCATGTCGCGGAACGTCACCCAGGTCACCTCCCACTCGCCGTCCCAGAGGAGCGTCGGCGTGCTCTCGTCCTCGGGCTGGCCGTGCAGGCGGATCGCGGGTTTCGGCAGGCCGGTCCAGTCCTGGGCGTCGAGCGCGTCCTGGACCGCGAGCATCCCGTAGAGCGGCGCCTCGAAGTCGCCGGCGAGCTCGGCCGTCACCATCTCGGCGGCGCGGCCGTTGTGGCGGAAGATGGGGAAGGACGCCCGTTCCGCGCCGACCGTCACCACGTCGCCGAGCTCGACCACGCCGCGGTCACCGGGCAGCGCGTTCGCCGGGATCGGCGTCGTCAGCGCGCGTTCGTCGAGGGTCATTTCGCCCGCGGGGCGCTCGATGCGGATCGGGATCGGCTGGCGGCCGCCGCCGCGGTGCGAGTAGCCGACGGTCTGGCCGCCGCCGAGGAGGGCGAGGGTGTCGAACACGTCCGCTTCCTGCACGCGGTAGAAGTCGGCGTCGTCGGTCGAGATCGCCGCGCGGAGCCGGCGGGCGGGCGCGCCCCAGGAGTTGTCGACGTCGACGACGAAGAGCACCGAGCGGAACGCGGCCTCGACCTTGCCGGCGACGGCGCGGCGCGTCTCCGGGTCCGGGCCGTAGATCTCGGCAAGCAGCGTCGCCATTACCGGCGGACCGGGGGGCGGCTCCACCACCTTGAGGACGGTGCCGGGTGGCAGGTCGAGCGCCTTCAGCCGCTCGCGGATGTCGAGCGCGATGGCGTGGCTCGCGCGGCCGCGCGCGTCCTTCGGCACGAGATTGATGGCGACGTCGCCCATCTCGGGGCTCGCGCGCAGGTAGGAATGGCGCACGAGGCCGTTGAAGTTGAACGGGGCGGCGGTGCCGGCGTGGACCTGCGTCGAATGCACCTCGGGCAGTGCGAGCACGGTGCGCGCGACGGCTTGCGCGACGGCATCGGTCGCCTCGAGAGCGGAGCCCTCGGGCAGGTCGATGACGACCTGGAGCTCGGACTTGTTGTCGAAGGGCAGGAGCTTCACCGTGACGTGCCGGGTGTAGAAGAGCGACAGCGAGCCGAGGGTGAGAAGGCCGACGATGGCGAGGAACAGCCAGCTCCGCGCCCGTGTCTTCAGGAGCGGGCGGGCGACCGCGGCATAGGCACGGCCGAGGGCGCCGCCGCTGGCGTGGTGATCATCGTGGTGCGCGGCGGGCGCGCGGCCGGCGACGCGCAGCATCAGCCAGGGGGTGACGGTGACGGCGACGAAGAAGGAGAAGATCATCGCGGCGCTGGCGTTCGCGGGGATCGGGCTCATGTAGGGGCCCATCATGCCCGAGACGAAGAGCATCGGCAGCAGCGCGGCGACGACGGTCAGCGTCGCGACGATCGTCGGGTTGCCGACCTCGGCCACCGCTTCGATGGCGGCCCGGCGGCGGTCGTGCCGGCCCGGCATCGCCCAGTGGCGGGCGATGTTCTCGATGACGACGATCGCGTCGTCGACGAGGATGCCGATGGAGAAGATCAGGGCAAAGAGCGAGACGCGGTTGAGGGTATAGCCCATCAGCCACGAGGCGAAGAGCGTGAGCAGGATCGTCACCGGGATGACGACGGCGACGACGATGCCCTCGCGCCAGCCGATGGCGATGACGACGAGGCCGATGATCGACACCGTGGCGAGCCCGAGATGGTAGAGGAGCTCGTTCGCCTTCTCGTTCGCGGTCTCGCCGTAGTCGCGGGTCACCTCGGCGCGGATGTCGGCGGGGATCAGCGACCCCTCAAGCGCCTGGACGCGGTGGAGGATCGCCTCGGACACGGTGACGGCGTTCGCGCCCGGGCGCTTGGCGACCGCGAGGGTGACGGCGGGGGCGCGGGCCTCGCCGGGGACAACGGTGGAGGCGAGCAGCGCGCCGCTCTCGGTGGCGAAGCCGACGTCGGCGACGTCGCGGACATAGACCGGGCGGCCGTCGCGGGTGGTGACGAGCAGGTTGCCGATCGCCTCGGGGGTGCGCAGCGTCTCGCCGGCGAGCAGGCCGATCTGCTCGCCCGCGTCGCGCACCGTCCCCGCCGGGAAGGCGCGGTTGGCGCCCTCGACCTTGGCCGCGAGGCTCTGGAGGGTGACGCCATAGAGCGCCAGCCGGTCGGGATCGGGGGCGATGCGCAGCATCTCGCCGGTCTCGCCGACGAGGTAGCTGAGGCCGACATTCTCGACCTTCGCCACCTCGGAGCGGAGCTCGCGGGCGATGCGGGTGAGGTCGTTCGCGGTGATGCGGTCGGCGGCCTCCGGGGTAGGCGACAGGGTGAGCGCGAGGATCGCCACGTCGTCGATGCCGCGGCCGACGATCAGCGGCTCGGGGATGCCGACGGGGATGCGGTCGATATTGGCCCGCACCTTTTCGTGGACGCGCAGGATCGCGGCATCGGACGGGGTTCCGGTCTCGAAGCGCGCCGTCACCATCGCCCGGTCGTCGGAGGTCTGGGAATAGACGTGCTCGACGCCGTCGATGCCCTTGACGATGGTCTCGAGCGGCTCGGTGACGAGCTTGACCGCGTCCTCCGCCCGGAGCCCGTCGGCGCGGACGATGATGTCGACCATCGGCACCGAGATCTGCGGCTCCTCCTCGCGCGGCAGCGAGACGAGCGCAAGGAGGCCGAAGACGAAGGCGGCGATCAGGAACAAGGGCGTCAGCGGCGAGGCGATCGTCGCCCGCGTCAGCCGCCCTGCGATGCCGAGGCGGGCCCCGTCACTCATGGGAGCTCACTCATGGGACTGTCACCTCGTCACCGGCGCGAAGGCCGGCCAGCACCTCGACCCGGTCGCCGACCGGTTCCCCGAGCACGACCGCCCGCTCGACCCCGGTACCGCCTTCGGTCACCGTCACGAAGTCGATCCCGGAACGGGTGGTGACGGCGGCGGCAGGGATCAGAAGCGCCTCGCGCTCGCCGACCGGCAGCTCGATGGGAACGCGGGCGTTGATGAAGGCGCGTGGAAGGTCGGCGACCTCGACGTCGGCCGTGACCCGGCCGCCGGCGATCTCGGGATAGACCTTGGCGAGGCGGCCCTCGGTCGCGCCGCCGCCGGCGCCGATGCGGATGGTGCCACCCTCGATCAGCGCCGCCGCGTGCCGCTCGGGCACCGCGAGGCGCAGGAACAACCCGCCCGAGCCGATGGTTGCCACCGGCTCGCCGGCGAGGATGACGGCGCCGCGGGTGACTGGAACGGTCAGCACGCGGCCGCCCTCGGGCGCGCGCACGTCGCCTTCGGCCGCCTGCTGCGCGACGACGGCGCGGCCTGCCTCGGCGGCCGCGAGCTGGCCGCGGGTGACATCGACGGTGGTGCGGAGCTGGTCGACCTGCTGGCGCGTGGTCACGCCGCGCTCGATCAGGGTCTCGCCACGCTCGCGTTCGGTCTCGGCGGTGGCGAGCTGCGCCTTCAGGGCGGCGATCTGGGCATCATAGGCGGCGATCTGGAAGCCGAGCTTCTCGTCGCGCACGGTCGCGATGCGCTGGCCGGCAGTCACCTCGTCACCCTCGGTGACAACCAGTTCCTCGACGACACCGCCGATGCGCGCCCGCGCCGGCACCTCGTTGCGCGGCTCTACCGTGCCGTAGACCGGCTTCCATTCGGTGATCGCCTCGGCGGCGATCGTCAGGGTTCCGGCCTCGGCCGCGCCGGCCGCGAGGAGGCTTGTGGTGAGAAACAGGACGCGCATGGGCTGCCTCAGAAGGCGGTGCCGGGCTTGATGCCGAGCTTGCGGAATACCGCCGCCGCGGGGCAGAAGCCGGTGAAGGACGACTGGAGGAGGTTGAGTCCGACGAATACGGTAAGCCAGACGAAGAGCGGCGACACCCAGGCGGTCAGGGCGACCGAGAGCAACACCATGGAGCCGGCGAAGGCGAGGACGGAGCGGTCGAGCGTCATGGAGGTTCTCCTGAAATGGTGACGGTCAGGCGTGTGGCCGGTTGTCTCGTTCCGGCGCTTGACAGATATATGATAGATAGCTAATTTAGCAATAGCTAATGTACATGATGAACACGAAAAACGACATTGATGCCCTGCAGGGGAAGGTCGCCGAGGCGAGTGCCACGCTGCGGCTGATGGCGAACGAGAAGCGTCTGCTGGTACTGTGCCAGCTGGCGCTCGCGGGCGAGATGTCCGTGGGCGCGCTGGCCGAGGCGGTCGGCCTGAGCCAGTCGGCGCTCTCCCAGCACCTCGCCCGACTGCGCGTTGACGGTCTGGTCGCGGCGCGGCGCGAGGCGCAGGTGCTCCATTACCGCATCAGCGATCCGCGCGTGGAGAAGTTGCTCCAGGCGCTGCGCACCATCTTCTGCCCGGACTCCGAGACCGGCGCCTGACGTCGCGGGCTGCTGCGCGGGTGCCGAGGTGTCGCAGGCTTCGCCGAAGGAACGGGCGCGGGTCGGGCGGCTCAGGACGGCGATCCCTGCGATCCCTGCGACACCTCGGCCTGCGCGGTCCGCGCCCCGGACACCGGCGCCGCATAGTCTCGCGGCGTGATGCGCAAGGCCCGCAGCGCGTTCAGGATGACGGCGACGTCGATCACTTCCTGCAACAGCGCGCCCTGGACCGGGGTGAGATAGCCGAAGGCGGCCGCCACCATGCCGAGGATGGAGAGTCCGAGCCCGACGACGACGCTCTCGACCGCGATGCGGCGCGCGCGGCGGGCGATCTCGATGCCCGACCCCAGCCGGTCGATCCGGTCGACGAGGAGCACGACGTCCGCGGCTTCGGCCGAGGCCGCGGCCCCGCGGGCGCCCATGGCCACGCCCACGTCGGCGGCGGCGAGCGCGGGGGCGTCGTTCACGCCGTCGCCGACCATCATCACCGGGCCGTCCTTGCGCTCGCTCAGGACCAGGAGAACCTTCTGGTCCGGCGTCAGGCCGGCGCGCAGCCCGTCGAGGCCGAGGCCTTCGCTCACGCGTTCCGCGACCTCCGCCCGGTCGCCGGTGGCGAGAAGGATGCGGCCGATCCCCTCGCTGCGCAGCCCCGCCAGCATGTCGCGGACCCCCGTGCGCAGCGGATCCGACATGACGAGGTGCCCGGCCATGCGCCCGTCCACCGCCACCGCCACCAGAACCGCGCCCGCCGCGAGTTCGGGACGGACGCCCGCGGCGATGCCGACGCGGCCGGCGACGAAGCCGTCACCGCCGACAACGACCGCGTGACCCTCGACGGCGCCCGCCACGCCCTCGCCCGCGATCTCGACCACCGCGTCCGGCACGGGCAGGTCGAGGCCGCGCGCCCGGGCGGACGCGACGATCGCTTGGGCGACGGGATGCTTCGAGGCCTGGTCGAGCGCCGCGGCGAAGCGCAGGATGTCCTCGCCCGCCATGCCGTCCGCGCTCTCGATCGACACGATCCGCGGGCGACCGTCGGTCAGGGTGCCGGTCTTGTCGAGGATCAGCGTCCGGGTGCGCGCCATCGCCTCGAGCGGTCGCGCCCCCTTGATGAGGACGCCGAAATGCGCCGCGCGCGACAGGCCCGCGACCAGCGCCACCGGAACGGCGAGGATCAGCGGGCAGGGCGTCGCCACTACCAGCACGGCGACGGCGCGGATCGGGTCGCCGGTGAACCACCAGGCGGCGAAGGCGATGGCGAGGGTCACTGCGAGAAAGCCGAGCGACCAGCGATCGGCCAGCCGCGCCATCGGCGCCTTCGAGCGCTGCGCCTCCTCGACGAGGCGGACGATGCCGGCATAGGTGCTGTCGCGGGCGATGCGGCTCGCCACCACCTCGAAGGCCTCGGCGGCGTTGGTCGAGCCGCTCATCGCCTCGTCGCCCTCGCCGAGCCGCACCGGGAGCGACTCGCCGGTCAGCGCCGAGGTGTCGAGAAAGGCGGTCTTCGAGGCGATCCGGCCATCGACCGGCACCACGTCGCCCTGCCGGATCAGCAGCCGGTCGCCGGGCACGATGTCGCCGAGCGCGACCTCCTCCAGCGCGCCGTTGCTGTGCCGGGTCGCGGTGCGCGGGACGCGCGACAGAAGATCATGCATCTCGCGCCGGGCACGGCCCTCGGCGAAGCTCTCGAGGAAGGTGCCGCCGGAATACATCAGCGCGACCACCGCCGCCGCCAGCGTCTCGCCGAAGGCGAGCGCGGCCGACATCGACAGCGCCGCGACGATGTCGAGCCCGACCTCGCCGCGCCACAGGCTGCGCAGGATCTCGACGACGAGCGCCGCCAGCACCGGCGCCACCCCGGCCGTCCAGGCGATGTCGGCGGCATCGGCGCGGTCCGTGACGTGGAGGACCAGGCCGGACACGAGCCCGGCGAGGGCGATCAGCAGGAGGAGGGTCTTGAAGCGATCGGAACTGGTGTGCTGCACGCGGCTCAACTCCCCTCGGCCGGGATCATTGCCATGGGCTCCTTCGAGAACAGGCGTCCGGCCGTTGCAGTGCGGATACGGCCCGTATCATCGCGCACCATGAACAGCGCGTCGAGACCGAGCCGCTCGGCCAGTCGCGCGCCCGCCTCGGGACCCAGCACCATGAGCGCCGTCGCCCAGGCGTCGGCCTCGGCGCAGGTCCGCGCGACGACGGTGACGGAGGCGGGGGGCTGCCGGAGCGGCGCGCCACGGAGCGGGTCCATCGTGTGCGACAGCCGGCGACCCCCGACCTCGACCCAGTGCCGGTAGTCGCCCGAGGTGGCGACGGCGGCGTCCCGAAGCGCGAGGATCGAATGCGGCGCGCGCCGCGCGCGGTCCGGCGCCTCGACGGCGATGGTCCAGGGCTGGCCGTCGGGCCTCGCCCCAAGCGCGCGCATCTCGCCGTCGATCCCGATGAGGCCCGAGCGGATGTCGAACGCCTCCAACGCCCGCGCCAGCCGGTCGACGCCGTAGCCCTTTGCGATGCCGTTGAGGTCGAGCGCGAGCGGCGCGCGCTTGCGCACGCGGCCCGCGCCGGGGTCGAGGTCGAGCGCGGTGTGCGCCGGGGAGCGCGGGGTAGCCATC
>NZ_JAGOID010000018.1 GCF_017995835.1 Amaricoccus sp.
GGGCCAGCGCGCGCGACCGCGCCTCCCGGCGCGCCGATGGCGGCGAGAATGCGCGCGAGGTCGGCGTCGAGCGTCTCGACACGCCCGAGGATGTCGATCCGGTCGGCCAGCCCGGTGATCCGCGACTGGCGTATCCAGTGCGCGTTCTCGGCCTCTCCCCCGTCGGCGAGATAGCGGCAGAAGCCGCGGAAGCTCGCCCGCCCGCCGTCGAAGGTCGCCACCCGCGCCCCGAAGCGGTCGAGGTGCTTGTCGCCCTCGCGGAACTTGTCGAGATATGCCGAGAGCGTGCGCGCATACGGGTCGCGCACCATCGTGAAGACCAGATAGCGGCGCAGCCCGCGCAGTTCCCCGAGCCCCAGGTCGCCGAGATGCGTCACCCGCGTCTTGGCGTCGGCGAGGTCGTCGAGGCTGAGGCCCGGCTCGGGAAACCGCTCCGCCAGCGCCCGGAACACCGTGCTGTTCGCCGCTTTCGGCACCCGAAGATAGACGTAGCGCCCCGCGCGCGAGACCATCGTCCGGTCGTCGAGGATCGGCAGCGGCTCGTCCCAGAGCCGCGGCCTGAGCACGTAATAGGGCCGGCGCAGGAATCGCCCGAACGCGCGCAGCCGCCGCGTCGGCGACAGGGTCGGGGGCGGGCTCACCGTCTGGTTCCGCCCGGCGGCCCGAGGAACTCCGCGAGCCGCGCGGCCAGCGCGGCCCGGTTCTTCAGCCCGCATTCCCATACCGCGAGGCTCCGCCAGCCCGCCGCCGCCAGTGCTGCGCGCACGTCCGCGTCGCGGGTCCGGTTTCGCGCCACCTTGGCCGCCCAGTATTCCGCGTTTCGCCGCGGCGCCCGGGCGCCCCGTGCGCAGTCGTGGCCGTGCCAGAAGCAGCCATGCACGAACACCACGGCGCGCCGTGCGGGAAAGACCAGGTCCGGCGTCCCCGGCAGGTCCGCCCGGTGGAGCCGGAAGCGATAGCCAAGGCCGTGGAGCAGCCGCCGAACCACCATTTCCGGCCCGGTGTCGCGCCCGCGCACCGCGCGCATGACCCGGCTGCGCGCTTCGTCCGGGGTCGCGATGCGGGGCAGCGCGCTCACATGCCGAGCGCGTCGCGGTAGAGCTGGAGGATCGCCTCCTCCTCGCTCACGTCCTGAGGCTCGCGCTTGCGGAGCGCGATGAGCTTCTTCAGCACCTTGACGTCGTAGCCCCGGCCCCGCGCCTCGGCGAGAACCTCCTTGGCCTGCTCGGCGATCGCCTTCTTCTCGGCCTCGAGCCGCTCGATGCGCTCGACGAACTGGCGAAGCTCGGCGGCGGTGACCTTGTACTGGACGGTCGCGCCCTCGTCCTCGACGATGTCTTCCATGGATCCTGTCCCCGGGGGAGTTCGCCGGCGGTTCTACCGAGCGGCCCCCGCCCCGGCAAGCGCGGGTTGCGCCCGCCCTCGCCGGGGCCTATGGGGCGGGCCATGACCGTGCTCGTCGTCCTCGGGGTCCTCGTCGTCGTCGCCGGTCTCGCCGGCCTCGGCCACTGCATCCGCACCGGCTACGCCATCCGCCGCGAGAAGCCCGACCCGGAGGTCGCCCGCGCCCGGCTCCGGCGGCTCGTCGCCGTCAACCTCGCCTCCGTCGCCGCCGCCGCGCTCGGCCTGATGATGGTGGTGATGGGCCTCACGCTCGGCTGATCCGCCCTACTGCAGCCGGCGCCGGTCGGGGGGTGGTTTCCGCCGTCGCGAGTTCCGGCCCCTCATACCGGCGAGTCTACCCGGCCACCCGGCGCAACACGGGCTAACACGCGTGATAGGTATGGTAACTATCTGAGTACACAAGATAAAATTGCCAAAGGTCAAAAAAGTCCGCGAGTCGTTTCATGAGCCCGCCGGTTTCAGGCGAGGTCCAACTCGACCAGCAGATCCTTCGCGTCCACCTGGCTCCCCGGCTGGACGTGGAGCGCCTTCACCGTGCCGTCCCGCTCGGCATAAAGGCCGGTCTCCATCTTCATCGCCTCGATGGTGACGAGCAGGTCGCCGGGTTTCACCTCCTGGCCCGGCGCGACGCCGACCGAGGCGATCACTCCCGGCATCGGCGCGGCGACGTGGCCCGGGGCGCCCGGCTCGGCCTTCGGCCGCCTCGGGGCGAGGGCCTGCGCCTTGCGGTTCGGCACCCGGGCGGTGCGCGGCTGGCCGTTCAGCTCGAAGAAGACGCGCACCTCGCCGTCCTCGTTGGTTTCGCCGACCGTTTGCAGCCGGATCTCCAGCGTCTTGCCGGGGTCGATCTCGGCCGAGATCTCGTCCCCCGGCTCCATCCCGTAGAAGTAGACCGGGGTCGGCAGCGTCCGCACAGGCCCGTACTCGGCGTGCCGGGTGGCGTAGTCGACGAAGACCTTGGGATACATCAGGTAGCCGCAGAAGTCCTCGTCGTCGATCGACGTCTCCGGCAGCGTCGCCTTGAGCTTCGCCCGCAGCGCCCCGAGGTCCGCCGGCGGCATCACCGCCCCCGGCCGGTCGGTCGAGGCGGGCTCGCCCTTCAGCACCTTCCGCTGCAAGGCCTCCGGCCAGCCCCCCGGCGGCTGGCCGAGGTTGCCCCGCATCATGTCGACGACGCTGTCGGGGAAGGCGACCTCGACCTTGGGATCCTCGACCTGCGCCCGGGTGAGACCCTGCGCGACCATCATCAGCGCCATGTCGCCCACGACCTTGGACGAGGGCGTCACCTTCACGATGTCGCCGAACATCCGGTTCACCTCGGCGTACATCGCCGCGACCTCGTGCCAGCGCTCCTCGAGCCCCATCGAGCGCGCCTGCGCCTTGAGGTTGGTGAACTGGCCGCCCGGCATCTCGTGGAGATAGACCTCCGACGCCGGCGCCTTCAGTCCCGCCTCGAAGGCGGCGTATTGCGTCCTGACCGCCTCCCAGTAGTCCGAGATCGTCCGGATCGCGCCCATGTCGAGCCCGGTGTCGCGCTCGGTATGCTTCAGCGCCTCGACGATCGAGCCGAGGCAGGGCTGCGACGTCCCGCCCGAAAAGGCGTCCATCGCCGCGTCGACCGCGTCCACGCCCGCCCGCGCCGCGGCGAGGATCGATGCGGCGCCAATGCCGCTGGTGTCGTGGGTGTGGAAGTGGACCGGCAGCCCGACCTCCTCCTTCAGCGCCTTGATGAGCGCATAGGCGGCCGAGGGCTTCAGCAGCCCGGCCATGTCCTTGACCCCGAGCACGTGGGCGCCGGCGTCGCGCAGCTCTTTGCCCATGGCGACGTAGTACTTCAGGTCATATTTCGCCCGGTCCGGGTCGAAGAGATCGCCGGTGTAGCAGATCGCCGCCTCGCAGACCTTGTTCGCCGCGACCACGGCGTCCATCGCCACGCGCATGTTCTCGACCCAGTTCAGGCTGTCGAACACCCGGAACACGTCCACCCCGGACGAGGCCGCCTGCCCGACGAAGGCCTCGACCACGTTGTCGGGATAGTTGGTGTAGCCCACCCCGTTCGAGGCGCGCAGCAGCATCTGCGTCATCAGGTTCGGCATCGCCCTGCGCAGGTCGCGCAGCCGCTGCCACGGGCATTCCTGAAGGAAGCGATACGCGACGTCGAAGGTCGCGCCGCCCCAGCACTCCACCGAGAACAGCGTCGGCAGCATGTGCGCATAGGAGGGCGCGATGCGGATCATGTCGTAGGAACGCATCCGGGTGGCGAGCAGGCTCTGGTGCCCGTCGCGCATCGTCGTGTCGGTGACGAGCACCCGCTCCTGCGCCAGCATCCAGTCCGCGACCGCCTTCGGCCCGTGCGCGTCGAGAAGCTGCCGCGTCCCGTCCGATGGCGCCTCGGCCGGAACCGCCGGCGGCTTCGGCGCGCGCGCCTGCGCCGGCGGCTTCGGCCGCCCGGCGGTCTCGGGATGACCGTTCACGGTGATGTCGGCGACGTAGTTGAGGATCCGCGTCGCCCGGTCGCGCCGCCGTTCGAAGCGGAAGAGTTCGGGCGTCGTGTCGATGAACTTGGTCGTATAGCTGTAATCGAGAAAGCTCGGATGCTTGAGCAGGTTCTCGACGAAGGCGATGTTGGTCGAGACGCCGCGGATGCGGAACTCCCTGAGCGCCCGGTCGAGCCGCGCCACCGCGTCCTCCGGCGTCGGCGCCCAGGCGGTGACCTTTTCCAGCAGGCTGTCGTAGTAGCGGGTGATGACCGCGCCCGAATAGGCCGTGCCCCCGTCGAGCCTTATGCCCATCCCCGTCGCGCCGCGATAGGCGGTGATCCGGCCGTAGTCCGGGATGAAGTTGTTCTGCGGATCCTCGGTGGTGATGCGGCACTGGATGGCGTTGCCGTGCAGCGTGATCTCCGCCTGGCTCGCCATGCCGGTCGCCTCGGCGATCGTGGCGCCTTCCTCGATCAGGATCTGCGCGCGCACGATGTCGATTCCGGTCACCTCCTCGGTGACGGTGTGCTCGACCTGGATGCGAGGGTTGACCTCGATGAAGTAGAATGCGCCGCTGTCGCGATCCATCAGGAACTCGACCGTGCCGGCGCATTCGTAGTTGGCCGCGCGCGCGATCCGGAGCGCCAGTTCGCAGACGTATTCGCGCTGCTCCTGGCTCAGGTACGGGGCCGGCGCCCGCTCGACGACCTTCTGGTTGCGCCGCTGCACCGAGCAGTCGCGTTCCCAGAGGTGATAGATCGTGCCGAACTTGTCGCCGAGGATCTGCACCTCGACGTGCCGGGCGTTGACGATCATCTTCTCGAGATAGCCCTCGCCGTTGCCGAAGGCGGCCAGCGCCTCGCGCCGGCCCTCCAGCACCTTCTCTTCCAGTTCGCCCTCGTTCGCGACGGGCCGCATCCCCCGGCCGCCGCCGCCCCAGCTCGCCTTGAGCATGAACGGATAGCCGACCGCCGCGGCCATGCGGCGGACCTCGGCCATGTCGTCGGGCAGGACGTCGGTCGCCGGGATCACCGGCACGCCGGCCGCGATCGCCACCTTGCGCGCGCTGGCCTTGTCGCCGAGCATCCGCATCGTCGCCGAGGTCGGGCCGATGAAGGTGACGCCGTTCGCCTCGCAGGCCTCGACCAGCTCGGGGTTCTCGCTGAGGAGCCCGTAGCCCGGATGGATCGCGTCCGCCCCGCTCATCTTCGCCACGCGGGTGATCTCGGGGATCGACAGATAGGCGGCCACCGGGCCCAGCCCCTCGCCGATGCGATAGGCCTCGTCCGCCTTGAAGCGGTGCAGCGAGAGCTTGTCCTCCTCGGCGAACACCGCCACCGTGCGCTTGCCGAGCTCGTTCGCGGCGCGCATGACGCGGATCGCGATCTCGCCGCGGTTGGCGATCAGGATCTTCTCGAAGCTCGGCATGGGTGGCTGCCCTCGCTGGCGCCGCGAAGGGGACGCGACGGCCGGGATTCCCTACCCCAGCGCCGCCCGACAGACAATCGGCCGCGCCCGCTACGAGGCGCCGCTTCGCCTGTCGCCGCTTTCCTGGGCGCCGGTGTCGATCAGTCGAGCAGACGACGGTCTGTCTTGTTTTCGTCGGGAGCCGAACCCATCTCGATTCCAACGGGTCGCCTGTGCAGGGGCCCGGGTCGAAGTCGCTTCACGAGGACTCGCGCCATGACGAAACTGACGTTCGCGTCGCACCCGCATCTCCTTGGGTTCGAGCGGCTCGACGGTCTGGTCGAACGCAGCGCGAAGACCGGCGCGGATGGTTATCCGCCCTACAACATCGAGCAGACGTCCGACGCTTCCTACCGCATCACGCTCGCCGTGGCGGGGTTCTCGGAGGACGACCTCGCCATCACGCTGGAAGCAAGCCAGCTCGTGGTGAGGGGCCGGCAGAAGGACGAGGCCGAGGGCCGCGTCTTCCTGCATCGGGGCATCGCGGCGCGCCAGTTCCAGCGCAGCTTCGTGCTCGCGGACGGCGTCGAGGTTCGTGGCGCGGCGCTCGAGAACGGGCTCCTGCACATAGACCTCGAACGTGCCGCGCCCGAGACGGTGATCCGCACCATCGGAATCACCCGCAAGGGCCGCTGAATGCCACAGGAGGCAGAGACATGACGGACTTTCCCAGCTTCTCCGCCGAGGACGGCAAGCGCATCGTCTATGTGCGCGAGGTGAAGACCGCCGACCTTCCGGAGGAGATCCGCGCCCGCACCGGCGGGCTCGACCACCTCTACGCCATCCATGCCGAGGGCGGCGAGGTGCTGGCCCTGGTGCCCGATCGGGCCCAGGCCTTCGTTGTCGCCCGCCAGAACGAGTTCTCGCCGGTCAGCGTGCACTGACGCGATCTGGTCTCTCGCCGGAGGCGAGGGACCACGACCGGTCATCGCCGACAGGGTCGATGGATCGAGGCTGACGATCCGGCTCCTTCGTCCGGCGGCCGGCCTATTCGGCCGCCGCGACTTGCGCGGCGTCCGGCGCCGGCTCGCCCGCCGCGTCATGCGCTGCGAGGAACCGTTCGGCGTCGAGCGCCGCCATGCAGCCCATTCCCGCCGAGGTCACCGCCTGCCGATAGATCGGGTCGGCGATGTCCCCCGCCGCGAACACGCCAGGAACCGACGTGGCCGTCGATCCGCCGAACGTGCGGACATAGCCGCCGTGGTGCAGCTCCAGCTGACCCTCGACCAGCTGCGACGCCGGGGCGTGCCCGATGGCGACGAAGACGCCGTCGGCCTTCAGCTCCCGCGTCTCGCCGGTCCGCACGTCGCGCAGCCGCACCCCGGTGACGCCGAGCGGATCGGTCTCGCCGAGCACCTCGTCGAGGGCGTGATGCCAGATCGTCTCGATCTTGGGATGGCGGAACAGCCGCTCCTGGAGGATCTTCTCGGCCCGGAGCTCGTCGCGCCGGTGGACCAGCGTCACCTTGGTGGCGAAGTTGGTCAGGAACAGCGCCTCCTCGACCGCGGAGTTGCCGCCGCCCAGCACCACGACCTCGCGTCCCCGGTAGAAGAACCCGTCGCAGGTCGCGCAGGCCGAGACGCCGAAGCCCTTGAACCGCTCCTCCGAGGCGAGCCCGAGCCAGCGCGCCTGCGCCCCGGTGGCGAGGACCAGCGCGTCGGCCGTGTAGAGCGTGCCGCCGTCGCCCCAGGCCTTGAACGGCCGCTGCGACAGGTCGAGCCGGGAGATGTGGTCGGAGACGATCTCCGCCCCGGTGGCCCTGGCGTGGGCCTCCATCCGCTCCATCAGCGCCGGTCCCTGCACCTCGACGTCGCCGGGCCAGTTCTCCACCTCGGTGGTGATGGTGAGCTGCCCGCCCGGCTGGATGCCCTGGATCAGGATCGGCGCTAGCATCGCGCGCGCCCCGTAGACCGCGGCCGTGTAGCCCGCTGGGCCGGAGCCGATGATGAGCAGGCGGGTATGGCGAGTCTCGGGCATGGGGAATCCTCCGGCCCCGCGATATAGGCGCGCCGCGGCCCGGTGTGAAGCGTCCGGCCGCGGCGCGCCGGCCGTCACCCGGCGACCAGCCGTCCGCGCAGCGTCTTGAACTCCGCCTCGCTGATGCCGCCCTCGGCCTTCAGCTTGTCGAGCTTGGCGATCTCGTCCGCCACGCTGAAGCCGACGATGCTGCGGAGCTGGTCGCGCGCCGCCTCGGCCTGCTGGGCGTTGCGCCGGGCCATGCCGCCCGACTGCGTCAGCAGGTAGATGAAGATGCCGATGTACGGGAAGACGACGATCAGGATCACCCACATGGCCTTGGCGACGCCGGAGACGTCATGGCGGCGGAACAGGTCGAGCATCACCGTGATGGCGAGCCAGATCCACATGATGAAGAGGAAGATGAAGAGCAGATCCACGAGGAACGTCCCGAAGGTGACGCCCCCGATATGCATGCCCCGTTCGACGGTTGCAGTGTCCAATTCCGCCTCCGGCCCAGACATGGTTGCGCGGGTCTTGTGGCCTGCCCGCCGGGCGGGCGCAATCGCCGATCGCAGCGCCTCACGGCCTTATGTTGCTTGAAGGCGCAACTTTATTTCTGCTAGGAGCGGTCTGAACGCAATCAAACGGACCTGACCCATGCCGGGCGCCAAGCTCGACCCGATCGACCGCAAGATCCTCGCCGAACTCCAGGCCGACGGGCGCATGACCAACGTCGAGCTCTCGCGCCGCGTCGGCATCTCGGCCCCGCCCTGCCTGCGCCGCGTGCGCGCGCTGGAGGAGGCGGGTTTCATCCAGGGCTACCACGCCGCGATCAACGCGCGCGAGCTCGGCTTCGAGGTGCAGGTGTTCGCCATGGTCGGGTTGACCAGCCAGGCCGAGGCCGACCTCTCGGCCTTCGAGACCAGGTGCCGGTCGTGGCCGCTGGTGCGCGAATGCCACATGCTGAACGGCGAGATCGACTTCATCCTGAAATGCGTCGCGCCGGATCTCTCGACCTTCCAGACCTTCCTGACCGAGCACCTGACCTCGGCCCCGAACGTCGCGAGCGTCAAGACCAGCCTCGTCATCCGCTGCGCCAAGGACGAGCCGGCGGTCCCCTTCGACGTCTACGAGGCGCGGGCGCGGGCGCGGGACTGATTTCCGGCCTGATCGGCCCGGGCGTGACGGGGGCGGTCATCCCCTTGGAACGGCTCGAAAAATGCAGGCTGGAAGGCGGCTGGAATCGGGCTGGCGGCTGTATTGGCTGTCAAGCGGCGAACCTGCTTTTCTCGAAGGTGATGTCCTCGCGGATGAGCGCGTTTGCGATGGTTGCGAGGCGTCGGCCGGTTGCGATGATGGCGACCTTTGGCGGCTTTCCGGCGTCACGGAGGGCGCGATAGGCCGCCCTGAAGCGGGGATCGCAGCGGGCGGCGACCATGCCGGCCATGTAAAAGGCCGCTGTCAGGCATGGCCGTCCGCCGGAGATGGCGTTGCGTCCCGGCAGGCGGCCGCTCTGGTCCGGATGCGGGGCGAGGCCGGCGAGGCTGGCGGCGGCCTTCCGGTCGAGGGCGCCGAGTTCGGGCATGTCGGCGATGAGGATGCCGGCGATGCGGGGGCCGACGCCCGGGATCGAGACGAGGATCTCGCGGCGGCGGACGAGGGCGGGATCGGCGGCGATCGCGGCGTCGAGCCGGGCCTCGATCTCCTTGCAGGCGGCCTCGAGCGCGGCGATGACGATGCGATGGCCTTCGGCGATGGTCGCGTCGAAGGCCTGGCCGAGGCGGGTCTTCTCCATCGCCACGAGCTCGACGAGCTGGCGGCGGCGGGTGGAAAGCGCCTTCAGCGCCAGGGTTTGCGGCTCGGGGGCGGGGCGGAGGCGCTGGGGCATGGCGCCAGCAAAGCGCGCGATGAGGCCGGCGTCCAGCCGGTCGGTCTTGGCGATGCGCCCTTCGGCGGTGCGGAAGGCGCGGACCTGCCGCGGATCGGCGAGGCGGACCTCGAAGCCCGCGGCGACCAGCGCCGCGGTCACCGGCCAAGCGTAGGGCCCGATCGCCTCCAGCGCCACCCGGGCTGCGCCGCGGCCGCGCAGGGCCGCGATCAGCGCGGCGATGCCGGCGGCGTCGTTCGTGACGCGGCGGGCTCGGGCTGCCGGCTCGAAGCCGAGATCGAGGAAATGCTTGCCGACGTCGATGCCGGCGATGGGGGTGGGTGCGAGCATGGGTCCTGTCCTGTACGCGGACGCCCGCCGCGGCGGGGCCCGACCGACTGTTCGGATCGAACACTCCGGCGCCCGGGGACGAGCCAGCCAACGAACGTGCGCGGCTAGCCGGGGGCATGCCCCCGGCTAGCCGCGCAGACCGGGAATCAGGTCGACCGCCGGGCGCCGTGACCGCATGTGGGTGCGGCTGTCCTTCAGGTACAGGAATCAGGTCGACCGCCGGGCGCCGTGACCGCATGTGGGTGCGGCTGTCCTTCAGGTACAGGAATCAGGCTTGCCACTTTTTGACGGACGGCTGACGCGCGTTCACGACGGGGGCGCGGGCGGTCGTGTGGCGCCATTGCCCGGACCGACCGGAGGATATACATTGCGGTCGCGTATATCATGGAGCCGGCCATGCAGGTTTCGCGTTGGGGGAACAGCCTCGCGGTGCGACTTCCCGCGGGCGTCGTCGAGGCGCTGGGGTTGAAGGAGGGCGACGAGATCGAGATCGCGGTCGAGGATGGCCGCCGGTTCAACGTCCGGCGCAAGCCCGACCCCGAGGAAGTGCTCGCGCGCCTGCGCGGGCTCCGGGGCCGGCTGCCCGCCGACTTCCGCTTCGACCGGGAAGCAGCCAGCGAGCGATGAGCGGCGCGACGTTCTTCGACACCAACGTCATTGCCTATCTCCTGTCGAGCGACGCGAGGAAGGCGGAGATCGCCGAACGGCGGCTGGCGCAGGGCGGAACGATCAGCGTCCAGGTGCTGAACGAGCTCGCGAACGTGGCGCGACGCAAGGCGGGCCTCGGCTGGGGAGAGACGGCGGAGCTGCTCGCCGGGGTGAGGCGCCTCGTCGCCGTCGCGCCGCTGACGGTCGAGACGCACGAACTCGGGATGGCGCTGGCGGAGCGGCACGGCTTTTCCGTCTACGACGCCATGATCGTTGCGGCGGGGCTGCTCGCCGGGTGCGAGACGCTGCTGTCGGAGGACATGCAGGACGGGATGCTGGTGGCGGGGCGGATGCGGGTGGTGAATCCGTTCGCCGGTTGAGCAGGCGTCGGGACGACGGCGACGATACCGATCCACACCGACACCTCGCCGGCGATGCTCGACGTGCTCGCCAGGCTGAAGGGGTAGGCAGGGCGCGGTCGCGCGAGACGTCAGCCATCGTCGGCGAGAAGGGTCGCCGGGATGTCGCGGCTTGCGTGCAGGATGCGCCAGACGACCACCGCGTTCTCGGCCTCGACATAGAAGACGAGGTAGGGGAAGCGCCGGACCGGCCAGACCCGCAAACCCGGCAGGTCCAGCACGTGCCCGTACCGGGGCGAGCCGGAGTCCGGATGACCGCCGATATGGCCAAGGGCGCGCTCCACCGCCTGCGTGAAGCGGAAGGCGACGGCTTCGCCTGCTTCCGTGCGGCAGGCGAAGGCGCCGGCGCGGACGTCGAGACGCGCCGCGTCGCCGAGGTGGACAGGCTTCGGCGTCACGCGGCTCCCGCGTCGCGGATCTCGTCGCGCAGGGAGTCGAAGAAGGCCGCGTCGGCGAGGACCCCCGGCCCGGAGGCGGCGCCTTCGAGCAGGAGTTCGCGCAGGTGCTGGCGGTCCCGCTCGCGCCGGATCAGGTCGCGCAGGTATTCGCTGGCGCTGCCGTAGCCACGGGCGGCGACCTGCGCGTCGACGTAGGACTTCAGGCTGTCGGGGAGGGAGATGTTCATCGTGGTCATGGCGACGAGTGTGGGCGCGATGGCAAGATTTGGCAAGCCTTCGGTCCTGCGCTGGCTCACTACAGGGGAGGGAGCCACCGGGCGATCTCGGCCTTGACCTCCTCATGGGGGATTCCCTTGCCGGCCTCGATCTCGGCATTTCCCGCCTCGATCGCTTCGAGCACGTGGAGGCGGTAGGCGATCTCCTCGAAGGAGGCCGTGTCCGGGAGGGCGCTGATCGCGGCGAGGGCGGCCTGCCTGGGGGTTGGCGTGGGCCTGGTCATGGGCGGGAGGGTAGCGCAGGAGGAGGGTTTGGGGAAAGTGGTGGGTCGATAGCGGACCCTACGCTGGCTCGCCCATTGAGTTGGGCGGTCAGAGAGGTGGGTGCGAGCACCCGCTCTACTCTTGCTAGCGAGGAGAGACTAGCGATTGAACCAGATTCCTATTCTTCCCGGCGAACGTCTCGCTCTGCTTGCTCCACCCGATGTTTAACCGTCGAACTTGATCCGTGCTGATAGCGAATATTCTTCGTTCTCTGTTCACGGGGGTCTCTCCAACAAGTCCGATTGCAGTTGTTGGATTGATCGGCATCCAGTACTCGCGCCCATACTGCGCGTGGGGATCGGGAAACGCGGCAACTGGACGACCCCCGATGATGAACTCTCTTCCGGTGGGCGCAATAGCGAAAACTGGTATCAGTGCAGCCAGCGCTTTTAACACGGTATCACCCTGGTGGGCTAGGACTTGGGTTCGAACGTAGTCCTCGTCCTCTCTCACGGAATCCGGATGGAAGAAGTCTCTGCGCTCTTGGTCGCTCATACCGAATTCGGCTTCGACAGTTGCGGCAACATTCTTAAGCATGTCTTTTATACTAAGATGTAGACCAACATGATCGTGAAATTCCTTTGTCCTCTTAAATTGATTGTAGAATAGATGAGCGACGAATGCCTTGCTTTCATCAACTACGTACGGCTCGTAGCCGGCGTCGATTGCAGCCTCAACCTCCGCAACGAAACACGCGGCCTCGTCGTCCAGTTTTTGATATAAACCTCTTTCTAGCCCGTCGTCGATGACTCCGGTTCTGTAGCAAACAGAATTTAGATGTGATCCATAGAATACCGAGTTTATATTCCTAGCGTGAACGCCCTTATCCGCTGCGTGACGTGAATAGTAGTATAAGCTCTTACCCGAGAAACAGAACCGACGCAAAAGCCATTTAGGAACGTAGTGATGGCGCCGCGATCTAGACATTGCTCAGTAGCGCCCCCTCAAACTCCCGCCACTCGCCCGCGCTCATCCCCACGTCCTCGCGCGTCACCGTCTCGCCCTTCAGCATCCGGCGCAGGGCCTCCATGCCCTTGCCGGAGAACTGCACGGCGTTCAGGCGGTAGTCCTCGAAGGCGTCCCACGCCGCCGGCACCCAGTCCTTCACCACCTCGCACAGGGCTTCGGCGTAGGCGCGGATCTCGTACTGGGCGTGGGCGTCGGCGCGCAGGCGCAGGAAGTGGAAAAGGTTGTGCAGGTCGACCTTCCAGTACCACTGGGTGTAGACGTTCATCGGCAGGTTCATCCGGGCGAGTTCGCGGGCGAGGCCGGCCTGGCCGTCCTGCGACAGCATCGCCTCGTAGTGGTCGTAGGCGCGTCCGGAATCCTCGCGCAGGATCGCGAGGACCCGCGCCGCCTCGGCGCCCGCCAGCAGCTCGCCGCGGCCCTGGTTGTTGACCCGGCTCTGCGCGGCGAGGTGCTCCGGGGCGGGGATGTAGAACTCGCGGTCGAGGATCGAGTAGCGGGCGGAGTATTCGTTGACGTTGGCGGTGCGGTGGCGGATCCACTGGCGGGCGACGAACACCGGCAGCTTCACGTGCAGCTTGATCTCGCACATCTCAAAGGGGGTCGAGTGCCAGTGCCGCATCAGGTAGCGGATCAGGCCGGCGTCGTCGCGGGCGGTCTTCGTGCCCTGGCCGTAGGAGACGCGGGCGGCCTGCACGATGGCGGCGTCGTCGCCCATGTAGTCGACGACCCGGATCAACCCGTGGTCGAGGACCGGGATCGCCCGGTGCAGCCAGGCCTCCATCCCCGGCGAGATCGCGCGCGAGGTCACCCGGGCGTCGGCGCGGGCGGCGGCGATTTCGGCCTGTTGTTCCGGCGTCAGCGGCATATCTTTGTTCCCAGGGGGCGGGCGGGTGAGTCGCCGCCACTACATATGGCATTAGACCGCAAGGGGAGCCCCAGATGAAGATGAAATATCTCCATACGATGGTGCGGGTGAAGGATCTCGAGGCCTCGATGCGGTTCTACGGGCTGCTCGGGCTGAGGGAGACGCGCCGGGTGGAGAGCGAGCAGGGGCGGTTCACGCTGGTCTTCATGGCGCCGCCGGGGCAGGAGGAGTGTCCGGTGGAGCTGACCCACAACTGGGACGGCGACGCGGGGCTGCCGTCCGACAGCCGGCACTTCGGCCATCTCGCCTACGAGGTCGCGAACATCTACGACAAATGCGCCGAGCTGGCGGCGGCGGGGGTCGTCATCAACCGCCCGCCGCGCGACGGGCGCATGGCCTTCGTGCGCAGCCCCGACAACGTCTCGATCGAGCTCTTGCAGTCGGGGCCGGCGCTGCCGCCGGCGGAACCATGGAAAAGCGCCCCGAACGTCGGCCACTGGTAGCCGCGGCGCTCGCGCTGGGGCTCGCCGCCGCCGCGCCCGCGGCGGCGCAGGACTGCCGCATCGCGCTGGCGCTGGCCATCGACGTGTCCTCGTCGGTCGACGCGGCCGAGTACCGGTTGCAGGCCGGGGGCCTCGCCGCGGCGCTGCGCGACGCGCAGGTCGCCGCCGCCTTCCTCGCCGTGCCGGGGCAGGTCGTCGAGCTGACGATCTTCGAGTGGAGCGGCCGGCGGCAGCAGGCGACGGCGCTCGACTGGACGACCATCGCCAGCGCCGACGACCTCTATGACGTCGCGGCGCGGCTGGAGGCCTGGCCGCGCGCCTTCGCCCGCCACGCCACCGCCATCGGCGAGGCGATGCTCTACGGCGCCGAGGCGCTCGCCGGCCGGCCGGACTGCCCGGAGCGGATCATCGACGTCTCCGGGGACGGGGAGACCAACGACGGCATCTCGCCGCTGGTCGCCCGGCAGAGCCCGCTGCTCGAGGGCGTGACGGTCAACGGCCTCGTCATCGGCGTGACCCGTCGCATCCTGCGCCGCCACTACGAGGCCTTCGTGATCCACGGGCCGGGCGCCTTCGTCGAGATGGCGGACGACCACGGCGACTTCTCCCGCGCCATGCGGCGCAAGCTGATCCGCGAGTTGCAGCCGAGGGCCATCAGCATGGCGGACTGACGCGGCGGGATCGTGACATCGCGCTATGCGCGTGCCGCGTGCCGGCCTATGATCGCTTGCGGACCGAACGCGCGGCACGGGGACCGCGCGGGGCCGGAGGGGGACAGGATCATGCACAGGACGCTTCTCGCCTGCGGACTTGCCGCGGGCCTTCTGGCGGCGGCAGGCCAGGCTGGCGCCGCGACGTTCACGAGCTTCTGGGCCTTCGGCGACAGCCTGTCCGACGACGGCAACCTCTCCGCCGCCACCGGCGGGGCCGTGCCGGCGCCGCCCTACTGGGAGGGGCGGGTCTCCAACGGCCAGGTCTGGGCCGAGCACGTCGCCCGGCGCTTCTCCAACAACGACCTCGAGACCGGGAACTTCGCCTTCGCCTACGGCGCGGCCGGCGACCCGCCGCCGTTCAGCCCGGTGCCGTCGCCGCCGGTGCAGAACCTCTCCGGCCAGCTGGAGCTCTTCGACGCGGCGGCGCCGGGGCGGCTCGGCAAGCGGCCGCTGGCGAGCCTGTGGTTCGGGGCGAACGACCTGTTCTTCGGCGGCATCCCGACCGGCACGGCGGCCGCGGTCGGCACCGCGGCGGCGGACCGTGTCGCCGACGGCGCGCTGGCGCTAAAGGACCGCGGCGTGCGCGACGTCATGCTGTGGAACCTGCCCTCCATCGACGAGACCCCGGCCTTCAAGATCATCAACCCCGGCGGCGCCCAGCAGGCCAAGGAGGGCAGCGACGCCTTCAACGCCCGCCTCGACGAGCGGATCTCCGGCCTGCGCGACCAGGGCGTGCGGGTGACGAAGATGGACGCCCACGCGCTCTTCCGGGCGCTGATCGACGATCCGGCCGCCTTCGGGGTGATCGACGCGACGACGCCCTGCTACGTGCCGGGCACGGACATCTATTGCGGCGCGGACATGGCGCCGCTGCTCGCCTTCTTCGATCCGGTGCATCCGAGCTCGACGATCCATGCCGCGCTCGCCCGCGAGGCGCTGGCGCGGGTGCAGCCGGTTCCGCTGCCGGCGCCGGTGGCGCTGCTGCTGGCCGGTCTCGCGGCGCTCGGCGTCCTCGGGCGGCGGCGCGCGACCGGCGTCGCCTGACGGACGGCGGTCAGGGCTCCAGGACGGCGTAGATCTTCGTCACGCGGCCGAGCGATTCCCAGACGCCGCGGAAGCCGGCCGCGATGACGAAGGCCTCGCCCGGGCCGAACTCGACGGCGCCGCCGGTGCCCTCGAGGCGCACGCGGCCCTCGAGGAGCACGCACAGCTCGGTTTCCGTGTACTCGACGCGACGGACGCCCGCCTCCGAACTCCAGTGCCCGGCATGGAACCGGCCGGCGGCGTCCGTGAAGGCGTTCCAGACCGTCGAGGCGCCGGAGCCGGAGACGATCCGGTCGGGCGCGGCGTCGGCGGGCTCGCCCGCGCCCGCGCGCAGGACAGGAACGACATGGGCGGGCAGGTTCATCGCGGTCTCCTCGGCCGTTGCGGTGCGACGTGACCGGGCTTGCACGGGCGGTGCGTTTCCCGGGGGCGGCTGGGTTATCTCAGCATGTCGGCCGGCAGGAAGGGGAAGAAAACCCCGCCCGAGGCGACGCCGAACCACGGGGCGCCCGCGTGCAGCCGCTCCTCGCCGATCTCGACGAGCCGGTAGAAGCTCTTGCGGTCGATCAGCGCCTCCAGCCCGCGGCGCACGTGGACATACGGCGCGGGCTCGCCGGTCTCCGGGTCGAGCGCCACCCGGATCGGGTTCTCCGGTCCCGCCGTGGTCTCGTCGCCGACCTGGGTCGTGAAGGTGATCCGGCGTTCCGCGCCCTCGCCGGCGACGGTGAAGTCCACCGCGACGAAGGGGGCGTCGTCGACCCGGATGCCGACCTTCTCCACCGGGGTGACGAGAAAGTAGGCGTCGCCCTCGCGCTTCAGGATCGAGGAGAACAGCCGGACCAGCGGCTGCCGGCCGATCGGCGTGCCGAGGTAGAACCACGTGCCGTCGCGGGCGATGCGCATGTCGAGATCGCCGCAGAAGGGCGGGTTCCAGAGATGCACCGGCGGCGGCCCCCGGCGCGCCGCCCGGGTCGCGGCGGTGGCCAGCGTGTCAGCGGATGGGGCGGGGTCGGCCATGGCGTCCTCCTCGCCGGCGAGGCTAGCCCCGGGCGACCGCGGGCGCAACTCGGCCCGGCAGGTTCCGCCCGCTGCGCGGCCGTCCCGGCGCCGCGTCGGCGTCGCGCCCGGTTGCAGCGTCGCGCCCGCGGCGCGCTGCGACGGCGGCGCGGGCGGCGCCGTTTCCCTGCCCCGACGGCGGCGCGGGCGGACGCCATCTCACGGCCCGACGGCGCGAGGGGATGCGCCGATGCGCCACAGGACGGGACAATCCGCCGGGCTTTCGCAGTTGTGACGCGCGAGAGGTTTGCCGCGTCGCCGGGGGCGGATATGCTCGCCCGATTGGCGATGCCCCCGGGCGGCGGGTCGCCGTCTCGGTTTGGAGGTAGGCGGATGACGGATGCCGACGGGCTGGTGCCGGAGATCGAGGCGACGGGGGCGAGGCTGGCGCGCACGCGCGAGATGATCGCCCGCCGCATCGTCGGCCAGGAGAGCGTCGTCGAGCACACGCTGATCGCGATCCTCTGCGGCGGCCACGGGCTGCTCGTCGGCGCGCCGGGCCTGGCGAAGACCCGGCTGGTCGAGACGCTCGGCGTCGTGCTCGGGCTCGTCGCCAACCGCGTGCAGTTCACCCCGGACCTCATGCCGGCCGACATCCTCGGCGCCGAGGTGCTGGAGACCGGCGCCGACGGCAGCCGCGCCTTCAAGTTCATCGAGGGGCCGATCTTCTGCCAGCTGCTGATGGCCGACGAGATCAACCGCGCGAGCCCCCGCACCCAGTCGGCGCTCCTGCAGGCGATGCAGGAGAAGGAGGTCTCCGTCGCCGGCCAGCGTCGCTTCCTGCCGCGGCCGTTCCACGTGCTCGCCACCCAGAACCCGATCGAGCAGGAGGGCACCTATCCATTGCCCGAGGCGCAGCTCGACCGGTTCCTGTTGCAGATCGACGTCGGCTATCCGAGCCGCGACGAGGAACGCGAGATCGTGCTCTCGACCACCGGCGTCGACGAGGCGCTGGCGGAGCCGGTCTTCGACACCGAGAGCCTGATGGCGGCGCAGCGGCTGGTCCGCCGGCTGCCCGTCGGGGAGGCGGTGCTCGACCGCATCCTCGATCTCGTGCGCGCCGCCCGCCCGGGCACGCCCGACGCCCATCCGGCGGTGCGCGACGCGGTGAGCTGGGGGCCGGGGCCGCGCGCCGCCCAGGCGCTGGCGCTCGCCATCCGGGCGCGGGCGCTGATCCAGGGGCGGCTCGCGCCCGGCGTCGACGACGTGGCGGCGCTGGCGCATCCGGTGCTGGTGCACCGGATGGCGCTCGGCTTCGCGGCCCGCGCCGAGGGCCAGACCCTGACCGAGCTGATCTCGCGGCTCGTGGACGACGTCACCGGGCTGGAGGCCGCCGCGTGATCCAGCCCCCGCCCCCGCGCGGCCGGCACAAGCCGCAGGGGCCGGTCGGCCTGCGTCGCGACGCCGAGAAGGTCGCCGGCGCGTTGCCGCCGCTGCTCGCGGAGGCCGAGCGGCTGGCCGCATCGGTGGCCATGGGCTTCCACGGCCGTCGTCGCGCCGGGCAGGGCGAGAGTTTCTGGCAGTACCGCCAGGCCATGCCGGGCGACGCGCGCGCCTCGGTCGACTGGCGGCGTTCGGGCAAGTCGGACCAGCAGTTCATCCGCGAGATGGAGTGGGAGGCGGCGCAGACCGTCTCGTTCTGGGTCGACGACGCGCTGGCCATGGACTACCGCGATTCCGACGACGCCAGGGCCCGCTCGAAGTTCGAGCGCGGCGCGCTTCTCGCGCTGGCGCTGTCGGTGCTGCTGATCAAGGCCGGCGAGCGGGTCGCGCTCATGGGCACCGACGCGGCGCAGCCGCAGCCGGGCCGGGCGCAGCTCAACCGCATGGCGCTGGCGCTGGGCGGCCCGTTCCGCGAGGGCCGGCCCGATTATGGCGCGCCGCCGGCGGACCGGTTCGCCCGCGGGGGCCGGGCGGTGTTCCTCTCCGATTTTCTCGGCGATCTCGACGGGCTCGCCGGGCCGATGGCCCATGCCGCCGACCAGGGCGTGCGCGGGGTCTTCGTGCAGGTGCTCGACGAGAGCGAGGAGGCCTTTCCCTTCGACGGCCGGCTGATCTTCGAGAGCATGGGCGGCGGGTCGCGTTTCGAGACGCAGCGCGCCCGGGCCTTGCGGGCTGCCTACCGAGAGCGGCTGGCGGAGCGGCGGGCGGCGCTGGCGGAGCTGGCGGCGCGGTTCGGCTGGCGCATGCTGCCGCACCGGACCAGCCAGAGCCCGCGCGCGGCGCTGCTCTGGCTCTACATGGCGATCGGGGAAGGGTAGGGGACGGCGGCGATGACGATCGGCCCGATCGCCTTCCTTGCGCCGTGGCTGCTCGGCGCGCTCGTCGTCCTGCCGGTGCTGTGGTGGCTGCTGCGCGCCGTGCCGCCGGCTCCGGCACGGCGGCGGTTTCCGGGCGTGCGGCTGCTGCTCGGCCTGCGCGACGCTGAGCGCATGCCCGAGCGCACGCCATGGTGGCTGCTGCTCTTGCGCATGGTCGCGCTCGCGGCCGCCTTCGTCGCCTTCGCGGAGCCGGTGCTGAACCCGGAGCGCCCGGGCGCGGGCGGGCCGCTCCTCGTGGTGGTGGACGGCGGCTGGGGCGACGCGCCGGAATGGACGGCGCGGTCGAGCCGCATCGTCGGCGCGCTCGACGACGCCGCCCGCGACGGACGGCCCGTGGCGGTGGTGTCGCTGGCGGCCCGGCCTCCGGCGGAGCGGACGCTGCCGCTGCGTCCGGCGCAGGACTGGACCGGCCGGCTCGCGGGTCTGGCGCCGCGGGCCTGGGGGCCGGATCGCGCGGCGTGGGCCGGGTGGATCGCCGGGCTCGAGCCGGGCGGCTTCGAGACGCTGTGGCTGACCGATGGCATCGGCGACGGCGGCGAGACGGCGCTGGCCGCGGCGCTGCTCGACCGGGGGCGGGTGACGGTGATCGGGCCGCGGGCCGACGCGCTGGCGCTGACGCCGCCGCGGCTCGACGGCGGCGCGCTCGTGGTGACGGCGGTGCGGCCCGCCGCGGGCGCGGCGCGGCCGGTCGGCGTGGTGGCGATCGGGCCGGATCCGAACGGGATCGAGCGCGCGCTCGGGACCGCCGCCGGGAGTTTCGCCGCGGAGGAGACGGCGGTGGATCTCGCGTTCGACCTGCCCGTCGAGCTGCGCAACCGGGTGGAGCGCGTGGCGTTGACCGAGGGCCGGTCGGCAGGCGGCGTGGCCCTGGCCGACGACAGCGTGCGCCGGCGCAAGGTGGGGCTGATGGCCGGCGGGTCGGGGGGCGAGGCGCAGGAGCTGATCGATCCGATGCACTATCTGCGCAACGCGCTCGAACCTTTCGCCGAGCTGATCGAGGCGCCGCTCTCCGACATGCTCGCCGCCGCCCCGGACGTGCTCGTCCTCGCCGACGTCGGCGACCTCGGCGAGGACGAGCGGGCGGCGCTCACGGGCTGGGTCGAGGCCGGCGGGCTCATGATCCGTTTCGCCGGGCCGCGGCTCGCCGCATCGGGCGCCGGCCAGCTCGACGCCGACCCGCTGCTGCCCGTGCGCCTGCGCGCGGGCGGCCGCAGCGTTGGCGGCGCGATGTCCTGGGGCGCGCCGCGGTCGCTGCAACCCTTCCCGGAGGCGAGCCCCTTCGTCGGGCTCGACGTGCCGGAGGAGGTCGAGATCACCGCGCAGGTCATGGCGCAGCCCGATCCGGACCTGCCCGACCGGGTGCTCGCGAGCCTCGACGACGGCACGCCGCTCGTCACCGGCGCAGGCCTCGGCCACGGGCGGGTCGTGCTCTTTCACGTCACCGCCAACGCCGACTGGTCGAACCTGCCGCTGTCGGGCCTCTTCGTGCGCATGCTGGAGCGGCTGACCCAGAGCGCAGGGGGCATGGCCGGGGGCGCCGCGACGCTCGACGGCGGGGTCTGGACTCCGGTTGTCGTTCTGAACGGCTTCGGCGACGTCGAGGCGCCGACGCTGATCGCCGGGGTCGCGGGCGACCGGCTCGCCGCCGAGCCCCCGTCCGAGGAGATGCCCCCGGGCGTCTACGCCAATGGCGAGCGCCGCGTCGCGCTCAACGTGATGCGGTCCGGGCAGGCGCTGGCGCCGCTGGCGCCGTTGCCCGACGGCGTCGTCGTCGA
Source organism: Amaricoccus sp. (assembly GCF_017995835.1). GTDB lineage: Bacteria > Pseudomonadota > Alphaproteobacteria > Rhodobacterales > Rhodobacteraceae > Amaricoccus. The sequence goes on from NZ_JAGOID010000018.1 coordinate 20,779, forward strand.
GGCGCTGGAGCGTCCGCGGGAGACCGCGCTCGGGCCGTGGCTCCTCGCGCTGGCGCTCGGGCTGCTCGCGGTCGACGTGCTCGCCACGCTGCTCCTGTCGGGTCGGCTCGGCCGCGCCGCGCGCGCCGCGGCGGCGATCGCCGCGCTGGCGCTCGTCCTCCCCGGCCAGGGCCATGCCCAGACGGGGGAGGCCCAGACGGGGGAGGCCCAGACGGGGGACGTCAGGAGCGGCGACGCCGAGGCGGTGCTCGCGGCCAACGAGACGGTGCTCGCCTATGTGCAGACCGGCAACGCGCGCGTCGACGCGGTCAGCCGGGCCGGGCTCGTCGGGCTCAGCGCGGCGCTGTTCACGCGCACCGCCGTCGAGCCGGGCGAGCCGGTCGCCGTCGACCTAGAGCGCGACGAGCTCGCGCTCTACCCCTTCCTCTACTGGCCGATCGTCGAGGGACAGGCGACGCCGTCGGCCGCGGCCTATGCCAGGCTCAACGACTACATGCGCCTCGGCGGCATGATCCTGTTCGACACGCAGGACAGCCAGCTCGGCGGCGCCCTCGGGGCCAGCACCCCGAACGGCCGCGTGCTCCAGCGCATCGCGCTCCGGCTCGACGTGCCGCCGCTGGAGCAGGTGCCGGCCGACCACGTGCTGACCCGGACCTTCTACCTGCTCCAGGATTATCCCGGCCGCTACATGGCGGCGCCGGTCTGGGTCGAGGCCGCCGCCAACGCCGAGGAAGTCGAGGGACTGCCGTTCCGCAACCTCAACGACGGGGTCTCGCCGGTGGTGATCGGCGGCAACGACTGGGCCGCGGCCTGGGCGGTGGACGAGGACGGCCAGCCGGCGTTCCCGGTCGGCCGCGGCATCTCCGGGGAGCGCCAGCGCGAGATGGCGCTGCGTTTCGGGGTGAACCTGATCATGTACGTGATGACGGGGAACTACAAATCCGACCAGGTTCACGTGCCGGCGCTTCTTGAGCGGCTGGGGCAGTAGCGCATGGACCGGACCATCGTCTTCGACCCGCACCTGCCATGGGCCGCGCTCGGCCTTCTCGCGGCGCTGTCGCTCGTCGTGGTCGGGCTGGCGCTCTGGCGGGGCCTGTCGGGCTGGTGGCTGCGGGCCCTGGCGGCGGCGACGCTGCTCGTCGCGCTCGCCAATCCTTCGCTGCGCGACGAGGACCGCGCGCCGGTCTCCTCGATCGCTGTCGTCGTCGTCGACGACAGCGCCTCGAACCGCATCGGCGATCGGTCCGGGCAAACCGCCGCGGCGCTCGCCGATGTCCGGGCGGAGCTGGAGCGTCTCGGCGAGGGCGGGAGGCTCGAGACCCGCGTCGTCCATGTCACCGATCACGGCGACGGGGGAACCCAGCTTCTCGGCGCGCTGGCCGAGGCCGCCGCGACGCTGCCCCCGGACCGCATCGCTGGCGCGATCCTGATCACCGACGGCCAGGCGCACGACCCCGAGGCGCTCGCCGGCTTTCCCGCGCCGGTCCACGCGCTGCTCACCGGCTCGGCGAAGGACTGGGACCGCCGGGTGGTGGTGGAGACCGCGCCGGCCTTCGCCATCGTCGGCGAGCCGGTCGAGCTGCGCCTGCGCATCGAGGATCTCGGGGCCGCGCCGCCGGCCGCGGGCGCGGCGCCGCTCATGATCGCGCTCGACGGCGGCGAGCCGCTGCGCTTCGACGTCCCCGTCGGCGCGAGCGTCGGCCTGCCGGTGATGCTGAACCGGGGCGGGGCCAACGTCCTCGAGATCTCCACCCCACCGGTCGCGGGCGAGTTGACCGAGCGCAACAACGCCGCGATCGTCACCATCAACGGCGTGCGCGACCGGCTGCGCGTGCTGCTGGTCTCGGGCGAGCCCTATCCGGGCGAGCGGACCTGGCGGAACCTGCTGAAGTCCGACAGCGCGGTGGATCTCGTGCATTTCACCATCCTGCGGCCGCCGGACAAGCAGGATTTCGTGCCGGTCTTCGAGCTCTCGCTGATCGCCTTTCCGACGCAGGAGCTGTTCATGGAGAAGGTCGACGAGTTCGACCTGATCATCTTCGATCGCTACCGGCGGCGCGGCATCCTGCCGAACGACTATTTCGAGAACATCGTCCGCTACGTGCGCGAGGGCGGCGCGCTGCTGGTCTCCTCGGGCGAGGAGATCGCCGGCGCCGACAGCCTGGCGCGCTCGCCGCTCAACGCGGTGCTGCCGGTCGCGCCGACCGCGCATGTCTTCGAGGAGGGCTTCAAGCCGCGCATCAGCGAGGTCGGCGCGCGCCACCCGGTCACCGCCGGGCTCGAGGCGCACGCCCCGCATCCGCCCGACGCGGACGGCGCGCCGGGCTGGGGCCGGTGGTTCCGCATGGCCGAGGTCGAGGCGCTGGCGGGCGAACCGGTCATGGAGGGGCCGGAGGGCAGGCCGCTCCTCGTCCTCGCCCGCGAGGGCGAGGGCCGGGTCGCCGCGCTGTCCTCGGACCAGGCGTGGCTGTGGAGCCGGGGCTACGAGGGCGGCGGGCCGCAGGCGGAGCTCCTGCGCCGGCTGGCGCACTGGCTGATGAAGGAGCCTGAACTGGAGGAGGAAACCCTGTCCGGCGTTCGCCGGGACGAGAACCTGCTCGTCAGCCGCCGCACCCTGGCCGAGAAGATCGGGGCGACCGAGGTGACGAGCCCCTCCGGCGCGACGACCGAGATCGAGATGGTCGAGGTGGCGCCGGGGCGCTGGGAGGGCCGGTTGCCCGCGGAGGAGAATGGCGTCTGGCGGCTGGCGAACGGCGACCTGGCCGGCGTGGCGGTGGTCGGGCCGCGGGCGCCGCGCGAGTTCGCCGATCCGGTCTCGACCGGCGCCGTGCTCGGGCCGCTGGCCGAGGCGACGGGCGGCGGCACGAAGCGGCTGGAGGACGCGATCCCGGGGATACGGCTGGTGCACGAGGGCCGGGTGGCCGAGGGCCGGGGCTGGATCGGCGTCGTCGACCGCCAGGCCTACCAGCTGCGCGACATCCGCCAGGTCGGCCTCGCGCCGGGCTGGCTGATGCTGCTGCTGGCCGGGTTCTTCGCCTTCGCGGCGTGGCGGGTCGAGGGGCGCTGATCCCTCCGGCCGGCGCCGCCGGCCGGACCCAGGCGCCGCGGCGACCGTGTGCAGGCGGCCCCGTTGCGCCCGCGGCGCGCTGCGACGTGGCGGATGCGGCGCCGTATTTCCGCTCCCGGCGCCGGGCGAAGGGGCCCGAGGCGGACCGGAGGCGGATCTTCCAGCCTTGTTCCAGCCTTGCGACCGGCCTTGGCTTCCGCCGGCGTGGAACCTATCATGTCGGCTACGAGGCCTGTCCCGTTCCGCGAGGATCCCCATGGAGATGCCAGCGCCCGATCCGGCGATCCTCGCGCGCAAGGCCGACATTGTGCGGCGGTTACAGGAGGCGCTGCCGGCGGGCGGCGTGATCTTCGAGCCGAACGAGGTGCGCGCCTACGAGTGCGACGCGCTGACCGCCTATCGCTGCCCGCCGCTCGCCGTCGTGCTGCCGGGCTCGACCGAGGAGGTCGCGGCGGTGATGCGGCTCTGCCACGAGATGGGCGTGCCGGTCGTGCCGCGCGGGGCGGGCACGAGCCTCGCCGGAGGGTCGCTGCCGACGGCGGACGCGGTGCTGATCGGGGTGGCGCGGCTGACGGAGGTGCTGGAGGTCGACTACGCCAACCGGTTCATCCGGGTGCAGGCCGGGCGCACCAACCTGAGCGTCACCGGCGCGGTCGAGGCGGAGGACTTCTTCTACGCTCCCGACCCTTCGAGCCAGCTCGCCTGCGCCATCGCCGGCAACGTCGCGATGAACTCGGGCGGGGCGCACTGCCTGAAGTACGGCGTGACCACCAACAACCTGCTCGGCGTGACCATGGTGCTGATGGACGGCACGATCGTCGAGATCGGCGGCGCGCATCTCGACGCGCCGGGGCTCGACCTGCTCGGGGTGGTCTGCGGCTCGGAGGGACAGCTCGGCGTCGTCACCGAGGCGACCTTGCGCATCCTGCGCAAGCCGGAGGGGGCGCGGCCGGTGCTGTTCGGGTTCGGCTCGAACGAGGTGGCGGGGGCCTGCGTCTCCGACATCATCCGCGCCGGCGTGCTGCCGGTGGCGATCGAGTTCATGGACCGGCCCTGCATCCGCGCCTGCGAGGCCTTCGCCCATGCCGGCTATCCGGACGTGGAGGCGCTGCTGATCGTCGAGGTCGAGGGCTCGGAGCCCGAGATCGCCGAGCAGCTCGCGAAGGTGATCGTCATCGCCGAGCGGCACGCGCCGGAGGTGATCCGCGAGAGCCGATCGGACGAGGAGAGCGCGCTGATCTGGAAGGGGCGCAAGTCGGCCTTCGGCGCGATGGGGCAGATCGCCGACTACATCTGCCTCGACGGCACCATCCCGGTCAGCGAGCTGCCCTTCGTGCTGCACCGGATCACCGAGCTGACCGAGGGCTACGGGCTCGGGGTCGCCAACGTCTTTCACGCCGGCGACGGCAACATGCACCCGCTGATCCTCTACGACGCCAACAAGCCCGGGGATCTGGCGAAGGCCGAGGCGCTCGGCTTCGACATCCTGCGGCTCTGCGTCGAGGTGGGCGGCTGCCTGACCGGCGAGCATGGGGTCGGGGTCGAGAAGCGCGACCTGATGGACGTGCAGTACGCGCCCGAGGATCTGGAGGCGCAGCTCCGGGTCAAGGACGTGTTCGATCCGCGGTGGCTGCTGAACCCGGCGAAGGTGTTCCCGCTCGCCCATACCGCGGGGCGTCGGGCCGCGTGAGGGCGGCGGCGTCGCTGCGGTCGCGCTCGCTCACACGCGTGATAGGAGGGCGAAGCCATTGGTGGATATGGGGTTTCTCGCGTCGTTTACCGCGGGGAAACCTTCGATAACGCATGTCAGCGGGGCTGATGCTTGCGTTTCCCGGTCAGGCCGGCGAGGCCGTTTTCAGCACGCCGAGGAACCATTCGATGAGGATCAGAAGCCAGTCGAACAACAAGCCGCCGCCCAAGGCGAGCCCATACCAGAGGACGAGGCAGGGCAGCCAGACCGCGAGCGCGGCGGCGATCGTCAAGGCGAGGCTCGCGGCGCGGCCCCCGGGGCTGTCGCCCTTCCGAAGCCCCTCGGCGATCGGCCGTCCGAGCCAGCCGGAGACCAGAGTGAAGAGGGCGAAGGCGCCGATGGTCAGATGGGCGAGCGTGGGGAGCAGCGTGGAGAACAGCGTCGCGAGCAGTCACCAGTAGTTGTCCGGTTGCGCGCGCAGGTCGACCAGCAGCGAGGCCGGGTCAAAGAGGGGGCCGCCCTCGCCGTCGCGCACCAGATGCATGGTCGCGACGATGGCGAGGGCGAGGGCGACCAGGATCGCGATGGCGGCGACGCCGTCGATCACGGCGTTGACGACCAGATTGCCCTGCACCCCGATCCGCATGCGCCAGCGCGTGAGCCCGACCGAGGCGAAGTCCGCCCAGGCGTTCAGCAGCGGAAAGAAGCCGAGGAAGAGCAGCACTGTTCTGTCATCGGAGTCCAAGGAGGACATTCCCGTAACGGCGCAGAGAACCACGAAAAGCAGAGCCGTGAAGCCGGCGAGGGCGAGCGCGGGGCAGCGGCGCGCTCCAAGCGCGCGACAGTTCGGTCTTGGGGTTGTTTCGGCGATCGGTCGGGAGGCGCGGGAAGTCGGGCGACAGCAAGCGGTCTACCCGGTCGAGCCCGGCGTTCAGCATCTCGCGATAGCGGCGCGCGAAGGTGTCGTGCCTGAGCCAGGCGATCCAGCGGCCGCGGCCCTCGTCCTTGTTGATTCCCCAGAACAGTCGCAGCGAAAGCGCAATCAGAGCGAGAAGGAAGCTGCCCCACCATCCGAACGCCTGCAGGAAACCAAGCTCGCTCAATCGGCGCCCCCTGAAGTCGCCCTGACGTTACCCGGCCGGTGGACCGGGCGCGAGCGGGATCGCTCCTTGATTCCAGTGGTCGAATTGCATCAACTGACGGAGGGGGGCAACGTGACGAGCCATTCGCCAGCCAGCGAGACCGAGCTAGCCGAGATCGTCCGCGACGCCGCGGCGGCGCGGCGGGCGCTCGCCATCCGGGGTGGGGGCACGCGGGGGCTCGGCGGGGCGGTCGCGGGCGAGCCGCTGTCGACGGCGGGGCTGACGGGGATCGCCCTCTACGAGCCCGGCGCGCTGACCATGGTCGTGCGCGCCGGCACGCCGCTCGCCGAGGTCGAGGCCGCGCTCGCCGCCGAGGGCCAGCGCCTGCCGTTCGAGCCCTGGGACGCGCGGCCGCTCACCGGCGCGAACGGTGCGCCGACGGTCGGAGGGATGGCGGCGACGAATGCGTCCGGGCCGCGACGCATCCAGGCCGGGGCCTGCCGCGACGCGATGATCGGCGTGCGGTTCGTCGACGGGACCGGCGCGATCGTCAAGAACGGCGGGCGGGTGATGAAGAACGTCACCGGCCTCGACCTCGTCAAGCTGATGGCCGGCAGCCATGGCACGCTCGGCGTGCTTACCGAAGTGGCGTTCAAGCTCCTGCCGGGCGTCGAGGCGACTGCGACGCTGGTCTGGGGCGGACTCGAGGTCGCCGCGGCCGTCGAGCTGATGACCGCGGCCACCGGCTCGCCCTTCGACGTCAGCGGCGCGGCGCATGTCCCCGCCGGACTCGGGGACGGGCCGGCGACGATGGTGCGGCTCGAGGGGCTCGAGGGGTCGGTGGCGCACCGGGCGCGGGGGCTTGCGCGCGCGCTCGACCGCTTCGGGATGCCGCGCGTGGTCGAGGGGCCGGGCGACTGGGCGTGGCTGCGCGACGCCGCCGGCTTCGCGGGTCGCGCGGGCGCGGTCTGGCGCGTCTCGGTGCGGCCGACGGACGGGGTGCGGGTCGCCGCGGCGCTGCCGGGGGCAGAGCTGTTGTTCGACTGGGCCGGGGGACTGGTCTGGGCGCTGGCGCCGGAGGAGACGGACGTCCGGGCGGCGCTTGCCGGCATCCCCGGCCACGCCACGCTGGTGCGCGCCTCTCCGGCGGCCCGCGCGCGCTGGGGCGTCTTTCCGCCGGAGCCCGCGCCGGTCGCGGCGCTGTCCGCCGGGCTGCGGGCGCGCTTTGATCCGGCCGGCATCCTCAACCCCGACCGCATGACCAGCCCGGCGGAGACCTGAGGTGCAGACCAACTTCACCCCCGAGCAACTGCGCGACCCGGAGGTCGCGCGCTCGAACCGAATCCTGCGCACCTGCGTGCATTGCGGCTTCTGCACCGCGACCTGCCCGACCTATCAGGTGCTGGGCGACGAACTCGACAGCCCGCGCGGCCGCATCTACCTGATCAAGGACATGCTGGAGGCGGGCCGGCCCGCCGACGCGGAGACGGTGAAGCACATCGACCGCTGCCTCTCGTGCCTCGCCTGCATGACGACCTGTCCCTCGGGCGTCGACTACATGCATCTCGTCGACCATGCTCGCGCCCATATCGAGCGCACCTGGCGCCGGCCGCCGGTCGAGCGGGCGCTGCGCTGGGCGCTCGCGAAGATCCTGCCCTATCCCGGCCGCTTCCGCCTGGCGCTTCTCGGCGCGAGGCTCGGACGGCCCTTCGCCGGGTTGCTGCCCGACGCCCGCCTCAGGGCCATGCTCGCCATGGCGCCGGCCGAGATCGTGCCGGCGGGCCCCCTCGACCGGCCACAGGTGGTCCCGGCCGAGGGTCCGCGGCGCAAGCGCGTGGCGCTGCTCACCGGCTGCGCCCAGCGCGCGCTCAACGGCGACATCAACGCCGCGACCGTGCGGCTCCTGACCCGGCACGGCTGCGACGTGGTGATCGCCGAGGGCATGGGCTGCTGCGGCGCGCTGACCCACCACATGGGCAAGGTCGCGGAGAGCCACGCCTTCGCCGCCCGCAACATCCGCGCCTGGATGGCGGAGATCGGGGGTGAGGGCCTCGACGCCATCGTCATCAACACTTCCGGCTGCGGCACGACGGTCAAGGACTACGGCGCGATGTTCGCCGACGATCCGCTCGCCGCGGACGCCGCCACCGTGGCGAAGCTCGCCCGCGACATCTCCGAGGTCATGGTCGAACTCGGCCTCGACGACGCGACCCACGCCCGGCCGCTGCGGATCGCCTATCATGCGGCCTGCTCGCTCCAGCACGGCCAGCAGATCAGGAGCCACCCGAAGACCCTGCTGAAAGCGGCGGGGTTCGAGGTGGTGGAGCCCCGCGACGCGCATCTGTGCTGCGGGTCGGCCGGGACCTACAACCTCCTCCAGCCGGAGCTTTCGGGTGCGCTCAGGGCGCGCAAGGTCGCGACGCTGGAGGAGAAGCGGCCGGAGGCGATCGCGGCCGGCAACATCGGCTGCATGATGCAGATCGCCTCGGCCGCGGGGACGCCGGTCGTGCATACGGTCGAGCTTCTGGACTGGGCGACGGGCGGGCCGAAGCCGCCGGCGCTGGCGGCCGTGCATTGAGGCCCTCCGCGCGCGTTGCCGCGGCGCTGCTTGCGCTTGCCGCGTCGGCCGCCGGCGCGCAGGAGGCTCCGGTCGAGCGCGATGGACGGCGGCTCCTCGACGCCGGGGAGGCGGCGGCGTTCGGGGGGATCGGCCGGCTCAACGTCGCGGGAACGCGGTTCTGCACGGCCGCGATGGTGTCGGATCGCGAGATCCTGACGGCGGCGCACTGCCTGTTCCACCCGCGGACGCTGGCGCGCGTGCCGCTCTCGGAGTTCCGTTTCGTGCCGGGCCAGCGCATGGAGCGGAACCTTGGCGTCCGCCGCGTCGTCCGCGCCGCGTTCCCGCCGGAATTCGTGGCGCAGGCGACGCCGCGGGCGAGGGATCTCGAGGCCGACATGGCGCTGATCGAGCTTGACGCTCCGGTCCCGGAGGCGGCGACGCCTTTTGCGGTCGGAACGCTTGCCGCCCGGGACGAGTTGCTGACGATCGTGTCCTACGCGCGGGACCGGGCTCAGGCGCCGTCGATCAGCGAGAACTGTCCGCCGATGGGTGCGATCGACGGCCTTCTCGTCATCGACTGCGCGGTCGAGCGCGGCGTTTCCGGGGCGCCGGTGCTGGCGGGCGAGGGGGCCGCGGTCCGAATCGTCGCTGTCGTCGCCGGGATGGGCGCCCTCCCCGACGGCTCGGAGATCACGCTGACGGCCCTGGTCGGGCCGCGGATCGACGCGCTGCGCGCCGACCTTGCCGCGCAGGCCGAGGCGGAGGGCGACGCGGCGCGCTGAGGCGGTTTCCGTCTGAGGGCTTCGGCGTCAAAGGTTTACGGCGGATCCTTCGATGCACACCCCATGCACGGCGCATGCACAACGCATATGCTAAGCAAAAGAGTCAGGATTGAATCGTTAATGCGGGCGCGAGGCATTCAGGCGGAGACGCATGTCCGTTGCGCAGGCGTGAAGCAAGTTCGGCGCCGGAACGGGTTGAACGCGCGCGGAAGGACGCCCATTTCCGGATCGTCCGGCGCCGTCGAGCGGGCCGGACGGCAGATCAGGGGCCAGTCCATGCGGATGGCCCGCCAAATGTGTCGCTCAAGGAGGATGCACATGCGCTTCGATCTTACCCCCCTCTATCGTTCGACCGTCGGCTTCGACCGGCTTGCGTCGATCCTCGATCAGGTGACCACCGCGGACGCGGCGCAGTCGACCTATCCGCCCTACAACATCGAAAAGACCGGCGAGAACGCCTGGCGCATCACCATTGCGGTCGCGGGCTTCGCCGAGGACGAGCTGTCGATCGAGAGCCGCGAAGGTCTGCTGGTGATCTCGGGCCGCAAGGCGGAGACCGAGGAGAAGGACGCCGGCGCCTTCCTGCACCGCGGGATCGCGACCCGCGCCTTCGAGCGCCGCTTCCAGCTCGCCGACCACGTCCGGGCCCAGAGCGCGACCGTCGAGAACGGCCTGCTGCACGTCGAACTCGTCCGCGAGGTTCCCGAGGCGCTGAAGCCGCGCCGGATCGCCATCGGCAAGGCCGATGCCGGCCTCGTCGAGGCCAAGGCCGCCTGACCACGCGCCCCCGGGCGAAGGCCCGGATTTCCGCGAGCCCGCCGACCCTCCGGTCGGCGGGCTTCTTCCTGTCCGGTTCCGGGACGGGCGGGCCCCCGCGCATCGCGCCCTCGGCCTTGCCTAACGGCCCGGCGTGGACCAAATGGTTCTCGTGCGGGCAGGACGCCCGCAGGCCTTTCAAGGGGGACATTGGCACATGAGCCAGCGCAACATGATCATCGCGGCGGTCGTCGTCGTGGTGTTGGTCATTCTCTTCTACAGCATGCGCGGCGGCGAGGAGACCGCGCCGGCCACGTCGGCGCCCGCCACCACCGAACAGCCCGCCGCCACGACCCCGGCCGAACCTGCCGCGCCGGCCGAATCTGCCGCGCCGGCCGAGACTGCGCCTGCTGCGCCGGCCGAGACCGCGCCCGCTGCGCCGGCCGAGACTGCGCCCGCTGCGCCGGCCGAACCGGCTCCGGCGAACAACTGACGCAATCGCGCCGGGCGGGCCACCGCCCGGCGCTTGCATGGCGGCCGCCGGCGCGCCATGCTCGGGTCGCCGTCCCGCGGCCGCCCGGACGGCCTGCGTCCTCGCGGCCGCGGGTAGGCCGCATGTCCGTCCGTCACACCATTCTCGCGGCCGCCCTGTCGGCGCCGGTCCCCGTGGCCGCGCAGGGCGTCCTGCCGGGCGAGGCCTTCACGTCGCTGACGGTCGCAACGTTGAGTCCGCCCGCGCCGGTCACGGGAGCCGACGGCAGGGTGCATCTCGCCTCCGAGATCGTCATCGGCAACCCGGGCCACCTCTTCATGACCGTCGAGAAGGTCGAGATCGTCGGCCCGGACGGGACCGCGCTCGCCACGCTCGAAGGCGACGCGCTCGCCGCCATGACGATCGCCTGGACGATGGTCGACGGCGCGCTGCCCCCGGGCGGTCTCGCCGTCGTGCTGACCGACGCCGCGCTCGATCCCGCCGCGCCGCTGCCGGCGACGGTCGCCGCCCGCGTCACCGCCTCGCGCCGGCTCGCTGGCAAGGATGGCAGGCCGGCGCCGTTTCCGGCCGACGCCGCGGTGCCCGCGACGGTGACCTTCACGGCGGGCGAGACGCCGCTCGGCCCCCCGGCGCGGGTGATCGACGCGCCGCTGCGCGGACCGGGCTGGGTCGTGGTCAACGGCTGCTGCGACAGCGCCACCTCGCACCGGGCCGGCGCCGAGGTGGTGAACGGCGCGCTGCGCTTCCCCGAGACCTTCGCGATAGACTGGATGCAGATCGGCCCCGACGGGGCGCTGTTCTCCGGGGACGGCTCGAAGCTCGGGGACTACCCGTTCTACGGCGCGCCGGTCTACGCCGTGGCCGACGGCGTGGTTGTCGACGCGTTCGACGGCCTCGACCCGCAAGTTCCGTTCGCGCGCGATCCGAACCTCGCGCCGGAGGTCATCACCGGCAACACGATCGTCCTCGACCTCGGCGACGGCGTCTATGCGCTCTATGCCCATCTGCTGAAGGGGAGTTTCAAGGTCGCCGAGGGCGAGCGGGTGACCGCCGGCCAGCAATTGGCGCAACTCGGCAATACCGGCAACTCCGACGGCCCGCATCTGCATTTCCAGCTGATGGACACGCCCTCGCCTCTCGGGGCGCGCGGCCTGCCCTTCGCCATTCGCCGCTTTGGCAGCGCGGGCGTGCTGAAGGGCGGCTCGGATGCGGCGTTCGAGGCGTCGATGGCCGGCAAGCCCGTCGCGATCGATCCGCGCCTGTCCGGCGCCCACGCCGAGGCCTTGCCGCTCAACGACCAGGTCGTGAGCTTCGAGTGACGATCAGTTCGAGAGGACCATGCAGTCCGCTCCGGCCGCGCGCAGGCGGCCGCAGAGGGCGTTGGCTTCGGCGCGGCTGTCGCGGCCGACCTGGGCGACGTGCATCCGGGGCATCCCCGCCCGGCGGTTGCGGGAGTAGCTGAACTCCTCGCCGGCGAGCAGGCCGGCGTAGCGGTTCTTCAGCCGGTCGGCCTGGCGCTCGACGCCCTCGCGGGCGCGGTTCGAGGCGAGGACCACGCCCCACGCCTTGAGCGGCGCGCCGCCGTTCGTCGGGAATTCGCGGAGCGAGCGGGTGGCGGCCAGCGTCAGGCACGCGCCCTGGAAGCCGCCCTCGCCCTTGAGGGCAAGATCGACCTTTTCCGGCGCCGCGTCGCGCCAGATCTCGGCCGAGTAGCCGGTGATCGCCTGCACATAGGCGCGCGTCTCCAGCGGCAGGCCCCCGTCCTTCGCGACGAACCGCTCCGCCCGCGCCTCGCCGCCGTTGTAGGCGACGGCGGCGAGGCCGATGTTGCCGTAGGCCTTCGAGAGATCGGCGAGGTAGGCCGCGGAGGCGAGGAGCGCTTCGGCGGGGTTGAAGCTGTCGCGCAGGCCGCGGAGCCGGGCGGTTTCGGGCATGAACTGGGCGATGCCCTCGGCGCCCGCCGGGCTGACCGCGCCGGCGTCGAACAGGCTCTCGCGCCAGATCAGCCGGGCGAAGAAATGCGGATCTAGGGCGCTGGCGCCGGCCGCGGCCTCGATGGCGCGGCAGACGTCGGCGTCGTAGCTCGCCGCCGCGATGCAGAGGGCGCCGTCGCCGGAGCAGGCCGGCGCAGGCCGGGGCCGGGGCGCCACCCCGGCCATCGCGTCGGGGTCGACCGAGGCCACGATGATCTCGTGCGCGCCCGCGGGCGCGGCGATGTCCTGCGCGCCTGTCGGCGCGGCGAGGAGGACGGAGAGGGCGGGGGCAAGCAGGCGGCGCATCGGCGCGCACCATAGCGGCCGCCGCTGCGGCGCGCCATGGCTTTGATGATGAAGGGATTAACGTGGCTTGACGGCGCGGCCGGCGGCGTAGGTCTCGACCACGGCGCGGTCGTCGCCCATGGTCTGGAGGATGAAGAGCTCCTCCTCGAGGGTGCGGATCGTCTCGGCGCGGAGCCGCATGGCCGGGGTGGCGCGGACGTCGAGCACGACCAGGTCGGCGTCGCGCCCGGGCTCCAGCGCACCGATATGCGCGTCGAGCCCCAGCGCGCGGGCGTTGCCGAGCGTCATCATGTAGCAGGACGTCAGCGGCGGCAGCTTCTGGCCCTGAAGCTGGAGGATCTTGTAGGCGGCGTCCATCGTGGGCAGCATCGAATAGCTGGTGCCGGCGCCGACGTCGGTGGCGACGGCGACACGGGCTCCGAGCCGCTCCATGCGGGCGAGGTCGAAGAGGCCGCTGCCGAGAAAGAGGTTCGAGGTCGGATTGAACACCGCGATCGCGCCGGCGCCGGCGAGGGCGGAGATCTCGCGGTCCGACAGGTGGACGCAGTGGCCCATCAGGCTCCTCGGCCCGAGGAAGCCGTAACGCTCGTAGACTTCGGTGTAGTCCTTGGCGAACGGGAAGAGCGAGAGGGTGAAGGCGATCTCGTCCCGGTTCTCGGAAAGGTGGGTCTGGACGTGCAGCTCGGGGTGCTCGGCGATCAGCGCCTGCGCGGCCTCCATCTGGCCCTCGGTCGAGGTGATGGCGAAGCGCGGCGACACGGCGTAGTGCAGGCGGCCCTTGCCGTGCCAGTCGGCGATCAGGCGCTTGCTGTCGTCGTAGCCCTGCTGCGCCGTGTCGCGCAGGCCCTCGGGGGCGTTGCGGTCCATCATCACCTTGCCGCCGATCATGCGGAGGTTGCGGGCGAGGGCCTCGGCGAAGTAGGCCTCGGCGCTTTCCGGGTGGACTGAGCAGAAGGCGCTCGCGGTGGTGGTGCCGTGGCGCAGCAGTTCGTCGAAGAAGGCGCCGGCCATGCGGCGCGAGAAGGCGGGGTCGCGGAACTTCTGCTCCTCGACGAAGACGTAGCCGTTCAGCCAGTCGAGGAGCTGCGAGCCCCAGGACCCGATCACCTGCACCTGCGGGAAGTGGATGTGGGCGTCGATGAAGCCGGGCAGGACGAGGTGCGGCCGGTGGTCGATCACCGTCGCTCCCGGGGCGGCCTGCGGCGCGACCGAGGCATGGTCGCCGACCGCCGCAATCCGGCCGTCGCGCAGGAGCAGCGCCCCGTCCTCGATGTAGACGGTGGCGTCGGCGCTGGCGCCCGGCGCGTCGCGGAAGCTGAGGAGGCGGCCCCGGATCAGGGTTTCGGTCATCGTCGTGGCTCCCTCGGCTGCGTTCGCGCGCAAGTCTGCCAAGGCGGGCGGGTCGGCGCCACCCGCCGTGGTCGGCATTCACTTTTCGCGAAATCGGAAGAATGCTAGCGTTCGGCGGCCATGGCGTATCTCGAGAACCTGCGGCTTTTCATCCGCATCTACGAGTTGAGGAACCTGTCGACGGCGGGGCATGACCTGCGGTTGACGCCGGCGGTCGCGTCGAGCCGGCTGAAGGCGCTGGAGGCGCATTTCGGGGTGCGGCTCTTCAACCGCTCCACGCGCAAGCTGTCGCCGACCGCACAGGGCGACGCGCTCTATGACGGGGCGCGCAAGGTCTTCGAGGCGCTGACCGAGGCGGAGGGCGCCGTGGCGGCGATCGGCCGCGCGCCGCGCGGGGCGATCCGGATCACCGCGCCGCTCGCGGTGGGGCGGCGGATCGTGGCGCCGGCGCTGCCGGGGTTCCATGCGCTCTATCCCGAGATACAGGTGCGGCTGCGGCTGTCGGACCATGTCGTCGATCTGCTGGAGGAGGGGATCGACGCGGCGCTGGTGCTGGGCAAGCTCAAGGACAGCAATCTCCGGGTGTTGCGGCTGCTCGAATGTCCCCGGGTGCTCGCGGCCTCGCCGGAATACCTGGCGCGGCGGGGGACGCCGGCGTCGCTGCGGGACTTGCAGGCGCATGACTGCCTGATCCTGCGCTACACCGGCAGCACGGAATACACCTGGACCTTCGAGACGGCGGAGGGGGTGCAGCGGCTGGAGTTCTCCGGGCCATTCGACACCGACGACGGCGAGGTGCTGATGGACTGGGCGGTTGCGGGGCATGGGGTGGTGAACCTGTCGCGGTTCCTCGTGGCCGGGCATCTGGCGTCGGGCGCGCTGGTCGAGGTGCTCGCGCAGACGCCGCCGGCGCCGGCGGAGCTTGCCATCGTCTATCCGCACAAGCGGCTGATGGACCCCAAGCTGCGGGTTTTCATCGATTACATGGCCGAGGAATGCCGCCGGCGGGTGGCGGCGCTCGATGCGCCGGGCGGATGACGGGTCGGGCTGCGCGCTGCCGGTTCATCCGATTGGAGACGCTCGGAAAAGCCGGGGCCGGAAGGTGGTTGGAAGCTGGCAGGAATGCGGCTCGCCACTTCCTTGCGGGTTGTCAAGTTGACGGCTCAGTTCCGACCATCTTCCCATATGTCGTGCATGTCCCGTGCGTCGAGGGAATCGCCGTAGACCTTTGCCGCGGCTCCCGGAGCTTGCGCCCGTCCCCTACACCCCGAGGCACCAGCGCATGATCGCCTTCTGCGCGTGCAGCCGGTTCTCGGCCTCGTCGAAGACGACGGAGGCGGGGCCGTCCATCACCTCGCTCGTCACCTCCTCGCCGCGATGGGCGGGCAGACAGTGCATGAACAGCGCCCCGGGTCCGGCCCGTCCCATCAGCCGCGCGTCGACCTGGTAGGGACGGAGCTGGTTGTGGCGGCGCTCCCGCGTCGAGACCGCGTCGTGCATCGAGACCCAGGTGTCGGTGACGACGAGGTCGGCCCCCTCGACCGCGCGCGCCGGGTCGCGCTCGATCGCGACCTTCGAACCCCGCTCGCGGGCGAAGGCCACGGCGGGCGCGGCAGGGTCGAGATTGGGCGGGCCGCAAAAGGTGAAGTCGAAGCCGAGCTGCCCCGCCGCGTGCAGGAACGAGGCGCAGACGTTGTTGCCGTCGCCGAGCCAGGCGACCTTGCGCCCCGCGATCGACCCGCGCTTCTCCTCGAAGGTCATCACGTCGGCCATGATCTGGCAGGGATGGCTCGCGTCGGTCAGCCCGTTGATCACCGGCACGCTGGCGTGCTCGGCGAGTTCGTTGAGCGAGGCCTCGTCGAAGGTGCGGATCATGATCAGGTCGACATAGCGCGACAGCACCCGCGCCGTGTCGGCGATGGTCTCGCCGTGGCCGAGCTGCATCTCCTTGCCGGTCAGCACCAGCGTCTCGCCGCCCATCTGGCGCACGCCGACGTCGAAGCTCGCCCGCGTCCGCGTCGACGGCTTCTCGAAGATCAGCGCGACCATCCGGTCCTTCAGCGGCTGCACGTCGTCGCTCGCGCCCTTCGCTCGCCCCGCCCGCGCCGCCTTCATCGCGGCCGCCTGCGCGAGAATCCCCCGGATCTCCTCCGGGGCCGTCTGGCGCAGGTCGAGGAAGCTCCTCATGCCGCCGCCCGGAGGCGGCTCGCCGCCGCGTCGAGCCGCTTCAGCCCCTCGTCGATCTCCGCGTCGGTGAGGTTGAGCGGCGGCAGCAGCCGCACGACGCTGTCGGCCGCCGGCACCACGATCACCCGCTCGGCATAGCCCGCCGCGACGACGTCCGCCGGCGCCCGCTTGCAGCGCAGCCCGAGCATCAGCCCCTCGCCGCGGATACCCTCGAAGACGTCCGGGTGCGCCGCGACGAGCCCCTCGAGGCCCTGGCGGAACCGCCCGGCAGCCCGGCTGACCCCGTCGAGGAAGCCGGGCGTGGTGACCACGTCCATGACCGCCACCCCGACGGCGCAGGCGAGCGGGTTGCCGCCATAGGTCGAGCCGTGCGTGCCCGGGCCCATGCCGGAGGCCGCCCTCTCGGTGGCGAGGCAGGCCCCGAGCGGGAACCCCCCGCCGATCCCCTTGGCGATCGTCATGATGTCGGGCGCGATCCCGGCCCATTCGTGGTGGAAGAGCCTGCCCGTCCGGCCCATGCCGCACTGGACCTCGTCGAGGATCAGGAGCGTGCCGGTCTCGTCGCAGAGCGCGCGCAGGCCCCTCAGCTCCTCGCGCGACAGCGCCCGGATGCCGCCCTCGCCCTGGATCGGTTCGACCAGCACGGCGGCCGTCTCCGGCCTGATGGCGGCGCGCACCTGGTCGAGGTCGAAGAAGGGCAGGTGGTCGAAGCCCGGCACCACCGGCCCGAAGCCCTTGACCATCTTCTCCGACCCGGCCGCCGAGATCGCGCCGTAGCTGCGGCCGTGGAACGAGCCTTCAAAGGCGATGATGCGGTTGCGCTCCGGCTGGCCCTCGTGGTCGAAATGCTTGCGGGCCATCTTGATCGCGCATTCGATCGCCTCGGTCCCCGAGTTGGTCACGAAGACCGTGTCGGCGAAGGTATGCGCCACCAGCCGCTCCGCGAGCGCCTCCTGCTGCGGGATGCGGTAGAGGTTCGAGGTGTGCCAGAGCCTGCGGCCCTGCGCCTCGAGCGCCGCGACGAGCGCGGGATGCGCATGGCCGAGCAGCGTCACCGCGATGCCGGCGCCGAGATCGAGGTATCGCTCGCCGTCCTCCGCGACGAGCCACGGACCCGCGCCCTCGACGAAGGCCATCGGCGCGCGGTTGTAGGTCGGCAGGACGGGCGGGATCACCGGCGTGGCCTTTCCTCAGAGACGGAGGCCGCGGAAAGCGAAAACCCCACCGGCGGCCGCGGCGGTGGGGCCCACCCGTTTAGCCGCAGCCTGCCGCGCAAGTCAATTCGGCCGGCCGGCGGGCTGATTCGACCGGAGTTCGGGTTGTGTCCGCCGCCCCGAAAGCTAGAATGAGCGACCTTCGGGACCGGGCTATCGGCCAGGGTTTCGTGCCGATGATCGAGGGAGCCAGCCGTGATGTCCTGGACTGACGAACGCGTGGAGACGCTCAAGGCGATGTGGGCCGAGGGCAAGAGCGCGAGCCAGATCGCCAAGGAACTCGGCGGCGTCACCCGCAACGCCGTGATCGGCAAGGTGCACCGGCTCGGGCTGTCGAACCGTGGCCCCAATGGCGAGCGTCTCGACGAGCCCGATGCCGGCGGTCACGGCGAAACCGCCGCCGCCGCCGCGCCGGAGGCGGAGGCCCCCGTCGACGCGACCCCCGTCGAGGCGATCCAGGCGCGTCCGCGCGAGGCGCTGGCGACGCCGCCGCGCGTCAAGCCGCCGGTCGCGGCCAACGGCCAGCCGATGCCGCCCGCGGGTTCGGAGATCAGCCCGGAGGCCCTCGCCAACCTCGCCGAGGTCGCCAAGAAGGCGCGCCGCCTCACGCTGATGCAGCTGACCGAGCGCACCTGCAAATGGCCGATCGGCGACCCGGCCACGGATGACTTCTGGTTCTGCGGCCTGCCCTGCGTCGCCGGAAAGCCGTACTGCGAGACCCACGTCGCGGTCGCGTTCCAGCCAATGTCGACCCGCCGCGACCGCCGGGCCGGGGGGCGTTGAGGCCACAGCCCGCGCCGCGCCGCGTTTCGCCGGCGCGTTCATCCACCAAACGGTGGATGCGCAGCGGCGACGGGCATGGTCTCATGCGACCATGGTCCTGCAATTCATTCAACTGCGACGTTAGTCAGAACTCCCCGGCCTGGTCTCGCCTGGCCTGGTCGGGGAGGCGTTTCGCCGCGTAGCCCGATCGGGCCTGCGGCTCAACCGGCGTAGGTTTCGTCCAGCGCGTAGCCGGAGGAGCGGACGGTGCGGATCGGGTCGCGGTCGCCGTTGCAGTTCAGCGCCTTGCGCAGCCGGCCGATATGGACGTCGACGGTCCGGACCTCGACATAGACGTCCTGCCCCCAGACCCGGTCGAGCAGCTGCTCGCGGGAATAGACCCTGCCCGGGCGCTGCAACAGCACGTCGAGCAGGCGGAATTCCGTCGGTCCGAGATGCACGTCGCGCCGGCCCCGGCGCACCCGGCAGGTCTGCCGGTCGAGCACGAGATCGGCGAAGGTCGCGACGTCTCCCGCGAGCGCGGGCGCGGTGCGGCGCAACACCGCGCGGACCCGCGCCACCAGTTCCGACATGGAGAAGGGCTTGGTCACGTAGTCGTCCGCGCCGACGTCGAGGCCGCGCACCCGGTCCTCCTCCTCGCCGCGCGCGGTCAGCAGGATCACGGGGATCTCGCGGGTTTCCGTCCGCATCCTCAGGCGCCGGCACAGCTCGACGCCGGACACGTTCGGCAGCATCCAGTCCATGAGCACCAGATCGGGCGACTGCTCATCGACCGCGGTCAGGGCGTCGTCGCCGTCCGCCACCGCCGCGACCGAGAAGCCCTCCTTCTCGAGGTTGTAGGCGAGGAGATGGCTGATCGCCTCGTCGTCCTCCACCACCAGCACCTTGGCGCACATCGGCCGGTCTCCCTTACTCGGCGACGAACTCGATGCCGCTCGGCTCGCCCTTGGGACGGTCGTCGCCGAGCCGCTCGCCGGTCACGATGTAGTAGATCATCTCCGAGATATGGGTGGTGTGGTCGCCGATGCGCTCGTGGTT
>NZ_JAGOID010000017.1 GCF_017995835.1 Amaricoccus sp.
GAGACCATCGCCCCGATCCCCGATGATCCGATCATCGGCCTGCCTGCCATGGCGGACTGATCGACCCGGCTCTCGCCGGAGCTCGCGCTGGCCACCGCCAGCTACACCACGCCAAGGGACACGATCGAGCGCTGCGACGCCGAGAAACTGCTGGCGGTTTCCAGGGACCACTGGCAGATCGAGAACCGCCTCTTTCGTGTCCGCGATGTCACCTTCAAGGAAGATGCTTCACGCATCCGCTCCGGCAACGCCCCGAGCGCCGTCGCCCATCTCAGGAACGCAACCCTCACCGTCATCAGAAACCAGAAGCTGAAGCCGGCACGGGAAGCCTTCGCCGCAAACCCCAAAGCCGCGATCCGACTGCTCACCCGCGCATGAACTGAATTGCCCTGGCCGGCGGCGGCGCTCAGCGCATCATCACCTTGCTCTGGTAGGAGGGCCGCCCGCCCCGCGACCAGATCGTCTCCGGCTGGCGGTCGAGCATGCTGTCGGGGATCTCGATCTCATCGAAGCCGATCGCCCAGGCGGCGACGGACTGGTCGGCGACCAGCGGCCCGACGGCGCGGAGCCTTCCGGCGTAGCCCATGGCCCGAAGCCGGCGCGCGATCGAGAATCCACGCCCGTCCCCCATCGCCGGGAAGCTCACCCGGATCAGCGCCAGCCGGTCGAGCCATGGCGCGAGGCCCGCCGGGTCGCGGTCGTTCGGCCAGTCGACGGCGAGCGGGCCGGGGGGCAACGGGCTGGCGCCGTCGATAAGGGCGTCGGGCGACAGGACGTCGTCCTGCCAGGTCTCGGCCGTCAGGCCCTCGCGGGTGAGCAGTGGCATTCGGGCGTCTCCTCAGCTCGCGCGGCGGATGCGGCCGTCGGGGCCGAGATGGATGCCGCACTCGACCTTGTCGGTGCCGCGCCAGCGGCCGGCGCGCTCGTCCTCGCCCTCGGCGACGGAAGTGGTGCAGGGGGCGCAGCCGATCGAGCGGAAGCCCTTCGCCACCAGCGGATGCCGCGGCAGATCGTGCGTCTCCATGTAGGCGCGGATCTCGACGCTGGCCCAGTGGGCGAGGGGGTTGACCTTGACCCGGCCGGCCTCGGCCTCGAAATGCTCGAGCGCGGCGCGGCTCGCGCCCTGGAAGCGCTTGCGGCCCGTCACCGTCACCGGCCAGCGGCCCTCGACGCGCTCGAGCGGGCGCACCTTGCGCAGATCGCAGCAGGCGTCGGGATCGCGCCGGTTCAGCGTGCCGTCGGGATCGCCGGCGGCGATGTCGCCCAAGGTGGGCTTGAGGCGGATCACCCCGGTCAGGCCCAGCCGCTCCGCGACCTCCGCCTGGTAGGCGACGGTCTCCGGGAACAGCATCAGCGTGTCGATCATCAGGATCGGCATGTGCCGGTCGATCTGCGAGGCCATGTGCAGGAGCACGACCGAATCGGCCCCGAAGGAGGAGACCAGCGCCACCTCGCCGGGAAACTCGGCCAGCGCGCCCTCGAAGACGGCGCGCGGATGCGCGCCCTCGTAAGTGAGGTTGAGCGCGAGCGCCCGGTCGAGGGCTGCGCCTTCCAGGGCGCCGGCGCGTTCAAGCCGCATTGGAGCGCGCCTCCGCCTGGTAGAGCGCGGCCTTGAACG
Organism: Amaricoccus sp.; assembly: GCF_017995835.1. Taxonomy (GTDB): domain Bacteria; phylum Pseudomonadota; class Alphaproteobacteria; order Rhodobacterales; family Rhodobacteraceae; genus Amaricoccus. The sequence goes on from NZ_JAGOID010000017.1 coordinate 1,619, forward strand.
GCTCGGCGCCGAGGCGGCGATACGCCTCGAGGAAGGTCTCGCCCGGCTCGAGCCTGAGGTCGAGATAGGCCTCGATGATCCGCTCGACCGCCGGGACGATCTCGTCATAGGCGAAGCCCGGTCCCATCTTGTCGCCGATCGCGGCCGTCTCTGTGGCGTCGCCGCCGAGGGTGATCTGGTAGTTCTCCACCCCCGCCCGGTCGAGCCCGAGGATGCCGATATGGCCGACGTGGTGATGGCCGCAGGCGTTGATGCAGCCCGAGATCTTGATCTTGAGCGGGCCGATGTCGCGCTGCCGGTCAAGGTCCGCGAAGGTCTCGGCGATGCCCTGCGCCACCGGGATCGAGCGCGCCGTGGCGAGCGAGCAGTAGTCCATGCCCGGGCAGGCGATGATGTCGGAGACGAGGCCGGCGTTCGCGGTGGCGAGCTTCGCGCCCTTGAGCGCCGCGTAGACCGTCGGCAGGTGCGCCTTCGGCAGGTGCGGCAGAACCAGGTTCTGCTCGTGCGTGGTGCGCAGCTCGTCGTGGGCGTAGCTCTCGGCGAGGTCGGCGACGAGCCGCATCTGGTCGGAGGTGATGTCGCCCGGGGTGCCGCCGAGCGGCTTCAGCGAGATGGTGGCGATCGCGTAGTCGTCGCGCCGGTGGGCCTCGACGTTGGTGTCGACCCAGGAGCGGAAGCCGGGGTCGGCCGCATAGGCGCGCTCGAAGCCCGCCGTCGGCAGCGCCTCGAAGGCGGGCGGCGCGAAGGCCGCCTCGATCTCGGCGAGGAGCGCCGGGCTCACCCCGAGGAACGCCGCCTTGCGGACCGCGAAGGCCGCCTCGATCCGCTCGCGCAGCGTGTCGAGTCCGGTCTCGTGGACGAGGATCTTCAGCCGGGCCTTGTGCTTGTTGTCGCGGCGGCCGGCGAGGTTGTAGACCTCGAGGATCGCCTCGATGTAGGGCAGCAGGTCCGCCTTGGGCAGGAACTCCCGCACCACCTTGGCGACCAGCGGCGTGCGCCCGAGCCCGCCGCCGATGCTGACCTCGTAGCCGACCGCGCCGGTCTCGTCGCGGCGCATGATCAGGCCGATGTCGTGGGTCTTGGTGGCGGCGCGGTCGTGCGGCGCGGCGGTGACGCCGATCTTGAACTTGCGCGGCAGCCAGTTGAACTCGGGGTGGTCGGTCGACCACTGGCGCAGCAGCTCGGCGGTCGGGCGCGGATCCTCGACCTCCTCCGGCGTGGCGCCGGCGAGGTGGTCGGCGGTGACGTTGCGCACGCAGTTGCCGGAGGTCTGGATCGAGTGCATCTCGACGTCGGCGAGCGCCTGCATCATGTCCGGCACGTCGCGCAGCTTCGGCCAGTTGAACTGGATGTTGGTCCGCGTGGTGATGTGGCCGTAGCCGCGGTCCCAGCGGTCGGCGATCATCGCGAGCTGCCGGAGCTTGCGCGAACTGAGCGTGCCGTAGGGAATGGCGATCCGGTACATGTAGGCGTGGAGCTGGAGGTAGAGCCCGTTGCGCAGCCGGAGCGGCAGGAACTCCGCCTCGGTCAGGCTGCCGCTGATGCGCCGCTCCACCTGCCCGCGGAACTCGGCGACGCGGGCGGAAACGTACTCGCGGTCGAAATCGTCATAACGGTACATCAGGAACGCTCCGCCTGGCGGCCATGCTGGGGATAGTTGGAGGGGCCGCGGGTGCGGAACACCTCGCGGAAATGCGCGGGCGCGGCGCGGCCGCAGTCGTCGATGTCCGACTCGACGAGGTAGACGCCGACGACCCGGTTGGGGAAGGCCGAGGCGCGGGCGAGCAGTTCCTGCGCCGCCTCGGGATTGACCGCGAGCGCGGCGTCGCCGATCTCGCGCGACCACTCGCCGTCCGAGGTGAAGTAGACGACGTCGCCCTCGAGCAGGTCGTTGCCGGTCGCCATCTGGGGCTGGAATTTCCGCGCCATCTAGAGCGCCTCCTTCAGCTCGGCCGCGCTGGCCGCTGCGGCACGGGGTTCGAGACCAAGCAGCAGCATTACCGGACCATCCGGGCTCGAAGCAGCCAGCGCGTTCGGAAGTTCGATCAGCGTCGTGGCGATCACCCGCTGCCCGGGGCGGCTCGCGTTCTCGATGGCGGTGACCGGCATGTCGGCGCGCGCGCCGTGCATCAGCAGGCGGCCGCGCAGGAAGCTCGAGGCCCTCACGCCCATGTAGACGGCCGCCGTCACGCCGGGCCGGGCGAGTTCGCGCCAGTCGTGGTCGACGAACCCGTCAACGTCGTGGCCGGTGAGAATGCGGAAGATCGAGTTGCGGCCGCGCCGGGTCAGCGACTGGCCGACGGCCGCCGCGGCGGCGCTCGCCGAGGTCACGCCGGGGACGACGGCATAGCCGATCCCCGCCGCCTCGACCGCCGCGATCTCCTCGTCGAGCCGGCCGAACACCACCGGGTCGCCGCCCTTGAGCCGCACCACCGTCTCGCCCCTGGCCGCGGTCGCGACGATCAGCGCATTGATGTCGTCCTGCCGCCAGGACGGCCCGTAGGCCTGCTTGCCGACCGAGAGGATCGTCGCCTCGCGCCGCGCGAGTTCGAGGATCGCCTGCGGCACCAGCCGGTCGTGGATCACCACGTCGGCCTCGTGCAGGAGCTTGCGGGCCTTGAGCGTCAGCAGTTCGGGATCGCCGGGGCCGGCGCCGACGAAGTGCACGAAACCCTCGCGCGCGTCCTCGCCCTCGGCGAGAAGCCGCTCCAGCGTGACCTGGACGGCGGACTCGCCGGCCTCCAGCGCCCGCGGCCCGCGCTCGAAGTAAAAGCGCGACCAGAAGCTGCGCCGCGCCTTGCCGTCGAGCGCCTCGACGCGGCCGCGGAAGGCCTGGCCGATCCGGGTCAGCGCGCCGAGCCGGGCGGGCAGGAGCGCCTCGACCTCGGCCTTGATCTTGCGGGCGAGCACCGGCGCCGCGCCCTCGGTGCCGATCGCCACCGTCACCGGGTCGCGGTCGACGATCGCGGGGGTGATGAAGTCCGATCCGTCGAGGTCGTCGACGATGTTGACGAGCGCGCCCGCCGCCCGGCCAATCTCGGCGGCGCGCGCGTCAGCCGCCGCGTCGCCCGCCGCGCCGTAGACCAGCGCCGTCCCGTCGGCGTCCCCGGTCGCGATCTCGCGCGCGACGAGGGCGATGCGGCCCTCCGCGGCCCAAACCGCAACCTCCGCCGCCGGGCGCGCGCCGTAGACCTCGATCCGCGCCTCGGTCTTGAGCAGCAGGCGCAGCTTCGCCACCGCCACCTCGCCCGCGCCGGCGACGACGACACGGCGGTCGCGCAGATCGAGGAAGACGGGGTAGTGACGCATGGCGGTTCCTGTGCGGGAATCTGTGCCCTCAAGATAGGATATTTTCCCGGTGTCACTCAATGAGATGCTGGAAATAAGGACGTCGTGGCGGCATGGTGGCGGGAGTGGGGAACGAGTTCCCGATTCTCGGAGGTGCGAGGGATGGTCGCCGCGCTCGACGATCTTGACCGGAACATCCTCGCGATCCTGCAGGAGGATTGCAGCCTCGCGCTCGATGAAATCGCCCGTCGGGTCGGGGCTTCCAAGACCCCGGTCTGGAACCGGATCCGCAAGATGCGGGCCGCGGGAATCATCCGGTCCGAGGTCGCCATCCTCGATCCCGAGAAGCTCGGCTTCGAGTCCTGCTTCTTCGTGCTGATCCGCACCTCGCAGCACGACGCCGACTGGCTCGCCCGCTTCCTCAAGGCGGTGCAGGAGCGCCCGGAGGTCCTCGAGGCGCACCGGCTCGCCGGCGACATCGACTACATCCTCAAGGTCCGGGTCGAGAACGCCCGCGCCTACGACGCCTTCTATCGCGCGCTGATCAAGGAGGTGTCGATCTTCAACGTCACCTCGTCGCTGTCGATGGAGGAGATCAAGAACACCACCGCGCTGCCGCTGAGGTGAGCCCGCGGCGGGCTCGCGGCCGGGGCGCGCCCGTGCTATGGCGTCGCGTGCCACGGGATCCGCAGGAGCGCCAGCATGACAGCCACCCGCATCGCCCCCGACTTCGCCGCCTCGCCGCAGATCACGCCGGAGGACGTCGCGGAGATCGCGGCGCTGGGCTATCGCTCGCTCATGTGCAACCGGCCGGACGGCGAGGAGCCGGGACAGGCCCCCTTCGCAAGGATCTCCGCCGCGGCGCAGGCGGCGGGGCTCGCGGTCGCCCATGTGCCGGTCGTCTCCGGGCGCATCACGGCGGCGGATGTCGAGGCGTTCCGGACCGCCCTCGCGGAGCTTCCGGCGCCGGTCTTCGCCTATTGCCGCTCGGGCGGGCGCTGCCAGAACCTGTGGAGCCTGTCGCGCTGACGCCGCGGGACGCTGCGCGGACCCGCGCAGCGCCCTTTGCAGGCCGACGCGGCGCGCTATCTGGCCGACCTGACGAAGGAGTTTCGGCGGGCGGCCGGCGATGGGCAAGAGAACGCGGAGCGGCGATATCGAGCGCGACGTGCGGCGCGCCTTCGACGCGCTGGTGAACGAGGTTCTGCCGGAGGCTGCGCGGCGGCGCGGCTGGCCGGTTGCGAGCCCGGCGGCCTTCGAGCGGCTGCTGCTCGACCATGTGCTTGACGCCCCTTCCGAAGTCGCGCTGCGCGGCCGACGCGTCGGTCCGCTCGAATACGCGATGGCCGTGGAACTCGGCGCGCGCATGCTCGAGGGCGGCGTCTGCGTCGCCGCGGTGCAGGCCCGGTCGCGCGCCTTGCGCGCCGCCGAACCGGGCTGTGCCCCGACCGCGATCGCCCGCAATTGCGCCGCCGCCGTCGCCGCCCTGATGCGGCGCGCCCGCATCAGGGCGCCGCCCCACCGCCCGCGACCGCCGCTGACGGATCGGTTTTGATCGCCTGTCGTCGGCACGGGGCGCGTCGTGTCACCGTCGCGACAGGCGCGCCACACGGTCGCCGCCCCGCATCGGGGCCTCTGCGCGGCGCGCCGGCCCGCGTCCGCGCGACGCGAGCCACAGGCCGAGCCCGACGACCGGCAGGAGGATGTCGGTCCAGAAGATCACTCCGGCGTTGCCCGGGGCGAAGTTGTGGCTGCGGATCATGTCGAGCACGTGCCCGAGCGCCGCTCCCCACAGGAACAGCCCCGGCCCGACCACCGCCGCGAGCCGCACCTCGTCGCCGCCGCGGAAGGCGAGGAAGCCCACCACTGCGAAACCGAGGCTCGCATAGCCCACCTCGGCTTGGAAGGGACTGTTTTGCCAGCCGATATACGAAGCAGCCAGGTCTCCGAAGAACACGTGGAAGACGAAGTTGTAGAAGAAGGACACCCCGATCGAGAAGAACAGGAACCACGCGAAGACTTCCTCCCGGGCGCCCCCCGGGATGCGCCGCCGCCAGTGCGAGACGGCGGCGGCGACCAGCCCCAGCACGAGGAAGGTCAGCGTGAAGTTTCCGAGCGCGAAGGCGATTGCGCCCGCCACCCATCCGCCTCCGTCCGTCTCACGCATCGGGACGCCCCCGCTGCGGGATCGCCTCGCCGGGGCCGAGCCGGTCGACGATGGCGAGCTTCGGGATCGCGGGCTCCGGGCCGTGCTGGCGATACGGCATGGACGTCCTCCTCGACACGCGCGCCCCATGATTCCGCAGAACCGACGGCGGCTGCAATGGGTCAGGCGGTCCGTTCGATCAATGCCAGCGCCGCGGCGGGGTTCGCCGCCTTGTGGCCGCTGATGACGTAAAGAAAGACGTCGCGCCCCGCCTCGGCCCAGGCCCGCGCCCTTGCCGCCCAGCCGTCGAGCGCGGCGTCGGCGTAGCCGGCCGCGTGGCTTTCGGTCGTGCCCATGATGCGGACGTAGGCAAAGCCGCCGCCCCCGCCCTCGATCTCGGGATAGTCGCTGTCGCCGGCGAGGACGACCGCGACGCCGCGCTCGGCCGCCTGTTCCGCGAAGCCGTCGGCGAAGCTCGGATGACGGACCTCGATCGCGTGGCGCAGGGGCCGGGCGCCCGCCTGTTCCGGCAGGAGGTCGAGGAAGGCGGCCATCTCGTCGCGGTCGTATTTCCTGGTGGCGGCGAGCTGCCAGTTGATCGGGCCGAGCCGGTCGCCGAGCTCCTCGATGCCGCTCGCTACGAACCATCCGACGCTCTCGCCCGCCTCGGCGAGATTGGCGCGGTTCGTGGTGTAGCGCGGGCCCTTCAGCGCGAAGACGAAGCCATCCGGGGTCTCGTCGCGCCACTTGGCGAAGGTCGAGGGCTTCTGCGTGCGGTAGAAGGTGCCGTTGATCTCGATCGAGGAGAGCTTGCCGGCCATGTATTCGAGCTCGCGCTTCTGCGGCAGGCCGGGGGGAAAGAACGTCCTGCGCCACGGCTCGAAGGTCCAGCCGCCCACGCCGATCCTGATCCTGCCCGCCATCGCGTCCTCCCCGGCCGACTCGCGCCTCGTGGTGGAGCACTGAACCACCAACGGCGCGGCGGCGAAACCGCGACCGCCGGCCGACCGGCCGCGAGCGACGGCTGCAACGTCGATCCGCCAGCATCCCCCAGACGGCGCACCGCGTTCCAGTTTCGGAACGTGTCTTCGCCGAGCCGGGCGACCCCGGCGGTCATCGCGAGGCGCGCGCCGGCGATGCCATGGGCAGCCAGAGCCGGAGGCGCCCACCCGCGGCCGGGCGGGCGGGCGCCTCACCCGGACACGGACCGAGGCCGGCGCCGCCTCGCCGGATCAGAGGATGAAGTCGCCGGCCGAGAGCGCCCCCGGGTTGTTCATCAGCACCTGCATGTCGGCGACGCCGTCGCCGTCGGCGTCGAGCGCGATGAGGGTGTTGCCCAGGCGCAGCTCGCCCGCCCGTCCGCTGAACTCCGCCGTCCCGACGAAGACGAAGGCGTCGTTTACCGGCGTCCCGACCACGGCGTCGATGCTGGAGAGGTCTATGCGGTCCAGCCCGGGCTCGAAGTCGGTGATGGTCGTCCGCGCCTCCCGCGGGCTATCTCCCAGAGCGTTGAAGACGAAGAGGTCGGCGTCCGAGCCGCCGGTCAGCACGTCGACGCCACTGCCGCCGACAAGCCGGTCCGCACCACTGCCGCCGAGAAGCAGGTCCGCGCCGTTGCCGCCGAAGAGCCGGTCGTTGCCCGAGCCGCCCCGCAACTCGTCGTCGCCGTTGCGCCCTTCCATCCGGTCGGAGCCCTGGAGGCCGACGATCAGGTCATCTCCGGTCGTTCCCCTCAGCACGTCGGCCCGCGCCGTGCCTTCGATGAGGTTCTGCTGCGGCGGGGTGGCCGAGCGGTCCTCGGTCAGAACGATGTGCTGGTTGGCGGCAACCCCCGTCACGGTCTGCCGATAGCCGTCCGGCCACACGATGGTGACATCCGCCCGCTGGGCGTCGGCAAGTCCGAAATGCAGGTCGGTCGAGTTCTGCGCCCCGTAGTGGGCGCCGCCGTCCTGCTCGCGCACCTGCACCTTGCCGTCCGGCGTCGTCACGTAGACCCGGGCCCCGGTCCCGCCCTTCTCCGAAACCACGCCCTCGAGCTCGATGCTCAGCCAGCGGTTCCCTGTCGGCGTGCCCTCCAGGTAGACGTACTCGCCCGGCGTCGGCCCCTCCTTCGGAATCGAGGTGCCGATGAGAAAGTCGAGCGCGCCATCCCGGTTGAAATCGCCCGAGACGAGGTACTCGCCCCGCCCTTCCACCGTGCGGTCGATGAAGTGCTCGCCAGCCGCGAAGGTGCCGTTGCCCTGATTGAGATAGACGTAGAGCGCCACCCCGGCCTCGCGGGTCAGCGCGACATAGTCGAGGTCGCCGTCGTTGTCGAAGTCGCCCGTGGTGAGAAGGGTGCTGATGTTGACGGAGCGAGTCAGCGTGGCGCCCGCGCCGACGTCGACCCATGCCCCCGCGCTGTTCTGGTCGTAGAGCCTCTCGCGCCCGCTATGGAAGCCGAGCAGGATCTCGGAGTCCAGATCCCCGTCGAAGTCCCCGGTGACGAGATCGGTGGCGTTGTCGCGCAGCCGCGTGCCGGAGTTGAAGCCGCCGCCGCGGTTCTCGAACACCCAGACTGCCTTGCTGGTGGTGTTGAGGCTGACCACGTCGGTGAAGTCGTCGGAGCCGAGATGCACCGTCTTGGCGAACCGCTCGGAGACCAGGTTCCCGAACGGACGGGCGATCTCGTACCGGCCGTCCTCGCCACGCAGGAAGAAGTCGCCCGAATTGGTCAGCCCGTCCTCCCGCGGCTTCGCCGCCATGTAGAGGCCGATCTGCCCGTCGAAGTTGACCGGGATGCAGAGGCGGCCCCGGGCGAACGGGTATTCGAGGCCGAACAGGTCGGCGCTGTTGTCGGCGGAGATAGCGCTGCCGGTGTTGAGCTGCACCAGCGTCCAGTGCCGCGGGTTGTTCGGGTCGAGCGTTCCGCCCTGCATGCCGCCGACGGCCTGGAACATATCGGCGTCGCCGTCCTGGTCGACATCGAAGAACGAGACGCCGTGGTTGTCCGCGCCCCGCTCGTAGTTGACGACCCTCTGCTGCGGCGTGGTGAAATTGTAGATCAGCTCTTCGCTGCTGCTCAGATGGTGATTCAGATAAATGTCGAGGTATCCGTTCCCGTCAATGTCGTGAACGCCGATCCCCCAGTTCTCGTTTCCGCTGCCTCCTGCGATGGCATTGTTCAGCAGACTCGACCTGTTGATGAACATCGTCACACCCCCATTCCCTCGACAATCTTCGGCGATTTTTCCTCTTAGTCGGGCAATCCGGCATTGTCCATGAACCGGAGCCCGGAATAGTTAAATTCTACTGTGAGTAGATCGGCAGCAATGCCGTTATCGCAGAAAGATCAGATCGCGCTCGACCTTCGATTTGGGCGCGCCCGGACTAGAGCCGGACGCGCCCCGGATAGGGTCAGGCCTTGTTCATGCGGTTGTCGATCAGTTCGTCGACAACCGTGGGATCGGCCAGCGTCGAGGTGTCGCCGAGGGCGCCGTAGTCGTTCTCGGCGATCTTGCGCAGGATGCGGCGCATGATCTTGCCCGAGCGGGTCTTGGGCAGGCCCGGCGCCCACTGGATCAAATCAGGCGAGGCGATCGGGCCGATCTCCTTGCGCACCCACTGCACCAGCTCCTTGCGCAGCTCCTCGGTGTATTCCTCGCCGGCGTTGAGCGTCACATAGGCGTAGATGCCCTGGCCCTTGATCGCGTGCGGATAGCCGACCACGGCCGCCTCGGCGACCTTGGCGTGGGCGACGAGCGCGCTCTCCACTTCGGCGGTGCCCATGCGGTGGCCCGAGACGTTGATCACGTCGTCGACGCGGCCCGTGATCCAGTAATAGCCGTCCTTGTCGCGGCGGCAGCCGTCGCCGGAGAAGTAGTAGCCCTTGTACTGGCTGAAGTAGGTATCCACGAAACGCTGGTGGTCGCCGAAGATCGTGCGCATCTGCCCCGGCCAGCTATCGGCCAGCGCCAGCACCCCCTCGCACTCCACCTGTTTGATCTCCTCGCCCGAGGCCGCCTCGAGCACGGCCGGCCGCACCCCGAAGAACGGCCTCGTCGCCGAGCCCGGCTTGGTCGGGATCGCGCCCGGCAGCGGCGTGATCAGGATGCCGCCGGTCTCGGTCTGCCACCAGGTGTCGACGATCGGACATCTGCCCTTGCCGACGACCTCGTCGTACCAGTTCCATGCCTCGGGGTTGATCGGCTCGCCGACCGAGCCGAGGGTGCGCAGCGCCGAGAGGTCATGTCTGTCGACGAACTGCCGGCCCAGGCCCATCAGCGCGCGGATGGCGGTCGGGGCGGTGTAGAAGATGTTGACCTTGTGCTTCTCGCAGACCGCCCAGAAGCGGCCGGCATCGGGATAGGTCGGCACGCCCTCGAACATCACCGTGGTGGCGCCGTTCGCCAGCGGCCCGTAGACGATGTAGCTGTGGCCCGTCACCCAGCCGACGTCGGCGGTGCACCAGTAGATGTCGCCGTCGTGGTAGTCGAAGACGTACTGGTGCGTCATCGACGCATAGACGAGGTAGCCGCCGGTGGTGTGCAGCACGCCCTTCGGCTGGCCGGTCGAGCCGGAGGTGTAGAGGATGAACAGCGGATCCTCGGCCCCCATCGGCTCGGGCGGGCAGTCGGCGTCGACGCGCTCCATCTCCTGATGCAGCCAGAGGTCGCGGCCGTCCTGCCAGGGGATGTCACCGCCGGTCCGGCGCACCACGAGCTGGCGCACGCCGTCGAGCCCCTCCAGCGCACGGTCGGAATTGGCCTTCAGCGGCGTGTTGCGTCCGCCGCGCGGCGCCTCGTCGGCGGTGATCACGAGCTTCGCGCCCGAATCCTCGACGCGCGAGCGCAGCGCGTCGGCGGAGAACCCGGCGAAGACGATCGAGTGGACCGCCCCGATCCGGGCGCAGGCGAGCATCGCGTAGGCTGCCTGGGGAATCATCGGCAGATAGAGCACGACGCGGTCGCCGCGCGAGACGCCGAGGGTCTTCAGCACGTTGGCGAGACGGCAGACCTCGGCGTGGAGCTGGCGATAGGTGATGCTCTCGCTGACGCCGGGATCGTCGCTCTCCCAGATGATCGCGACCTGATCGCCGCGCTTGGCGAGATGCCGGTCGATGCAGTTGGCTGAAACGTTGAGCTCGCCGTCCTCGAACCACTTGATCGAGACGTTGTGGTAATCGAACGAGGTGTTCTTTACCTTGGAATACGACTTGGTCCAGTCGAGTCGCTTACCGTGTTCCCCCCAGAACTTTCCCGGATCATCCATCGAGGCCTGGTACATCGCCGCGGACTTCGGCGCGTCCACCCAGGCGCGCGCAACGGCTTCCTTCGATGGTGGGTGCATATCGCTCATGGCAGCTCCTTCCCGGGATCGCATTTTTTGCCGCCGGTCGGACGCCACCGCGCCTCTGCACCGGCCGCCTTTCGCGCAGGTTTATAGGATCCCGCACGGCGCTTGTAAAACATCATGTCTGCTGCACCGCACCATGAGCTGGATCAATTGCGCGGCGCTTTCGAGCCGCTTGCCCCGCTTGCGCGCGCCGCCCTATCCTCCGCGCGCATCGCGAGGGGTTCGCCCATGCCGACCGAGAGCGCTCCGCCGGAGCCCGAGGGCCTGGAACCGTCGCTGGCGCGAGCGGCCGTCCTGCGCCGCCGCCGCCGGGACGCCGCGGTCGCGCTGACGATCCTCGCCGCGCTGCTGCTGGTTTCGCCGCTCGTCGACGCCGTCGCCGGTCCGGTCCGCGTCCTCGGGCTGCCGCTCGGCGCGGCCTGGCTCTACCTCGCCTGGTTCGGGTTGATCCTCGCGACCGCGCGGCTCGCCCGCGGTCTCGCCGCCGACGACGGGGACGGCTGATGCCGGGCGGGAACATTCTCGTCGCGGTCTGCCTCGGCTACGTCGCCTGTCTCTTCGCCGTCGCCTTCTGGGCCGAGCGCCGCGCCGCGCAGGGGCGTTTCGGGTGGTTGCGGGGCCCGGCCGTCTACACGCTGTCGCTGTCGATCTACTGCACCGCCTGGACCTTCTACGGCGCTGTCGGCACGGCTGCGCGCGGAGGGCTCGACTACCTGCCGATCTATCTCGGGCCGACCATCGTCTTCGTCGGCTGGTACTTCCTCCTGCGCAAGCTGGTGCGGGTCGGCCATGTCCAGCACATCACCTCGATCGCCGACTTGATCTCGTCGCGCTACGGCAAGTCGCCGGCCCTCGGCGTCGCCGTGACGGTCATCGCCGTCGTCGGCTCGACCCCCTACATCGCGCTCCAGCTCAAGTCCGTCAGCCTCAGCTTCACCGCCTTCGCCGCGCACGACCCGACGATCGCGGCGGCGAGCCAGGCGTGGACCGGCCTCTGGGTCGCGGCGGGCCTCGCCGTCTTCACCGTCCTCTTCGGCACCCGCAGCGTCGACGCCAACGAGCGGCATCACGGCGTGGTCTCGGCCATCGCGGTCGAGGCGGTGGTCAAGCTCGTCGCGCTCGTCGCGGTCGGCGCGTTCGTGGTCTGGGGCCTTTTTCCCGGCCCGGCCGCGGTCTTCGGCGCCATGCCGCCCGCATTGATGGCCGAGCAGATCTTCACGCCGCGCTGGGTCACCCAGAGCTTCCTCGCCGCCTGCGCGGTCGTCTGCCTGCCGCGGATGTTCCAGGTTCTCGTGGTCGAGAACGTCGACGAGCGCCAGCTCGCCACCGCCGGCTGGGCCTTCCCGCTCTATCTGGCGATGATCTCGGTGTTCGTGCTGCCGATCGCCATCGGCGGGCTCGCCACCGCGCCGGAGGGCACGAACCCCGACCTCTTCGTGCTGAGCGTGCCGCTCGCGGCCGGGCGCGACGACCTCGCGCTGCTCGCCTTCCTGGGCGGCTTCTCGGCGGCGACCTCGATGGTGATCGTCGCGGCCATCGCGCTGTCCACCATGGTCTCGAACCACATCGTCATGCCGCTGTGGCTGCGCTGGCGGCGCGGCCGCGAGGGCGATCTGCGCCGGGTGCTGCTGCTGGCGCGGCGGCTGTCCATCGCCGGCGTCCTCGCGCTCGGCTACGTCTACTTCCTCGTCTCGGCGCCGAGCGCGCTCGCGGCGATCGGCCTCATCTCCTTCGCCGGCGCGGCGCAGATCGCCCCCGCCCTCGTCGGCGCGCTCTACTGGCGCGGCGCCACCCGGGCGGGGGCGATGGCCGGCATCGCGGCGGGCTTCGTCGTCTGGGCCTACACGCTCTTCCTCCCGAGCTTCGAGGGCGGTTTCCTGATCTCCGCCGACGCCATCGCCCACGGCCCCTTCGGCCTCGGCTTCCTGCGGCCCCACGCGCTGCTCGGGCTCGATGGCTGGGATCCGCTGGTGCACGCGGTGTTCTGGAGCATGACCGCCAACGTCGCCGCCTTCGTCGGCGTGTCGCTCGCCTCGACGCCCCGGCCGCTCGAGCAGTTCCAGGCGGCGCAGTTCGTCGACGTGTTCCGCCAGTCCGCCGCTACCCCCGGCATCGTCTCGCGCTCCGCCACGTCGGAGGATCTGCTCGGCCTCGCCGTGCGCCTGCTCGGGCCGGGCCCGGCCGAGGCGCTCTTCGCAGTCGAGGCCCGCGCCCAGGGCAGGACCGAAGGCCTGCCGGCGCCGACCGACCGTTTCATCGACCGTCTGGAGCGCGAGCTCGCCGGCACCGTCGGGGCCGCCTCGGCGCACGAGCTCGTCAACCAGACCGCCGGCCGGGGCGCCGTCTCGGTCGACGGGCTGATGCGCATGGCCGACGAGACGCTCCAGCTCCTCGACGCCAAGCGCCGGCTGGAGCAGCAGAGCCGCGAGCTCGAGGAGGCGGCCGCCCGGCTCCGCCACGCCAACGACCAGCTCAAGCGCATGGACGCGCTCAAGGACGCCTTCCTGAGCCAGGTCAGCCACGAACTGCGCACGCCGATGACCTCGATCCGCTCCTTCGCCGAGATCCTCGGGGACGCGGAGGACCTCGACGAGGCGACCACCCGGCGCTTCCTCGCCATCATCCGCGACGAGAGCGTGCGGCTGACCCGCCTCCTCGACGACATCCTCGACCTGTCCTTCCTCGAGTCGGGCCGGGTGACCTTCAACCTCGCGCCCGTTCGCATCGGCGACGTGATCGACCGGGCGCTCGCCGCCACCGAGGGCCTGCGCGCGTCGTCCGGGGTGCCGGTCGTCAGCGGCGACGAGGGAACGGACGTCGTGGTCGAGGCCGACTTCGACCGGCTGACCCAGGTCGTGGTCAACCTCGTCTCGAACGCCATCAAGTACGGCCGCTGCGACGATCCCCGCGTGACCATCACCGCCGGCCAGACCGAGGACCGGGTGTTCATCGACGTCGCCGACCGCGGCCCCGGCATCCCGCCCGACCGCCGCGACGACGTGTTCCAGAAATTCCAGCGCCTCGGCGAGTCCAACCTCGCCGGCTCCGCCGGGCTCGGCCTGCCGATCAGCCGCGAGATCATGCGCAACCTCGACGGCGACCTCGTCGTGCTGCCGAACGCCCCCGGCGCCGTCTTCCGCCTGCTCCTGCCGCGCCGACCCGCCCGGGCCTCCGCGGCGGAATAGGCCCCTCATACCGGCGGGCTCATGAAACGACTCGCGGACCTTTTTTGACCTTTAAGGCTTTTATCGTGTGTGCTCAGGTAGTTATCCTATCTATCACGCGTGTTAGCCCGTGTTGCGCCGGGTAGCATGGTAGACTCGCGGGTATCACCCCGCCTGCGGCCGCGCCCTATCGCCGCTTGTCGCGCCTGGCGTCTCGCGCCGCCTTCGCCCGCAGCCGCGACAGCCCGCGCCGCGGCCCGGGCTTCGCCGCGCCCCTGCGCGGCGTCGGCATGTTGCGCCCCTCCACCGCCAGCAGTTGGAACAGCAGCCCGCCGGTGATCGGCGCCGCTTCCTCGAGCCGCACCGTCACCCGCTGCCCGAGCCCGATCACCCGCCGCGACATCTCCCCCGTCAGCGTCTGCGCGTCCGGGTCCCAGGCGAAATACTCCCGCCCCAGCGTCGAGATCGGCACCAGCCCGTCCGCCCCCGTCCCGTCGAGCTTCACGAACAGCCCGAAGCGGGCGACGCCGGAAATCGTCCCCTCGAACTCCGATCCGATCCGCTCGGAAAGATAGGCCGCCAGATAGCGGTCGGTGGTGTCCCGCTCCGCCATCATCGACCGCCGCTCGGTCATCGACACGTGCTCGCCGGTCTCGACGAGGCGGGCCTCCTCGTCCGGGGTCAGCCCGTCCGGTCCCCAGCGATGCGCCCGGATCAGCGCCCGGTGCACGATCAGGTCGGCATAGCGGCGGATCGGCGAGGTGAAATGCCCGTAGCGCGGCAGGTTCAGGCCGAAATGCCCGAGGTTCTCCGGCGCGTAATAGGCCTGGGTCATCGCGCGGAGCACGCTCATGTTGACCATCTCGGCGTGCTCGGTGCCCGCCACCCCGTCGAGCAGGCGGTTGAGCTGCGAGGTCCTGAGCACCTGGCCCTTGGCGAGGCTCAGGCCGACGCTCTGCACCACCTCGCGCAGCGCCTCGAGCTTCTCCGGACTCGGCTCCTCGTGGACCCGGTAGAGCAGGCGCAGCCTCTTTTCCTCCAGCGTCTCGGCCGCGGCGACGTTGGCGAGGATCATGAAGTCCTCGATCAGCCGGTGCGCCTCCAGCCGCTCGCGGAAGGCGACCGACAGCACCTCGCCCGCGTCCGACAGCACGATCCGCCGCTCCGGCAGGTCGAGGTTCAAGGGCGCCCTTGCGTCGCGCGCCCGCGCCGCCGCGGCGTGCGCGGCCCACAGCGGGCGGATGACCTCGTCCGTCAGCGGCGCGGTCGCCGCGTCCGGGCGCCCGTCCGCCGCCGCCTGCGCCTGCGCGTAGGTCAGCGAGGCGCGCGAGCGCATCAGGCCGCGCACGAAGCGGTGGCCGCGCTTCTGCCCGCCGGCGCCGAGGACGATGCGCACGGCGATCACCGGGCGGTCCTCGCCGGCGTGGAGCGAGGCGAGGTCGCCGGAGAGCGCCTCGGGCAGCATCGGCACCACCCGGTCGGGGAAGTAGGTCGAGTTCCCGCGCCGCAGCGCCTCGCGGTCGAGCGCCGAGCCCGGGCGGACATAGGCGGCCACGTCGGCGATGGCGACCCAGACGACGTGGCCGCCGGGGTTCGCCGGGTCGTCGTCGGCGACGGCGGCCACCGCGTCGTCGTGGTCGCGGGCGTCGGCCGGGTCGATGGTGACGAGCGGCAGGGCGCGCAGGTCCTCGCGCCCGTCGAGGCCCACGGGCGCGGCCGCCTCGGCCTCGGCGAGCGCCGCCGGCGGGAACTCGTCGGGGATGCCGTGCTCGTGGATGGCGATGAGCGACACGGATTTCGGCGCGTGCGGGTCGCCGAGCCGCTCGACGATCCGCGCCCGCGGCAGGCCATGCGCCCGCGCCGGCCCCACCTGTTCCGCCTCGACGAGCTCGCCCTCGCGGGCCCCGGCGCGGTCGGCCTCGGCGACGATCCAGTCGCGATCCGCGCGCTTGTCGATCGAGGCGATCCGCCCGCCGGTCTCGCCGTGATGGTAGATGCCGATCACCCGCCGCGGCCCCATGCCGATGCGCCGGATCACCCGCGCCGCCAGCGGCGCGTCCTCGCCCCCGCCTTCGGCGACGAGCCGCCCGAGCAGCCGGTCGCCGGCCCCGAGTGCGGGGTCGTCGCGGCGGGTCAGCACCAGCACCTTCGGGGCCGGCCCCTCGGCCTCCCATTCCACCGGCTCGGCCCAGAGATCGCCCATGGCGTCGGCCCCGGTGACGCGCAGCACCAGCACCGGCGGCAGATCGCCCGCGGGCCGCGGCCGCCTGCGCCCGCCCTCGATCAGGCCATCACGCTTCATCTCGGCGAGCATCGCCTTCAGCTCGGCCTTGGCGCCGCCCTTGATCCCGAAGGCGCGCGCGACCTCGCGCCTGCCGGTCGAGCCGGGATTGTCGCGCAGGAAGGCGATGATCGCCTCGCGGGAGGGAAGCTCCTTCATGCCCGCGCCTTAGCACGCGCCCCGGCCCAAGCCCACGGCCAAAGGGCTCCCGCCCCGCCCGCGTCCCGTGCTAGCATCGGGCCTCCTGCGAGGGAGATTTCCGATGATCGCCCGACCCGCCCTGCTGCTTGCGCTCGCCCTGCTGCCCGCCTGCGCCGCCGATGGCCCCAACACCCATGTCGCGCCGGCGCCGGACGACGGTCCCACGATCACCGAGCGCAAGGTCGATCCCGACCCCGAGCACATCTCCACGGGCGGCAAGGTCGCCCTCGGCGCCGCCGCCGGCGTCGGCGTGGCGGTGGTCGGCCTCGTCGTCCTGACCGGCATCGCCGCCGCCGCGCTGATGTCGAACATGAGCGGGCCGTGAAGCCCCCGGGGCGGCCTCAGCGGAACGACCGCGACAGCATCTCGGCCCCGAGGAGAAGCAGGCAGACCAGGAGCCAGCGACGGAACCGCGCCGGGCTGATCCGATGGCGCACCGCCTGCCCGAGCGCCATGCCGGCCAGCGCCGGGACGACGGCGAGCGCCGAAGCCCCGAGGCTTCCGCCATCGACCGCCCCGCGCCCGCCGAGCCCGATGGCCAGCGCCACGGTCGAGACCGTGAACGAAAGCCCGAGCGCCTGCACGAGGTCGTCCTTCCCGAGTCCCAGCGCCTGAAGGTAGGGAACCGAGGGGATGACGAAGACCCCGGTCCCTCCGGTCACCAACCCCGTCGCCGCCCCGACCAACGGTGACAGCCACGGCTCCAGCCGCGCCGGCAGGACCAGCGGCCGCGCCAGCAGCGCATGCCCGGCATAGAGGACGAGCGCCGCCCCGAGCCCCGCCGTGGTCGCCCGCGTGTCCCCTTCGGCCAGCACCGCGCCCCCGGCGATGGTGGCGACGAAGATCGCCGCCAGCATCGGCCAGAGCCGCCGCGCCAGCGCAGCGAAGCTCGGCCCGGCGAGCAGCTGCCAGATGTTGGTGACGAAGGCCGGCACGATCATCAGGCCAGCGGCGGCGACGGGCGACATCAGCCCGCCGAGGATGGCCATCGCCACGGTGGGCAGGCCCATCCCCGTGGCGCCCTTGACCACCCCGCCGAGGACGAAGACCGCGGCGACGAGCGCCCAGTAGCCGCTCATCCCGGCTCCGCTCATGCCGCCCCGGTCACGTCGCGGCCCGGAGGATCGCCGCCACGGCCCGCGCCCGCGCCGAAGGCAGCGCCTCGCGGGGCAGCGTCGGCGCGAGCCGCGTCTCGAGGAAATGCCCCGTCAGCGCCAGCGCCGCGGCGACCTCGCCCGGCCCGGCCGCCCCCTCGCCGCACAGGAACCCCGGCAGGGGGAGCAGCCGCCCGGCCCAGTCCCCGGCGGCCTCGCGCGTGACCGCCCGCCCGGTCCGGGGCGAGACGAAGGCGAGCCCCGTGCGCGCGCCGGTCACCGCGCAGGCGGAGAGATCGAGCCCGAAGCCGAGCTCCGTCAACAGCGCCAGCTCCCAGCGCGCATAGCGCGCCGGCCAGTCAGGCTCGCGCCCCAGCGCCGCCACCAGATCGCGGCTCGCCGCATAGAGCGCCGGATGCGCCGCCCGCTCCGGCAGGGCGGCCGCGATCAGCGCCGCGACCGCGCCGAGCGTCGCCAGCGCGGCGCCGTTGCCGATCAGCGCCGCGATGGGCGTGCCGATCGGATCGACGCGGAAATGCCCGATATGCTCCTCGAGCCGCGCCGACCACTCGACCCCGAGCGTCGCGCCGGGCTGCAACACCGGCGCCATCCGCCGCGACCCGCCGCCGCGCACCACGCCGGCATGCCGCCCGTGCGCCGCGGTGAAGATCTCGACGATCGCCGCGCTCTCGCCGTGCCGCCGCGCCGCGATCAGGATGCCTTCGTCGCGCCAGTCGATCATGCCCGTTCATCGCCAACCCGGGCCATCCCCGCAAGCCCCGCCACCTTCGAAGTCCCGCGCCCCAGGGTTCGCTGAGACACCCCGGACGGCCTATAGAGCCGGGATGGAGGCGCCTTGATGGATGACGTAGAGCGCGGAGGAGCCGCGGGCGCGGAGACCTCGAATATCGGAGCGGCCGCGGCGCCGGCGGCGCGATGCCGGCCGGGGCCGCAGGGGCCGATGCCCGACCCGGCCCTCTTCGAGACAATCCGGCAGGCTGCGCCATGCCGGTCTGCGGACGTCGAAGGAGCGGGTGCGCCGGCTGATGCGCGAGAACGGCCTCGCGGCGGCGGCGCGGGGCGGCCGCCCCCGCGGCCCGCGCAGTCACGACGGCACGATCATCCCGGAGGCCGTCGACAGCATGTCGGGAACCGACATGACCGCAGCCCTCACCGCGGAGGATGGCCGGGTCGCGGTGCTCGCCGTCGATCACTGCTCGGCGTCCTGCGTCGGCATCCATGCCGCCCTCCACGGCGCCCGCCACGAGGCGCTCGAGCCGAAGTCCGGTCCGATGCTGCCGAGGTCGCTCATCGTGGTGAGAAGGACGGAAATCTCCTTATGGTTGCAGCCTGAGGACTGTGAGCAAGCGGAGCACCACGAGGCGTGGGAGCCGATCGGGCACGGAGGCCATTGAGATCAGGCGAGCGGCACCAGAATGACGGAGGCCGGTTCGAGCGGGATCGCGGCGGGCGCCGCGGCGATCTCCGCATGGACCCAGCCCGGCGTGTCGGGCTTGCCGGCGGCGGTCTCGGCGCCGGTCCCGTCGTAGACAGCCGCCCGCCCCGCGAGGCGCCCGAGCGTCGGCGCCCATGTCGCGTCGCCGATCGCGACGGCGAGCGCGACCGGCAGTCCCGTCTCGCGCGCCCGCGCCGACGCGGCCGCGCACAGCACGTTGTCGGCGTCGGGCGACGCCGCCGCGGGCGCGAGCAGCACGCCGGCGCCGGCGGCCGCGAGCGCCGCCGCGAGCTCGGGTTCCGTGAGATCGGCCCCGAGGAGGATCCCGATCCGGCCGAGTTCGGTGTCGAAGGCCGCGGCGCCCGCGCCAGGGGAAAGCCCGAAGGCGTCGCGCAGTCCGGGGGCCGGAGCCACCTGGTCGGCGGCGCCGCGCCCGCCGTCCGGGGCGAACAGCCGCGCGCGGTTGAAGACGCGGCCCTCGGGCAGCCGCAGCGGACCTGACGCGGCGAGGATGTGAGCGTCGAACTCGCGGGCGAGGCTGGCGTGCAGGTCGTCGACGTCCTTGATCCGGGCGGTCAGCGCATCGACGGCGCGACGGGGATCGCCGGCGTTCCCTTCGCCGGCGAGGCTCGCGAGCTCGAGCGCCGCCAGCTCCGGAAAGACGATCAGCTCGGCGTCGGCCTCGGAGGCGGTGCGGACCCACATGCGCAACTTTCCGACATACTCGTTCCAGCGGTTGAGCCAGTCGATCGGATAGGCGGCGACGGCGATCTTCATGGCGCGCTCCGTTTCCGCGGCCACGCCATTCCGGACGCTCTGCGGCCGGCGTGCAAGCCGATTCGTCGGGCAGGGCGGCCGCCGAGGTCGTGACCGGGGCAGGCGCCGAGTCTCGCTGGAACAATATGTCTTGCATATGCGACTTCACTTTACGATCATTGCGCAATGAAGTTGCGCTGCGGCGCACAATCGTTTATGGTCCGGGGACGCGAGGGGAGAAGGCGGGCGATGTTGGACGAGCGTGGGCACAATCTTCCGGTCGGGACGATCTGCATCGAGGACATCGAGATCGGCATGACCCGCTCGGTGTCAAAGACGATCGGCGACGCGGAAATCCGCGCGTTCGCCGAGATCTCGACGGACCACAACCCGGTGCATCTCGACGACGCCTATGCGCGGGACACCATCTTCCAGGGCCGGATCGCACACGGGATTCTGACCGCCGCGCTGATCTCGGCGGTGATCGGAGAGCAGTTGCCGGGGCACGGCACCGTCTATCTCGGACAGACGCTGAAGTTCCTTGCGCCGGTGCGTCCCGGCGATCGGGTGGAGGCGAGCGTGACCGTGGCCGGGATCGACCACGCCAAGCGTCGGGTGACGCTTGATTGCGCCTGCCGCGTGGGCGATACGGTCGTGCTCAAGGGCGAGGCGCTGGTCTTGGCGCCGAGCCGCAAGTTCGACTGACGGGCGGGGCCACGCGTCCCGCGCAGGGACCGATGCGACGACACCACGGCTATCGCGGCATCGCGCTGACGGACCAGGGCGCCGCGGTTGCGATAGGAAATTTCGACGGGGTGCATCGCGGCCACCAGGCCGTGCTGGCGCTGGCGCGCGCGGAGGCGTCCGCGCTGGGCGCGCCGTTCGGCGTGATCACCTTCGAGCCTCATCCCCGCGAGTTCTTCAGGCCGGACGGCCCCCCCTTTCGTCTGATGCGCGCCGACACGCGCGCGCGGCGGCTGGAGGCGCTGGGGGTCGAGCAGCTCTACGAGTTGCCCTTCGATGCGGCGATGGCTGCGCTGCCAGCGGAGGCGTTCGCGCGCGACGTGCTCGCCGGCGCGCTCGGGGTCCGCGCCCTGATCGCCGGGGCGGACTTCCATTTCGGCCATGACCGGGGCGGCAATCTCGCGCTCCTGCGCGAAATGGGGCCGGGGCTCGGCTTCGCCGTGGTCGGCGCGCCCCTGCTCGAGGCCGACGGCGACGAGGTGTCGTCCACGGCGATCCGCCGCGCGCTGGAGGCCGGGCGACCCGAGGAGGCTGCGCGCCTCCTCGGCGGTTGGCGCCGCATCGAGGGCGTGGTCGAGCACGGCGACGCGCGCGGCCGGACCCTCGGTTTCCCGACCGCCAACCTGTCGTTCGACCGCCTGCATCGTCCGCGCTCCGGCGTCTACGCGGCGCTGGTCGACGTGCTCGACGGTCCGCATCGCGGCCGCTGGCCGGCGGCGGTGAGCATCGGCGACCGGCCGACCTTCGGGGGCGGGCGCGTCAACCTCGAGGCCTACCTCATCGGCTTCGACGGCGACCTCTACGGCGCCGTCATCTCGGTGGCGCTCGTGGAGTTCCTCCGGCGCGAGCTGCGCTTCGACGGCGCCGAGCCGCTCGTCGCCCAGATGCGGCTCGACGTGGAGATGGTGCGGGAACGTCTCGCGGCGACGCTGGCCTGCTGAGCGGAACGGGCGCCCGTGGCGGATCGCGGGTTCCGGTCGGCGGGATTTGCAGGCATTCTGCGGGCATCATGCGCGACCCCATCGACCGGACTGGCCTGCGACCCGAGTTCTGGCGCCGCTTTCCGCTGGAGAGCCTGCCGCGCGACGAGTGGGAGGCGCTTTGCGACGGCTGCGGCAAGTGCTGTCTCATCAAGCTCGAGGACGAGGACACCGGGCGGCTCGCCTTCACCTCCATCGCCTGCCGGCTGCTCGATCTCGGCACCTGCCGCTGCGGCAACTACCCGCATCGCCGGCGGCTCGTGGCAGGGTGCATTGCGCTCGACCCGCAGTCGCTCGAGGAGGCGATGGCGTGGCTGCCCGACACCTGCGCCTACCGGCTGCTGGCGCTGGGCGAGGATCTTCCCGCATGGCATCCGCTCCTCACCGGCGATCCGGAGAGCGTGCACCGCGCCGGCGTGTCGCTGCGCGGGCGGATGACGCCGGAATACGACGTCGACGAGGACGACTGGGAAGACTACGTGCTCGCGGAGCAGGGTTGATGTGGTTTCTTTCCGACAATGCCGGGCCGGCGCATCCGCGAATCCTCGAAGCCATCGACCGCGCCAACGAGGGCAATGCCTCCGGCTATGGCGGCGATGCGCTCACGGCGCGGACCGTGGCGCGGGTCCGCGAGGTCTTCGAGGCGCCCGACGCGGCCGTGTATCTCGTCGGCACGGGGACGGCGGCCAACGCGCTGGCGCTCGCCTGCCTGTGCCCGCCATGGGGGACGATCTTCTGCCACGCCCACGCCCATGTGCAGGAGGACGAGTGCGGCGCGGCGGGATTCTTCGCGGCGGGGGCGACGACGACGCCCGTCCCCGGCGCGCACGGGCGGATCGACCCGGAGGCGCTCGAGGCCGCGATCGGCCGCGCCGGCGCGAGCGTGCATCAGGTCCAGCCGGGGGCGTTGACGCTGACGAACGCCACCGAGGCGGGCGCGGTCCAGGATCCCGACGAGGTGGCCCGGCTCGCCGGGATCGCGCGGGCGGCGGGGATGCCGGTCCACATGGACGGCGCGCGTTTCGCCAACGCGGTGGCGGCCCTCGGCTGCACGCCGGCGGAGCTTACCTGGAAGGCCGGGGTCGATGCGCTCAGCCTCGGGGGAACGAAGAACGGGCTCCTCGGCGCCGAGGCGGTGGTGCTGTTCGACCCGGCGCGGGGCTGGGAGTTCGAGCTTCGCCGCAAGCGGGCCGGGCATCTCTTCTCCAAGCACCGTTTCCTCGCGGCGCAGATGGAGGCTTATCTGGAGGACGGGCTCTGGCTCGACCTCGCCGGACGCGCCAACGCCGCGGCGGCGCGTTTGTCCCGGGGCATCGCGGCCATGCCGGGCGCGCGGATCGAGCACCCGACCGAGGCCAACGAGGTCTTCGCCGCATGGCCGCGCGCGGGGCACCGGCGGGCGCGGGCGGCGGGGGCGGAGTACTATCTCTGGTCGTTCGACGATCCCGCTGCCGCGACCCTCGACGGGCCTGCGGACGGGCTCGTACCGGCGCGGCTGGTTTGCGACTGGTCTGCCGACGCGGCCGCCATCGACCGGTTCGTGGCGCTCGCCCGCGGCGAGGAAGTCGCGCAGGGCGCTTGAGGCGGGATGCCCAGGGCGAGGCGGGGCAAGAGGCTGAAACGGCGGGATTTTATCTTTCTGGAACCCGGCAGGAATCAGGCTGGAATTCGCCTTGCCACTTTTTCACGATTCGATAGGGCCTCGGCGCCGGTCCGGCGCCCGGGCCGTTCGTTTCAGCCGCCTTCGCCGAGCCGCGCGTCGAGAAGGTCGAGCCGGTCCTGCCCCCAGAAGACCTCCCCGTCGACGAGATAGCTCGGAGCGCCGAAGACGCCGCGGCGGATGGCCTCCTCGGTGTTGCGCTCCAGCGCCGCCATGCCGGCGACAAGGCCGCGGTCGGCGAGCGCAGCGTCGAAGCCGTGGGCGCCGAGGAGGTCGCGGATCACCGCATCGTCGGCGATGTCGCGGTCCTCGGCCCAGACGGCCTTGAGCACGCCATGGACGAAACCGCCGAGGTCGCCCCCTCCCGCCGCCTGCGCCGCGACGATCGCCGCCGAGGCGGGAGCCGGGTTGGTCGGCCAGTGCGCCGGCCGGAGATTGATCGGGAGGCCGACGGCGCGGGCGACCCTGGCGAGATCCTGTAGACGGTAGGCCTGCCTGGAGGGGTGCCGGTCGGCGACATTGGGCGTCCCGACGGCGGCGTAGACCTGCTGGACCTGGAACGGCTTGTAGACGATCGTCGCGCCGCGGCGCGCGGCGATCTCCTCGAGGCGGAGGCCGGCGAGATAGGAATAGGAGGAGAGCGGGAACAGGAAGTATTCGATCGTGGCCATTGCGCGTCTCCGGCGGTTGCGCCGCCATCCTCACGCGATTGCGGGTCTTTGCAAGCGCCGGCCACGGTGCTAGGGCGTCCCCGTCGCGACGGTGGAGCGAGAGCCATGAACCCCCTGTTCAAGCCGAAGCTCATTGCCGGAAACTCCAACCGCCAGCTGGCGGCGGCGATCGCCCGGCGGATCTCGATCCACCGCGGCGAGCATGTCGAGCTCTGCAAGACGCGGGTGGAGCGGTTCAACGACCAGGAGATCTTCGTCGAGGTCCACGAGAACGTGCGCGGCGAGGACATGTTCATCATCCAGTCGACGTCCAAGCCGACGAACGACAACCTGATGGAGCTGATGATCATGACCGACGCGCTGCGCCGGTCCTCGGCGGCGCGCATCACCGCGGTCATGCCCTATTTCGGCTATGCGCGGCAGGACCGCCGGGCCAAGGCGCGCACGCCGATCAGCGCCAAGCTCGTCGCGAACCTGCTGACGGAGGCGGGGATCGAGCGGGTGCTGACGATGGACCTGCACGCCGCGCAGATCCAGGGCTTCTTCGACATCCCGGTCGACAACCTCTATGCCGCGCCGGTCTTCGAGCTCGACATCCGGCACCAGTTCGCGAACCTGCGCGACATCACCATCGTCTCGCCCGACGTCGGCGGCGTGGCCCGGGCGCGCGACCTCGCCGAGCGCATCGAGGCCGACCTCGCCGTGGTGGACAAGCGCCGCTCCGCGCCGGGGGAGATCGCCTCCATGACGGTGATCGGCGAGGTCGAGGACCGCGTCTGCATCATCGTCGACGACATCTGCGACACGGCCGGAACGCTGGTGAAGGCCGCGGAGCTTCTCGTCGAGAAGGGCGCCCGCGAAGTCCACGCCTACATTACCCACGGCGTCCTGTCGGGCCCGGCCGTGGAGCGCATCGTCGCCTCGCCGATGAAGAGCCTCGTCGTCACCGATTCGATCGAGCCGACGCCGGAGACGCGATCCGCGCACAACATCCGTATCGTGCCGGTCGCGCCGTTGTTCGCGCAGGCGATTCTCAACATCTCGAACGGCACGAGCGTGTCCTCGCTGTTCGATTCGGCGACGCTGGCCCCGGTCTACGAGGCGCTCTACCCCAACGCCGCCTGAGGCGCGGTCGCCACAGGCGTCTCTGCGCCCGTCGCGCAGCCTCTTTCCTTCCCGGTCGCCGGAACCCGCCCGGGCGTGGCGCGTTGCTCCCGGGTCCGGAGATCGGCCCGGCCGGCGGCTACCCCTCGTAGGCCGCGCCGAGGCTGACCGGCACTGGCGGGCGGGTTCCGCAGGTCCGAAGCGCGCGGGAAACGCTTTCGCCCGTGGGCAGGACCAGCGCCGCACCCGCTCCGAGGCGCGCGACCGCGCTCCGCAGCAGCGTGGGTCGCCGCGCCGGCGGCGTCGTCCGTTTGGACGACGCCGCCTTTCCTCTCACTCCGCACGGCGAGCGGGGCGTTGCCGGATCTGTGCAACGTCGCATCGCCTTTTCCCGGCAATGGCGCCGAGGGATGACGAGGGTTGATTTGAATCAATGATCGTGCCCACTTCGCGTAACAATGGTGCGCGGCGCGCAGCGGGGGCAGCCACCTGGCGGAAGGCCGGGGCTGTGTAAGCGACGAGGGGTCAACGATGCTCGACGGAGTGAAGATTGCGGCGTTCGGGCTCGGCGCGCTCATGTTCGCCATCGCCACGAACTGGGGCCACGACCAGGCCTATCGGGTCCATGCCCTGCTGCTCACCGCGCTCTGCGCCGCCGGCTTCGTCTGGTCGATTCGCACGGCGGGCGCGCGACAGCCGGTGAACGTCGAGTCCTCCTACATGGACGGACCGATTCGCTACGGCGTGGTCGCGACCGCGTTCTGGGCGATCGTCGGCTTCCTGATGGGGACGCTGATCGCCTTCCAGCTCGCCTATCCCGACCTGAACCTCGGGCTGCCCTGGACGAGCTTCGGGCGACTGCGGCCGCTGCATACCTCGGCGGTGATCTTTGCCTTCGGCGGCAACGGTCTGATCGCGACCTCGTTCTATGTCGTCCAGCGCACCTGCGCCACCCGGCTCTGGGGCGGCAACGCCGCCTGGTTCGTGTTCTGGGGCTACAACCTGTTCATCGTCCTGGCGGCGACCGGCTACGTCCTCGGCTCGACCCAGTCGTTGGAATACGCCGAGCCGGAATGGTACGCCGACCTGTGGTTGACCATCGTCTGGGTCGTCTACCTGGCGATCTACCTCGGCACGCTCGTGAAGCGGAAAGAGCCCCACATTTACGTGGCGAACTGGTTCTACCTGAGCTTCATCATCACCGTGGCGTTGCTCCACGTCGTCAACAACCTCGCCGTTCCGGTGTCGATCTGGAGCTCGGCCTCGGTCGCGCTCTGGCCGGGCGTCCAGGGCGCAATGATCCAGTGGTGGTACGGCCACAACGCGGTCGCCTTCTTCCTGACCGTGCCGTTCCTGGCGATGATGTACTACTTCGTCCCCAAGCAGGCCAACCGGCCGGTCTACTCCTACCGGCTCTCGATCATTCACTTCTGGTCGCTGATCTTCCTCTACATCTGGGCGGGTCCGCACCACCTGCACTACACCGCACTGCCCGACTGGGCGCAGATCCTCGGCATGGTCATGTCGATCATCCTGTGGATGCCGTCGTGGGGCGGCGCGATCAACGGGCTGATGACGCTGCAGGGCGCCTGGGACAAGCTCCGCACCGACCCGATCCTGCGCATGATGGTGGTTGCGCTCGCCTTCTACACCATGGCGACCTTCGAGGGGCCGATGATGTCGATCCGGGCGGTCAACTCGCTCAGCCACTACACCGACTGGACGATCGGCCACGTGCACTCGGGCGTGCTCGGCTTCAACGGCCTGCTCACCTCCGCGGCGCTCTACTACCTGGTGCCCCGGCTGTGGAAGCGCGAGCGGCTCTACTCGCTCAGTCTCGTCTCGTGGCACTTCTGGCTCGCGACCATCGGCATCGTGCTCTACGCCTCGTCGATGTGGATCGCCGGCATCACCCAGGGCCTGATGTGGCGTGAGGTCGACAGCCTCGGCTTCCTCGTCAACTCCTTCGCGGACACCGTCGCCGCCATGCATCCGATGTACGTGATCCGGGCGCTCGGCGGCGTGCTCTACCTGACGGGCGGGCTGATCATGGCGTGGAACCTCTGGAAGACAGTCATGTCCGAGCCCCTGCGGGCCGAAACCGTGCCGGCCGAGTAAGGGGGAGATCGCGCCATGTCCGACAAAGAGCACGCGCCCGCGAACGAGCCGAAGCAGCCGCCCCGGCAGTCCTGGCTCTCCCGGAACCACCGCTACATCGAGACGAACGCCTTCCTGCTGCTGGTGTTCGCGTTCGTGGCGGTGTCGATCGGCGGCGCCGTCCAGATCGTGCCGCTATTCTATCTCGACAACACCATCGAGAAGGTCGAGGGGATGCGCCCCTACTCGCCGCTCGAGCTGACCGGGCGCGACATCTACGTGCGCGAGGGCTGCTACACCTGCCACAGCCAGATGATCCGCACCATGCTCGACGAGCAGGAGCGGTACGGCCACTACTCGCTCGCGGCCGAGTCGATGTACGATCACCCGTTCCAGTGGGGCTCCAAGCGCACCGGTCCGGACCTCGCCCGCGTCGGCGGGCGCTATTCCGACGCCTGGCACGTCGCGCACTTCCACAACCCGCGCGACCTCGTGCCGGAATCGGTGATGCCGGCCTATCCCTGGCTCGCGCAGACCCAGGTCGATTCCGACCAAGTCCAGGCGACCATGCGTGCGAATGGCCGGGCGGGCGTGCCCTATACCGACGAGATGATCGACGCGGCCAAGGCCGATTTCCGCGCCCAGGCCGATCCCGACAACGGCGACGTCGAGGGGCTGCTCGAGCGTTATCCCAAGGCGGTGGCGCGCAACTTCGACACCCAGCCCGGCGTGACCGAGCTCGATGCCGTCATCGCCTACCTGCAGATGCTCGGCACGCTGGTCGATTTCTCGACCTACACGCCCGAAGCCAGCCGCTGAAGGACGCCGGGCGATGGAAACGTACACCTTCCTGCGCACGCTGGCCGACAGCTGGGGCATGCTCGCGATGCTGGTGATCTTCGCCGGAGTCGTGTTCTGGGCGTTCCGCCCGGGGTCAAGGAAGGCGCAGGACGACGCAGCGAACCAGATCTTCCGCAACGAAGACAAGCCCAAGGACGACGGGAATGGCCACTAAGCGCGAGCTCGACGAGGCTACCCAGACCGAGACGACCGGCCATGTATGGGATGGCATCAAGGAACTCGACACGCCGATGCCGCGGTGGTGGCTGTGGGCCTTCTACGCCACCATCGTGTGGGGTGTGGTCTTTGTGATCCTGTACCCGGCCTGGCCGCTGGTCAACGGAGCGACGCCGGGCCTGCTCGGCTATTCGAGCCGGGCGCAGGTCGCCTCCGAGGTCGCGCGGGCGCGCGACGCCAACGCCGCGCTCGACCAGCGTATCCTCGACACCGATCTCGCCGCGGTCGAGCAGGATCCGGAGCTGCTGCAATTCGCCGTCGCCGGCGGCGGCGCGGTGTTTCGCAACAATTGCGGCCAGTGCCACGGCGCAGGCGGGCAGGGGGCGATCGGCGGCTTTCCCAACCTCCTCGACGACGACTGGCTCTGGGGCGGCACGGTCGAGGCGATCCACCAGACCGTCCAGCACGGCATCCGCTACGATGCCGATCCCGACACGCGGTTCAGCCAGATGCCGGCCTTTGGCGATATCCTCACGCCCGAGGAGATCGACGGCCTGACGCAGTACGTGCTTTCCCTCTCCGGGACCGAGCACGACGCCGGGATGGCGGCCGCCGCCCAGCAGACCTTCCTCGACAACTGCGCTTCCTGCCACGGCGAGGATGGCGCGGGCATGCAGGACCAGGGCGCGCCCAGCCTCGTCGACGGGATCTGGCTTTACGGAGGCGATCCGGCGACCATCCGCGAGACGATCACGACGGCCCGCTACGGGATCATGCCGTCCTTCTCCCTCGGGAACCGGCTGCGGCCGGAGGACATCCGCAAGGTCGCCGTCTATGTCCACAACCTCGGCGGCGGTCAGTAGGCCGCCGGCGGGTCAGGTCACCGGGGACTGGCCGAGCCGCACCGTGGCGGGTTCGGCTGTCCCGCTGAGGCCGGCGCGCAGGGCGCGCAGGAACGGCAGCGCGGCCTTGAGGCGCTCGGGGCCGAGCCGGGCGGCGACGTCGTCGAAGACCGGCGCGATCGCGCTGACGGCCCGGTTGCGCGCGGCATGGCCGGCGGGGCTGAGGCCCACCCACTTGCGCCGCGCGTCGTCCCAGTCCGGGCGGATATGGATGTAGCCCGCCGCGTCGAGCCTCTGGAGCGTGTTCGTCATGGCGCCCTTGGTGACGTGGAAGGTGCGGGCGAGCTGCGCCGGGGTCTTCTCGCCACCTGCTCCGGCAAGGTGGTTCAAGGTCATGAAGTGTGACAGCTCCATGCCCTTCGGCAGGGCGCGGGCGAGACGGCCCCGGGCGAGTTGCTCGATCATGACGATCTCGCCGAAGATCGCGACCAAGGCCGGGTCGCGGCTCGGGATCTCGGTCATGGCGCCTCCGGCGCGGCGAAGGGCCGGTCGTGGCGGAGCGAAGGCACCTGCGCCCGCGCCCGCGCCACGGCGCCGAGGTCGAGATCGACGAGCGTGACGCCGACCGCCTCGCCCGCGTCGGCCAGAACCGCGCCCCAGGGCGAGACCGCAAGCGAGTGACCCCAGGTGCGCCGCGGTTTGCCCGCGCGCGTGGGGTGCGCCCCCGACTGCGCCGGGGCGAGCACGAAGGCGCCGGTCTCGATGGCGCGGGCGCGCAGCAGCGCGCGCCAGTGCGCCTCGCCGGTCGGCACGGTGAAGGCGGAAGGAACGGCGATGATCTCCGCGCCCCCTTTGGCGAGCGCGCGGTAGAGGCCGGGGAAACGAAGGTCGTAGCAGATGGTCATCCCGAGGCGGGCCTGCCCGGCCTGCGCGACGACCGCCCGGTCGCCGGGACGGAAGGCCGCGGATTCGCGGTAGCTCTCGCCGCTGGCCAGTTCGACGTCGAACATGTGGATCTTGTCGTAGCGGGCGGCGACGGCGCCGTCGGGCGCGACGAGGAAGCCGCGGTTGGCGAAGCGGCCGTCGGGGTCGCTGGTCCGGAGACCGAGGCTGCCGATCAAGAGCCAGATCCCGAGTTCCGCCGCGACCTCGCGCAGGTGGGCGAGCGTCGGGTCGTCCGCCTCGGGCACGAAGGCCTCGGCCTGCACGGCGCGGCTGGAGCTCATGAGGTTGGTGCATTCCGGCGTGAGGACCAGCTCCGCCCCGCCCGCGGCGGCTTCGCGCACCAGCGCCTCGGTCACGGAGAGATTCGCCGCCGGGTCGTCGCCCGAGCAGAGCTGGACGAGGCCCGCGCGCACCGCCGTCAATCCGCCAGGAGCGGGTCGAGCCGACCCTCGCGATCCAGCGCGGCCATGTCGTCGTAGCCGCCGACGTGACGCGCGCCGATGAAGATCTGCGGCACGGTGCGGCGGCCCCGGGCGCGGCCGATCATCTCGGCGCGTCGCGCCGGTTCGGCGGAGACGTCGACCTCGTCGAAGACGACGCCCTTGGTCGCGAGGAGGCGCTTGGCGGCGTGGCAGTAGCCGCAGAAGGGCGTGGTGTAGATGGTGACGGGCGGCATCTTCTCCTCCGGGACGGAGGGCATCATAGCTCCCGCGAATCGTCGAAGGCAACGCGGGCGAGGACGAGCACGTCGACGCGGGCGGCCCCTGCCGCGCGCAGCGTGTCGGCGCAGGCGGAGAGCGTGGCGCCGGAGGTGAGCACGTCGTCGACGAGGAGCACGGACCTGCCGGCGACCTCGGCGCGGCGGCGGGCCGGGACGGCGAAAGCCCCTGCCTGGTTCGCGGCGCGGGACAGGCGGTTCATGCGCTCCTGCGGCTTCGTCGCGCGCACGCGGCACAGGAGATCGACGGCGACGGGGCGCCCGGAGAGGCGGCCGATGCGCTTGGCGAGCTCGGCCGACTGGTTGTAGCGCCGGCGCGCGAGGCGTCGCCAGTGCAGCGGCGTGGGCGCTATGACGTCCGCCCCGGCGAGGAGGTCGCGCCCGGCGGCGGCCATCCAGGCGGCCAGCGGCCCCACCGTGTCGAGCCGGTCCCCGTGCTTCAGCGACAGGACGACCCGGCGGCCCGCGCCCTCGTAGAGCACGGCCGCGGCACCGCGGTCCCAGGCGGGCGGATGACGCAGGCAGCCGTCGCAGACATCCGCATCGCCGGCCTCGTCGCCGAGGAGCGGCACGCCGCAGCGGCGACAGGCGGCGCCGGCGATGAAATGCGTCTCGCGCCAGCAGGCCGGGCAGAGCCCGTGCGGCGCGTCGGTCGGCTCCGGGCAGGCGATGCAGCGTGGCGGGAAGATCATGTCGGCGATCCCGGCGCCGATGGCGCGCAACAGCATGGCGTCCTGCTCCTTCTCGGCCTATGTGGGCGGCATGGCCGACATGCCGCCCCAGCTCTTCGACCTCGACCTTCTCGCCCGGCGTCGCGCGCGGGCTGCGGCGGCTCCCGGCGGCCCGGCGGACTTCCTGCACGCCGTGGCGGCCGATGAGATCGCGGATAGGCTCGCGGAGGTTAACAGGTCGTTTAGAAGCCCCGCCGTGATCAGCCCGCGCGGGGACGTCTGGGCCGACCGGCTGCGGGCGGCCGGGGCGCCGGCGGCGCGGGTCGTCCCGGACGCCGAGACGCTCGACCTCGCGCCGGGCGCGCACGACCTCGTGGTGCACGGGCTGGCGCTGCACTGGGCGAACGATCCCGTCGGCCAACTCGTGCAGAGCCGCCGGGCGCTCGCCCCCGACGGGCTGTTCCTCGGCGCGCTCTTTGGCGCAGGCTCGCTCGCGGAATTGCGCGCGGCGCTCGGCGAGGCCGAGGTGGCCGAGACGGGCGGCCTGAGCCCGCGGGTGGCGCCGATGGGCGAGATCCGCGACCTCGGCAGCCTCTTGCAGCGGGCGGGCTTCGCCATGCCGGTGGCGGATTCGCTGCGCGCGGACGCGCGCTATCCGGATGCGCTCGCGCTCATGCGCGACCTGCGGGCGATGGGCGAGACCAACGTGATGCGGTCGCGGCTGGCGCGGCCGACCCCGGCGCGGGTCTTCGCGCGGGCGGCGGCGATCTACCGGGAGCGGTTCGGCGCGCCGGACGGACGGGTGCGGGCGAGCTTCGAGATCGTGGTCCTGACCGGCTGGGCCCCCGGCGCGGGCCAGCCGAAGCCGCTGCGCCCCGGCTCGGCGGCGGCCCGCCTCGCTGATGCGCTGGGCGTCGCCGAGCGGGGTCTGGGCGAAAGCGCCGATCCGGGGCGACGCGACGATTGACGCTGCCGCGCGGGGGCATAGGTAGGCGGAAAGCCGGAGAGACCAGCCGATGACCGAGATGCCGAAGATCGCCGCCGACCGTCCCGACCTGCCGAGCGAGGGGCGGCTCGCCCATGCGGCGCCGGACCACCCGCCAGTGCCGGCGGCGAAGGTGGGCGTCATCCTCGCCAATCTCGGCACGCCGGACGCGACCGACTACTGGTCGATGCGCCGCTACCTGAACGAGTTCCTGTCGGACCAGCGGGTCATCGACTATCCGCGCTGGAAATGGCAGCCGATCCTGCAACTCATGGTGCTGAGCAAGCGGCCCTTCAGCTCGGGCGCGGCCTATCGCGGCATCTGGAACAACGATCGCAACGAGAGCCCGCTGCTGACGATCACCCGCGAGCAGACCGAGGCCGTGGCGGCGCGGCTGGCGGCGGCGCATGGCGACCGGCTGATGGTCGACTTCGCGATGCGCTACGGCAACCCCTCGACGCGCTCGGTGATCGAGCGCATGGCCGCCGCGGGCTGCGAGCGCATCGTGTTCTTCCCGCTCTATCCGCAATACGCCGCGGCCACGACGGCCACCGCCTGCGATCAGGCGTTCCGCGCGCTCATGGAGTTGCGCTGGCAGCCGAGCCTGCGGACGGTCCCCGCCTACTACGACGAGCCGCTCTATATCGACGCGCTCGCCCGGTCGGTGGAGCAGGCCTATGCCGCGATGGAGCGCCGCCCCGACGCCCTGGTGACGAGCTATCACGGCCTGCCCGAACGCTACCTGGCCGAAGGCGACCCCTACCACTGTCACTGCCGCAAGACCTCGCGCTTGCTGCGCGAGCGGCTGGGGTTCGGCGCGGACGAGGTGGTGGTGACCTTCCAGTCCCGCTTCGGGCCGGAGGAATGGCTGAAGCCCTACACGGTCGAGGAGGTGGCGCGGCTGGCGCAGGCCGGAAGGCGCCACATCGCCGTCATGGCGCCGGCCTTCTCGGCCGATTGCGTGGAGACGCTGGAGGAGATCAACGAGGAGATCCGCGAAGCCTTCCTGCACGCGGGCGGAGAAAGCTTCAGCTACATTCCCTGCCTCAACGCCGAACCCGCGCATATCGACGCGCTGGTCGCCGTGCTGGAGCGCGAGCTGTCGGGCTGGGTCTGAGCGCCCGGTCCGGCGTCAGGGAAGGGTCGGCGTCTCGAGCCGGAGCATGGTCGGACCGACCGCCCGCACGGGCTCCTCGGTCAGTTCGATCGGGCGCCCCCGGTACAGCGTCTTGCCGTCACGGATCAGGATGGTGCCGTCCTGAAGAACCTCGATCATTTCTCCCTGGACGGAGATGCAGCTCGAAAGTCGTATCGTCTTCAGCATAACGCCCGGCCCTGCTGCTGGATTCTGGCTCTGAATCGATGTTAGCGAACCGCCCCGCGGGCTGTCATCAACTAAAGTTCTGTTTGCAACTTTCGTCGTAGACAGTGGCCCCGGCGCCGCGTTCTCCGTCCGGCGACGGCCCGGGTCAGCCGTTCCCGCGCGGAGGGCCGAGGTCGCCGTCGCGCGAGAGCAGGACGGCGATGGGACGGGAGCCGGGGAATTCCGCGAGCACGATGACGAGGATCGCCATCAGCGGCACCGCGAGGATTGCGCCGGGCACGCCCCAGATCGTGGTCCAGACCACCAGGCTGACGAGGATGACGAGCGGGCTCAGGTTGAGCGAGTTTCCCATCAGCCAGGGCTCGATGAAGTTGCCGACGAGCGCCTGCGCCGCCGAGAGCGCGGCGACGAGCGCCGCGACCGGTCCGAGCGCCCCGAACTGCACCACCGCCATCACCGTCGGGAAGAACACCCCGATGAACGACCCGAGATAGGGGATGTAGTTCACGAGCCCGATCAGGATCGCCCAGAACCCGGCGAAGTCGACCCCGGCGATGCGCAGGATCGCGTAGCTCAGCGACCCGAGCAGGATGTTGATCAGCGTCTTGAGCACCAGATACGCGCCGATCCGGGCGTTGACGTCGGCGATGACGCCCTTGATGCGCGCAATCCGGGCCGGGACGTCCGACAGGCGGGCGATCTTGGTCGCGAAGCGGTCCCTCTCCGCCACCATGAAGCCGGCGTAGATCACCACCAAGGCCGCCGTCGCGACGAGGGAGGACGCCGACGCGACCGCGACCGCGAGCAGGCGCTGGAGGTTGACAGCCCGAAGCACGTCGTCGCGCAGCGTTCGCCAGGTCGGTTCGGTCTCGAAGCCGAAATAGGTCGCCCAGGCCTGAATCTGCGTAAGCAGCCGCCCCTCGTACTGTGGTGCGCTGGCCGCGATCTGTCCGAACGCGCCGATGACGATCCAGACAAGAAGGGCGACGACGGCGGCGATCAGCCCCAGCGAGAGCACGTAGCGCGCCAGCGCCGGCAGCCGCCCGCCGATCCCGGGAAGCCGCCCGAAGAGTTCCGCGAGGCCGAGGACGATGTAGGCGAGCACCATGCCGGACACGAGCGGCAGGAGGATCGGTCGGCCGATCACCAGGATCCAGCCGATCATCAGCGCGAGCAGCACGCCGAGGACGAGATTGACGAAGGTTTCGCGCACGCGGCGGCTCTAGCACGCGGCCGGGGCCGGCGCCATCGCGGGACGCTCTTTACCGGGACGGAGGCGGGGGCTAGAACCTGCCCCGCCCCGGAGGACGGACACATGCGCGCCGAGACCGAACGCCTGGTCGAAGAGATCGAGAAATCGCTCGCGCTGTTGCGCCAGCGGCTCGACTGGGAGACCGCGCCGCATCGCCTCGAGGAGCTCGACGCGATGACCGAGGATCCGAAGCTCTGGGACGATCCGGCCCGCGCGCAAAAGCTCATGCGCGACCGGCAGAACCTTGCGGCCGCGGTCGAGGGCTATCGCGCGCTGGCGCAGGATCTCGCCGATCAGGTGGAGCTGATCGAACTCGGCGAGGCCGAGGGTGACACGGCGGTGGTCGCCGACGCCGAGGCCGCGCTCAAGGCGTTGCGCGAGCGCGCGGCGCAGAAGGAGATCGAGGCGTTGCTCGACGGCGAGGCCGACGGCAACGACACCTTCCTCGAGGTCAACGCCGGCGCCGGCGGCACCGAAAGTTGCGACTGGGCCGCCATGCTGGCGCGGATGTATGTGCGCTGGGCGGAGGCGCACGGCTACAGGGTCGAACTCCAGTCCGAGAGCGCCGGCGAGGGCGCGGGCATCAAGTCCGCGACCTACAGGATCAGCGGCCCGAA
Source organism: Amaricoccus sp. (assembly GCF_017995835.1). GTDB lineage: Bacteria > Pseudomonadota > Alphaproteobacteria > Rhodobacterales > Rhodobacteraceae > Amaricoccus. The sequence goes on from NZ_JAGOID010000017.1 coordinate 36,966, forward strand.
CGCCTATGGCTGGCTCAAGACCGAGAGCGGCGTGCACCGGCTCGTGCGCATCTCGCCGTTCGACAGCGCCGCGCGGCGGCACACCTCGTTCAGCTCGGTCTGGGTCTATCCCGTGGTGGACGACAACATCGAGATCGACGTCGCCGCAAACGACATCCGCATCGACACCTACCGCTCCTCGGGCGCGGGCGGGCAGCACGTCAACACCACCGACTCGGCGGTGCGCATCACCCATATCCCGACGGGGATCGTGGTGACCTCGTCGGAGAAGTCGCAGCACCAGAACCGCGCCAACGCCATGGCCGCGCTGAAGTCGCGGCTCTACGAGATGGAGTTGCGCCGCCGCAACGAGGCGATCACCGCCGCGCACGAAGCCAAGGGCGACGCCGGCTGGGGCAACCAGATCCGCAGCTACGTCCTCCAGCCCTATCAGATGGTCAAGGACCTGCGCACGAACGTCGAGACCTCGGACACGGGAGGCGTGCTCGACGGCGATCTCGACGCCTTCATGGCCGGCGCGCTGGCGCAGCAGGTCGCCGGCAAGTCCCGCGCCGAGGCGCAGGCGGCCGACTAGAACCGCCGCCTCGCCGGCCGTCCAAGGAACGGAACAGGAGAACCGCCATGAGATCCCTGCCGCTGGCGCTGGCGATCATCGGGTCCGCCCTGCCTGCCATGGCGCAGCAGTCGACGCTCAGCCTGGAGCAGATGCAGCGCAAATACCGCCAGATGAACATCGTCCACATCGAGAAGTGCGACTACGACCGGAATGGCCAGTTCACCCGGACCGAGCAGCTCTGCGTCGCCAGCATCTACCAGCAGATGTACGTCAACAATCGCTGACCGCCGGCCTCTCTCGCCCGACCCTCCGCCGGGGCCCGGAAACGTCGCGGCTTCCGGGGGCTGCCGGCTCAGGCGGGGACGGCGGGCAGCCGGTCGGCGAGCATCTTCTCGAGCTTCACCGCATCGGCGTGGAACTTGCGGATGCCCTCGGCGAGCTTGTCCGAGGCCATCTCGTCCTCGTTCATCTCCCAGCGGAACTCCGGCTCTGAGATCCCCTCCGGACGCCCCTTCGCGGCGGTCGGCGACAGCGCGCGCGCCAGCGTGCCGGTGTCCTTCGACAGCGCGTCGAGCAGCGCCGGCGCGATGGTCAGCCGGTCGCAGCCGGCGAGCGCCTCGATCTGGCCGGCGGAGCGGAACGAGGCGCCCATCACCACCGTGTCGATGCCGTGCTCCTTGTAATAGGCGTAGATGCGGCGCACCGACTGCACGCCCGGGTCGGCCTCCGGCGCATAGGTCTCGCCGGTCCTCGCCTTGTACCAGTCGGTGATCCGACCGACGAAGGGCGAGATCAGGAAGACGCCGGCGTCGGCGCAGGCCTTGGCCTGGGTCATGCTGAAGAGCAGCGTCAGGTTGCAGTCGATGCCGTCGCGCTGGAGCGTCCGCGCGGCGCGGATGCCCTCCCATGTCGAGGCGAGCTTGATCAGGACGCGCTCCCGGCCGATCCCCAGCCGTTCGTAGGCGTCCACGATGTCGCGGGCGCGGGCGAGCGAGGCGTCGATGTCGAACGAGAGCCGCGCATCGACCTCGGTCGACACCCGGCCGGGGACGATCTTCGCCAGCTCCGCGCCGACGGCGACGGTGAGATCGCCGGCGATGCCGGCGGCGTCGTGGCCGGCCGCCCGGCCCTTCTCCACCGCCCCGGCGAGGATCCCGGCGAAGGCAGGGCTGCTCAGCGCCCCGAGCACGATGGAGGGATTGGTGGTGCAGTCCTGCGGCTTGAACTGGCGCACCGCCTCGATGTCGCCGGTATCGGCGACGACGGTGCTCATGGTGCGCAGCTGGTCGAGCTTGCTGGTCATGGTTTCCTCACGCGATCCGCATTTTCAGTCTGCTAGGGACAGACTTCGCCCCTTTGGCGCCAAATGGAAAGCCCCCGACCGCCTGCCAGGTCCTTCCCGGGGCGATATAGGAGCGGCGGCGCTCCGGGCAACCCGCGACGGACCGAGGGCAGAGGCCCACGCTTGCCGCCCGCCGCGTCGGGTAGGGGCCTAGACGCGGGCCCCGCGGGCGATCTTCTGCGCCCTCGGGTACAGGGCGGCGAAGCGCGCGCGCAGGATCAGAACGAACAGCGCCACGGCGCCGAGCTGATGCACGATCGCGACCTGCCACGGCGAGGCGTAGAGGACCGTCACGATCCCGAGCCCGACCTGCGCCGCCAGCATCGCCGCCATCGCGTCGAAGGCGCCGCGAATGTCGGCGAGCGCGCTGCGCCGGCTGCGGACCCAGGCGACGGCCCCGAGGACGAGGAGGACGTAGCCCAGGATCCGGTGGTTGAACTGCACGAGGCCGGGATTGTCGAGGAGGTTCCGCCAGCCCGGCTCCAGCACGAAGGCGTCCGGCGGCAGGAACGCGCCCGCCATCAGCGGCCATTCCGGGAAGCTCCGGCCCGCGTCGATGCCGGCGACGAGAGCGCCGAGCAGGATCTGCACGAAGGCGACGGCAGCCAGCACGCTCCCCCAGCGCATCAGCGCCTCGTTGCGCTGCCGGCGCGCCTGGAGCAGGTCGGCGTCCTCGCGGCGCAGCGTCATCGTCCACCACGCGAGCAACCCGAGGATGACGAAGGCGATGCCGAGATGGATCGCCAGCCGGTGCGAGGCGACCGCCACCATCTCCGGCGCGAGCCCGGAGGCCACCATCCACCACCCCACGGCGCCCTGGAGCCCGCCGAGCAGCCCGACCGCCAGCAGGCGTGGCGTCCAGCCGGTAGGGATGCGCCGACGGACGAGGAACCACAGGAACCCCGCGGCCCAGACCAGCCCGATCAGGCGCCCGAGCTGTCGGAGGCCCCATTCCCACCAGTAGATCCGCTTGAATTCCGCGAGCGTCATGTCGGGCCGCGTCAGCTCGAATTGCGGGATGGCGCGATAGTTGGCGAACTCGGCCTCCCATGCGGCCGCGTCGCGCGGCGGCAGCGCCCCGGCAATCGGCTTCCATTCGGTGATCGACAGCCCCGAATCCGTCAGCCGCGTCAGCCCGCCCACGACGATCATCGCCACGACGAGCGCGAACAGCGCGGCGAGCCATGCCGCGATGG
>NZ_JAGOID010000019.1 GCF_017995835.1 Amaricoccus sp.
CTGCACAGCGCCGCGGTCGCCCACAATACACTCGCAGCTTGACACAGGGTGTCTCATGCCGCTGCGTCCAGGCTCGGCGCCAGATCCGCGACCGCGCCGAGCGCCACGGCCACCGCTCGCGGATCGCCCATCCGCAGCACCCGCGCCCGCAGCGCGCCGCCGCCCTCGACCCGATCCAGATACCAGCCGAGATGCTTGCGCGCGACGCGCAGGCCGAGGTCGGCGCCGTAGAAGCCGAGCATCGCCTCGTAGTGCTCCAGGATCGCGTCGCGCAGCGCCGCGCCCTCCGGCTCCGCCGCGGGCGTCTCGCCGCGCAGCGCCGCCGCGATCCGGCCGACCACCCAGGGCCGCCCGCGCGCCGCCCGCCCGACCATCACCCCGTCCGCGCCGGAGCGCGCCAGCGCCTCGCGCGCCCCGTCGGCGTCCGCCACGTCGCCGTTCACGATGACCGGAATCCCCACCGCCCGCCTTACCGCCGCCACCGCCGACCAATCCGCCCTGCCGTCGTAGAACTGCGCCCGCGTGCGGCCGTGGACGACGATCATGCGCACCCCCGCCGCCTCGGCCCGCGCCGCCAGAACCGCGGCGTTGAGGCAGTCGCCGTCCCAGCCGAGCCGCATCTTCAGGGTCACCGGCACGCCGACGGCGCCCACCACCGCCTCGATCAGCACCAGCGCCCGGTCGAGATCGCGCATCAGCGCCGCCCCGGCGAGCCCGCCCGTGACCTTCTTCGCCGGGCATCCCATGTTGATGTCGATGATCCGGGCGCCCTGCCCCGCCAGCATCCGCGCCGCCTCGGCCATCGGCCCCGGCTCGCGCCCGGCGAGCTGCACCGAGGTGCGCGCCTCGTCGAGCCCCAGTTCCGCCCGCGCCCGGGCCGAGGGGCTGGCGTTCAGCATCTCGCCGCTCGCCACCATCTCGGACACCACGAGCCCCGCGCCGTGGCGCAGCGCCAGGCTGCGAAAGGGAACGTCGGAAATGCCGGCCATAGGCGCCAGAAAAACAGGCGTACTCGCGAGTATGCTCGCAACCGCGTCAGACATACGCCCATTCCGTGTGCATGTCCGAAGTCCTACCCGACTCGGGCGCCCAAGACAAGGCCAACCGCCCGTATGCAAGGCAATACGCGGCGCATTGTGGGGCCACAATGGCTGCCAGTATAAGGCCTGACCGCAACGTTGGGGGAGAGCGAGATGAAGGTCGCCGGGCTGGTCGTCGCGGCCGGGAGGGGCGTGCGCCTCGGGGGCGACGTCCCCAAGCAGTACCTCACCCTCGGCGGCGAGACCGTTCTCGCCCGCGCCGTCCGCGCGCTCCTCGCCCACCCCGCCGTCGCCGCCGTGCGGGTGGCGATCTCGCCGGACGACGCGGCACGCTATGCGCGGGCGATGGAAGGCATCGATGATTCCCGCCTGCTGCCCCCCGTCCCCGGCGGCGCCGACCGCGCCGCCTCGGTCCGGGCCGGGCTCGAGGCCCTCGCGCCCGATGCGCCGGACATCGTGCTGATCCACGACGCCGCCCGGCCGTTCCTCGGCCGCGACGTCATCGACCGCGTCCTAGCCGCCCTCGACCACGCCCCGGCCGCATTCCCCGCCCTGCCCGTGGTCGACGCGCTCTGGCGCGGCGCCGACGGCCACGCGGACGAACCCGCGCCGCGCGACGGCCTCTGGCGGGCCCAGACGCCGCAGGGCTTCCGCTTCGACGCCATCCTCGCCGCGCACCACGCCCATCGCGGCCCGGCCGCGGACGACGTCGCCGTCGCCCGCGCCGCCGGGCTCGAGGTCGCCCTCGTCGCCGGCGACGAGGCGAACTACAAGATCACCGACCCCGCCGACATGGCGCGGGCGCGACTCGACATCGGGAGGAGCGCCATGGACGTGCGCACCGGCAACGGCTTTGACGTGCACGCCTTCGGACCGGGCGACGCCGTCACCCTCTGCGGCGTAAGCCTGCCCCATAGCCGCGGCCTCGTCGGCCATTCCGACGCCGACGTCGGCATGCACGCCGTCACCGACGCCATCCTCGGCGCGCTCGCCGAAGGCGACATCGGCCGCTGGTTCCCGCCATCCGACCCGCAATGGAAGGGCGCCGCGTCGGCGATCTTCCTCCGCGCCGCCGCGGCCCGCGCCACGGAGGCCGGCTTCGCCATCACCCATCTCGACTGCACGCTGGTCTGCGAGGCCCCGAAGATCGGTCCCCACGCCGACGCGATGCGCGCCGCGCTCGCCATGGCCGCCGGCATCGAGCCCGCCCGCGTCAGCGTCAAGGCGACCACCTCCGAGCGCCTCGGCTTCACCGGCCGCGAGGAGGGCATCGCCGCGCTCGCCACCGCCACGCTGGTGCGTCCGTGAACCTCGCGCGGGCGATCTGCACCTTCGGCTATGTCGGGCTGCTCCCGGGGCCGGCGGGCACCTGGGGCGCCGCCGCGGCGGTGCCGGTCGGCTGGCTCCTCCACGGGCTCGGCGGCTTTCCCCTCCTCGCGCTGGCCACGCTGGCGCTCTACCCGATCGGCTGGTGGGCGACGAGGATCGAGATCGTCGACGAGCACGACCTCGACCCGGGCTATGTCGTCGTAGACGAGGTCGTCGGCCAGTGGATCGCGCTCTGGCCGTTGTCGTTCGGCCTCTGGCGCATGGGCGCGCCCGACTGGCTCTTTCCCTGGCCGGGCTGGGTCGGGGCCTTCCTGATGTTCCGCCTCTTCGACGTGACGAAGCTCGGCCCCGTCGGCTGGGCCGACCGCAAGAAGGGGGCGATGGGCGTGATGCTCGACGACGTCATCGCCGGCGCCATGGCCGCCGTCGTCGTCACCATCGCCGCCGCGATCTCCCACGGATGGCTGATGTGATCGCCGAGGCGCCCGCCACCCGCGTCCTCGCCGCCGCCCGCGCCCGCGGCTGGCGCATCGCCACGGCGGAATCCTGCACCGGCGGCCTCGTCGCCGCGGCGCTGACCGACATCGCCGGCTCGTCCGACGTCGTCGACCGCGGCTTCGTCACCTATTCCAACGCCGCCAAGACCGCGATGCTCGGCGTCGACCCCGCCCTCATCCTCGTCCACGGCGCCGTCTCCGAACCCGTGGCCCGCGCCATGGCCGAAGGCGCCCTCGCCCGCTCCGACGCGCAGCTCGCCATCGCCATCACCGGCGTCGCCGGCCCCGGCGCCTCCGAAGCGAAGCCCGAGGGCCTCGTCTGGTTCGCCGTCGCCACCGCGGCCGGCGTCGCCGCCGACCGCCGCGACTTCGGCCCGCTCGGCCGCGCAACCGTGCGCCTCCGCTCCGTCGAGGCGGCGCTGGACCTCGCGCTCGGCGCGCTCCACGCCCCGCAGGACTGACCGCCCCGGCGAAAGCCCTACCGATTCCTGAAAAAGTGGCAAGCCTGATTCCAGCCCGGTTCCAGCCGCCTTCCAGCCAGATAGAATCACGCCTTTTCAGCCACTTGCCCCGCCACCCCGGCGCGCGCCGTAGAGCTCCTCCGCGCGCCGCTCGAAGGCGCGCACCACCCGCTGCATCGCCTCGTGAAAGACCAGCCCGATCACCTTCTGCAGGATGGCCGAGCGGAACTCGAAGTCGACGAAGAAATCCACCTCGCACGAGGTCTCGCCTTTCGGGAGGAATTCCCAGTGGTTGCGCAGGTATCTGAACGGCCCGTCGAGATACTCGACGAGGATGGTCCGCGCCCCCGGCCGCATCGTCACCCGACTTCCGAACTTCTCGCGGAAGACCTTGAAGGACACGACCAGATCCGCATCCATGACCTCCCCCTCCCCGTCCGCCAGAGGCGAGCGCGACCGGATCCGCGCCGCCGAGATCCACGGCAGGAACTCCGGATACCGCGCCACATCCGCGATCAGCGCAAACATCTCGTCCGCGGTGTAGGGCATGATCCGCGTCTCGGCGTGGGTGGGCATGGCGGCGGCGATCCAGAACGGCGGCCCGAGGCGCGGATTGTGGCGGGCCGGGAACGACCATAGAGTGCCCCCCGGCGAACGGGCAAGGGCGGGCGACGGCATGGCAGGCAAGCCTTATGTCATTGACGAGATCATCTCCGCCAAGGCGATCGCCGCCCGCGTCGAGGCGCTGGCCCGCGAGATCTCGGCCCATTTCGCCGGAACGGACAAGCTCGTCGTCGTCGGCCTCCTGCGCGGCTCGTTCATCTTCATCGCCGATCTCGTGCGCGAGCTCGACCTGCCGGTGGAGGTCGACTTCCTCGAGGCCTCGTCCTACGGCAACACGATGGAATCGAGCCGCGAGGTTCGAATCCTCAAGGATCTGCGCGGCGAGATCGAAGGCCGCGACGTGCTGGTGGTCGAGGACATCGTCGACACCGGCTTCACCCTCAGCCACGTGCTCGCCATCCTGCGCACCCGCCGCCCGGCGCGGCTCGAGGTCTGCGCGCTCCTCGACAAGCCCTCGCGTCGCGAGGTCGACATCCGCGCCACCTGGACCGGGTTCGAGATCCCCGACAGCTTCGTGGTGGGCTACGGCATCGACTACGCCCAGCGAAACCGCAACCTGCCCTTCATCGGCTCGGTCCGCTTCCTCGACTAGGCGCTACGGGTCGGCCGGCTGTCCCGGCGCCGGCTCCGCCTCCGGCGTCGCGGCGTCCTGGCGGCGACCGTCGATCCAGATGCCTTCGAACGTGTCGCCGTTGGCGTGGCGGACCGTGCCGGACCCGTGCGGGACGCTCGCCCGGAAGCCGCCCTCGTAGCGATCGCCGTTCGGATAGATCGCCATCCCCGGCCCGGTCAGCGCGCCCTCGGTCCACACGCCCTCGATGACGGTCCCGTCGGCGAAGGTCATCTTCCCCTGCCCGGATCTCCGGTCGGCGGCGAACCCGCCTTCGTAGCGGCCACCCTCCGCGTCGATCGCGACGCCCGCGCCCTCGCGCCGGCCGCGCGCCCAGCCGCCCTCGTAGCGCGAGCCGTCGGCGCGCACGAGCGTCCCCTCGCCCTCCGGCAGTCCGGCCACGAACCCGCCCTCGTAGCGGTCGCCACTTGCATAGACCGCAACGCCCGGGCCCTCCAGCCGGCCGTCGGCCCAGGTCCCTTCCAGCGTCGTCCCGTCGGCGAGGGTCATCCGGCCCCGGCCGGCGCGGCGGTCGTTGGAGAAACCGCCCTCGTAGCGCGCGCCGCCCGCCTCGACCGCGACGCCCTCGCCCTGGCGCCGACCGCCCTTCCACGTCCCCTCGTAGCGGGCGCCGTCCGGCCGCACGAGCACGCCCGCGCCGTCGGGCTGCCCGTCGGCGAGCCCGCCCTCGTAGACCGCGCCGTCGGCGTAGGCGATGCGCCCTTCGCCGACGAGCCGGCCCTCGACCCAGGTTCCGCTCTGCGCCGCACCGTCGGCGCGGGTAAGCGTCCCCTGCCCGGAGAAGCGGTCCGCCGCAAAGCCGCCCTCGTAGACCTCGCCGCTGGCGAAGGCGGCTCGGCCCTGCCCCTCGCGCCGGCCGGCGACCCAGTCGCCGGCGTAGACGTCGCCGTCCGCGCCGCGCAGGACGCCGCGGCCCTGCCGCACCCCGGCGACCCAGGCGCCCTCGTAGACCGACCGGTCGGGCCGGGTCAGCCTGCCCTCGCCATCCGGGGCTCCGGCGACGAGCGCGCCCTCGTAGACCGACCCGTCGGCATAGACGATGCGGCCCTCGCCCTCGAGCCGTCCGGCCTTCCACGTCCCCTCGTGGCGTGAGCCGTCCGGCGCGACGTAGACGCCGCGGCCTTCCTGTCGCCCGGCGACGAAGGCGCCCTCGTAGCGGCCGCCGTCGGCGAAGGTGGCGATCCCCTGGCCCTCGTTCACGCCGGCGCGCCATTCGCCCTCGTAGCCGCCGCCGCCGGGATAGGTGATCTTCCCCTGCCCCTCGGGCTTGCCGGCGACGAAGGCGCCCTCGTAGACGGAGCCGTCCGGAAACTGCGCCCGCCCCTCGCCCTCGATCCGGCCTTCGACCCAGTCGCCCTCGTAGACATAGCCGTCGGGCTGGCGGTAGACGCCGTGGCCGTGCTGGCGGCCTTCCCGGAACGTGCCCTCGTAGACCGCCCCGGTCGGGTAGTTCTTGACGATGACCCGGCCCTGCCCGGCCGCCCCGCCCGCCACGAGCGCGACGGAAAGCCCGATCGCCGCGGCGGCCGCCCGTGCCCGCATGTCCTGCCCTCCGTCCTCTGGTCGGGCGCGACCTTATGCCGGCGGCGCGGAGGGCCACAACGGGATTCGCGCCCGCGCGGACGCGCGGGCGCGGGGCCGGGCGCGCAGGCGCCCGCCGGTCAGAAGATCGACGCCACGGGCAGGCCGAGCGCCATCGCGCCGGCGTATTCAGCCTGCGGGCCGGGGCGCATCGGGTGGTAGCGGGCGCCCTGCACGTCGCGGAACCGACGCTCCAGCCCGGCGTCGCGGTAGAACCCGGCGCCGCCGGCGAGCTCCATGGCGAGCTCGACCGCCTCGATCGCCTTCTCCGTCACCAGCGCCTTGGCGATCATCACCTCGTTCACGCTTTCCGCCGAAGGGTCGTTCTTCTCCACCGCGGCCAGCATCGCCTCGTGGCCGATCTGCGCGGCGCGCAGCGCCGTCTCCATCCGCCCGGCGATCGCCAGTCCGTGCGCGTCAGGCCCCTTCCTGCGCACGAGGTCGAGCGCGATGTCGCGCGCGCTCTCGGCCACGCCGAGATAGACCGCGTAGATCAGCGGGAACGCCGTCGTCGCGATGATCTGGAACAGCGGATGCCAGACGCCGGCCGGCCGCTTCAGCGCCACCGCGGCGTCGGGGATGAAAAGCTCGTCGAGCACCACGTTCTGCGAACCCGTCCCGCGCATCCCGAGGGTGCGCCAGACCTCCTCGATCCGCACCTCGGCCGCCTTCATCGGCGCGCCGAAATGGATGACCGAGCGGCTCCCGTCCTCCTCCTCGACGACGGCGCCGGTCATCAGCACGTCGCCCATCGGCGCGGCCGAGGTGAAGACCTTGCGCGCCGACACCCGCCAGCCGCCCTCGACCTTGCGCGCGGCGCCGGAGCCCGCGATCCAGTCCGAGCCGCCCGAGGACAGGAGCAGGATCCGCTCGGCCGCCACCCGCTTGAGCAGCGGCTCGACCGCCGCCACCTGGCGATGGCGCCAGCGCCAGGCCGGGATCGCCACCTGGTGGGTGTGCATGGAGAACGCGAGCGCGGTCGAGCCGCAGGCGCGGGCGAGCGTCTTCAGCATCTCGGCGAGCTGGCGCGGCTCCGCCCCGCCGCCGCCGAGCTCCGTGGGAACCCCGGCCTCGACCAGCCCGGCGGCGCGCAGCTCGGCGAAGTTCTCGGCGACGAAACTGTCGTCGGCGTCATGCGCCGCGGCCCTCGCCGCGAAGGCGGGCGCGAGCGCGGCGGCGACGGCGCACGCATCGAGGCGCGTCTCGCCCTCGGGCATTCCTGCCATGTGGTTCATCGGTGTTTCTCCCGTGTCGGTTCGATGGGAGGAGGATCGCGCCGGGGCCCCGATCCCGCTAGTGCAGGATCTGTATCACGCGCCCCCTCCCCCTGCGGCCCGACCTGCGGTAGAATGCGCCATTGTTGGAGCACAGGGGATTTGCATGGATAGTGCGAGCTACGGCCAGTTCTGCCCGGTCTCGATGGCGGCGGAGATCGTCTGCAGCCGATGGACTGTCCTCGTCGTGCGCGAGCTTCTCTGCGGCACGACGCGGTTCAACGACCTTCGCCGCGGCGTGCCGCGGATGTCCCCCTCGCTGCTCTCCAAGCGCTTGAAGGAGCTCGAGCAGGCAGGCGTGGTGCGCGCCGAGCCGGGGCCTTCCGGCGTGGTGGAATACCGGCTGACCACGGCGGGCGAGGATCTGCGGACGATCGTGATGTCGCTGGGTTTCTGGGGCCAGCGCTGGGTGGAATCTCAGGTCTCGCTCAAGAACCTCGACCCGTCGCTGCTGATGTGGGACATGCGCCGCTGGCTCAACCCGGCGCCGCTGCCGCCCGGACGGCGAACGATACAGTTTCTGTATCCCGAGCTTCCCGAGAACCGCCGCAACTGGTGGCTGGTGGTGGACACGACCGGCGACGTCGACCTCTGCAACTCCGACCCGGGCTTCGAGGTCGACCTCCTCATCACCGGCCCCTTGCGCTCGATGACGGCGGTCTGGATGGGCATAGCCAAGCTCCAGCAGGAGGTCTCGGCCGGCCGCATCGCCCTCGATGGCGACGCCCGGCTGGCGCGCACCATGCAGACCTGGCTCGGGCTCAGTCCTTTCGCCCCAGGAGACCGCCAGGTGGCCTGAGCCCTTGCGGCGCCGCAGCAAAGACGCTATGTGCCCCGGCGACGGTGGCGCAACGCGGCCCTGATGGCCCGGCACCGCATCTCGGGTTTTCGTCACATGCGCCTGACGAGGGCGACAACCCGCGGCGACGCGCCGCGGGAAAGGAACGTGACGTGACGAATACCGACTTCGCGAGCTTCGGGCTCGCACCGACCCTTCTCGCCGCGCTGGAACGCGCCGGCTTCGCCGAACCGACGCCGATCCAGGCGCAGGCGATCGCCCCGCAGATGGCGGGCCGCGACATCCTCGGCGTGGCCCAGACCGGCACCGGCAAGACCGCGGCCTTCGGCCTGCCGATCCTGCACCACATCCTCGGGCTCGGCGGCCGGCCAGCGCCCAAGACCTGCCGGGCGTTGATCCTTGCGCCGACCCGCGAGCTTGCCGTGCAGATCGAGGCGAACCTGCGCGCCTTCGCCGGCGGCGCGCGGCTCTCGACGCTGCTCGTGCTCGGCGGCCTGTCGCGCTCCGGTCAGGCCCGCGCCATCGCCCGGGGCGTCGACGTGGTGATCGCGACGCCGGGCCGGCTGACCGACCTGCTCGACACCGGCGAGATCCGGCTCGACGAGACGCGCTTCGTGGTGCTCGACGAGGCCGACCGCATGCTCGACATGGGCTTCATCAAGCCGGTGCGCCGCATCGTCTCCTGCCTCCATCCGCGCCGCCAGTCGGCGCTGTTCTCGGCGACCATGCCGGGCGAGGTGGCCGAGCTGGCCGCGGGCTTCCTGCGCGATCCGGTCCGGGTCGAGGTGACGCCGCAGGCGACCACCGTCGAGCGCATCGACCAGTCGGTCGAACTCGTCGACACCGCCGCCAAGCGCGCGCGCCTGCTCGAGCTGGTGACGAGCCCGGAGGTCGGCCGCGCCATCGTCTTCGCCCGCACCAAGCGCGGCGCCGACCGCGTGGCCGAGAACCTCGCCCGCGACGGCGCGGCGGCCGAGGTGATCCACGGCAACAAGGCGCAGAACGCCCGCCAGCGCGCGCTCAACGCCTTCCGCCTCGGCGCCGTCAAGGTGCTGGTCGCCACCGACATCGTCGCCCGTGGAATCGACGTGCCCGGCGTGACGCACGTGGTCAACTACGACCTGCCGGACGAGCCGGAGGCCTACGTCCACCGCATCGGCCGGACGGGGCGCAACGGCGCCGCCGGCACCGCGGTGACGCTCTGCGCGCCCGACGAGATCGCCAAGCTCCGCGCCGTGGAGAAGGTCTCGCGCCTGTCGCTCCTGCCTGCGAGCGCGGGCGGCGGGGTCGCGCGGCCCGCGCGTCCGTCCCGACCGGCCCGCAAGCCCGCCGGCCAGCCGGGCCGCGCCCCCGGCGGCCAGCAGCCCCAGCGCCACGCCGCCGGCGCCCAGCCGGCGCGCCATGCCGCCCCGACCCGACCCGAGGGCGCCGAGCGCCCGCGCCGGCGGCCACGCCGTCGCGGCCCGGCGGCGTGAACGGGGAAACCGGGACAGTAACCCGGCCTTGACGAAGGGGGACGTCGCCGGCTGACCGGGCAGGCGAGCCCCGGACGCGATACGCGCGACCGGGGCCGAGCAATCAGGGCAGGAGCCGCGTGGTGCCGCCGCTCTGCACGACCTGCACGCGCTGGCCGATGGAGAAGCGCGGTTCGGCCTGGATGACGGCAATGGTGCGGCCGCTCTCGAGTTCGACCGTCCACTGAACCGACTGCTGGGTCGTCGCGGCGTTGGCGACGCGGTTGCCCGCCGCGGCGCCGGCGGTGGCGCCGACCACCGTCGCGATGTCGCGGCCGCGACCGCCGCCGATCTCGTTGCCGAGCAGGCCGCCGGCGAGGCCGCCGCCGATCGTGCCGACGACCGCGGCCGGCGTGTTGCCGCCCTGAACGGTCACCGGCTGCGCCGCGATGATGGTGCCGAAGGCGACGGTCTGGGCGCGCTGCGCCTGGCTGGCGTCGACCGTGGTTCCGCTGTTCGGCGGATTGCAGGCCAGAAGTGCGGTCGCCGCGAGCGCGAGCGCCGTGGCCCTGACCGGACGTGAGAGCGTCATATCATCGTTCCCTTGTCGTTACCCGGAGAAGCGTTCTGGCCGGCAGGGCCGGCCGCGCGCGCATAGACCTGCGTTCGCGCGCGAGTGTCAATACGCGGCGCCCGGCGCCGGTTCCGCGCCCGCCCCATCGGCGCCGGCCCGCCATGCGGCGCGTCGGGCGCGCCCAGCGCCGCACTTCCCTAAATCCCGGGCCTGATCTAACGTGGTGGGCAATGGCGCGCCGAAGGGCGCCCGCCCCCAGCTTGCGCCAGGGAAACGATAAGACGGCACTCAGGGAGAATGCCATGCCCAAGGTCAGCCTCAAGGTGAACGGTCGGGCGGTCAGTCGCGACGTCGAGGGTCGGACGCTGCTCGTCGAGCTTCTGCGCGACGGCCTCGGCCTCACGGGGACCCACGTCGGATGCGACACGTCCCAGTGCGGCGCCTGCGTCGTCCATGTCGACGGCGTCGCGCTCAAGTCCTGCACGGTCTTCGCCTCGGACATCGACGGCGCCGAGGTGCGCACGATCGAGGGCATGGCCAACCCGGACGGCTCGCTCGGCGTGATCCAGGCGGCCTTCCAGGACAATCACGGCCTGCAATGCGGCTTCTGCACCCCCGGCATGGTGATGAGCGCCGCCGCCCTCCTGACCGAGAACCCGAACCCGTCCGAGGCCGAGATCCGCGCCTACCTCGAGGGCAACATCTGCCGCTGCACCGGCTATCACAACATCGTCAAGTCGATCCAGGCGGCGGCGGCCCAGATGTCCGCCCGCCCCGTCGCGGCCGAATAGGCCGCCGACGCTCAGGCACGCGCCGCCGGAAAAGGCGGCCGAACCAAGGCACAGGGAGACGACAATGCCCAAAGACAGCGGGATCGGCGCCCCGACCAAGCGCCGCGAGGACGTCCGCTTCCTCACCGGCAAGGGCCGCTACACCGACGACTTGAACCGCCCCGGCCAGGCCTACGTGCATTTCCTGCGCTCCGACGTCGCGCACGGCAGGATCACGAAGCTCGACACGTCGGCCGCCGAGGGGATGCCCGGCGTGCTCAAGGTCTTCACCGCCGCCGACTTCGCCGCCGTGGGCGGCGTGCCCTGCGGCTGGCTCGTGACCGACCGCTTCGGCCAGCCGATGAAGGAACCGAAGCACCCCGTCCTCGCCGAGGGCAAGGTCCGCCACGTGGGCGACCCGGTCGCCGCCGTCGTGGCGGAGACGCTGGCGCAGGCCCGCGACGCCGCCGAGGCGATCGAACTCGACATCGAGGAACTGCCCGCCGTCGTCGACATGCGCCTTGCGCTCGACACCGAGTCCGCCCTCGTCCACGACGACGCCGGCACCAACCTGTGCTTCGACTGGGGCTTCATCGAGGACAACGCCGCCGCCGTCGACGCGGCGATCAAGGCGGCGCCCCATGTCGTCACCCTCGATCTCGTCAACAACCGGCTCGTCCCGAACGCGATGGAGCCGCGCGCGGCGCTCGGCGAGTACGATGCGGCCGACGACCAGCACACGCTCTACACCACCTCGCAGAACCCGCACGTCATCCGCCTGCTGATGGGCGCCTTCGTCCTCGGCATCCCGGAGCAGCGCCTGCGCGTGGTGGCGCCGGACGTGGGCGGCGGCTTCGGCTCGAAGATCTACCACTACGCCGAGGAGGCCTTCGTGACCTTCGCGGCCAAGGCGCTCGGCCGGCCGGTGAAATGGACCTGCACCCGCTCGGAGGCGTTCATCTCCGACGCGCACGGCCGCGACCACGTCACGAAGATCGAGCTCGCCCTCGACAATGACGGCAGGTTCCTCGCGCTGCGCACCGACACGCTCGCCAACATGGGCGCCTATCTCTCGACCTTCGCGCCCTGCATCCCGACCTACCTGCACGGAACGCTGATGGCGGGGAACTACGCGACGCCGCTGATCTACGTCCGCGTCCGGGCCGTCTTCACCAACACCGTCGCCGTCGACGCCTATCGCGGCGCCGGGCGGCCCGAGGCGACGTACCAGATCGAGCGCGTCATCGACAAGGCGGCGCGCGAGCTCGGGATCGACCCCGTGGAGATCCGTCGGCGCAACTTCATCAAGCCGGACCAGTTCCCCTACCAGACCCCGGTCGCGGTGCTCTACGACACCGGCAACTACCACGACCTGATGGACGTGATGGAGCGCATCTCCGACCGCGCCGGCTTCCCTGCCCGCCGCAAGGAGAGCGAGGCCCGCGGCAAGCTGCGCGGCTTCGGCGTCGCCGCCTACATCGAGGCCTGCGGCATCGCGCCCTCCTCGCTCGTCGGCGCGCTCGGCGCCCGGGCGGGGCTCTACGAGAGCGCGACGGTGCGGGTGAACCCGACCGGCGGCGTCTCGGTCTTCACCGGCAGCCACAGCCACGGCCAGGGCCACGAGACCACCTTCGCCCAGGTGGTCTCCGACATGCTCGGGATCGACGCGGCCCAGGTCGACATCGTCCACGGCGACACCGCCCGCGTGCCCTTCGGCATGGGCACCTACGGCTCGCGCTCGCTCGCGGTCGGCGGCTCGGCGATCGTGAAGTCGGTCGAGAAGATCGTCGCCAAGGCGAAGAAGATCGCCGCCCACCTGATGGAGGCCTCGCCGACCGACATCGAGTTCAAGGACGGTCGTTTCAGCGTCGCCGGCACGGACAAGTCGGTGGCCTGGACCGACGTCACCCTCGCCGCCTACGTGCCCCACAAGTACCCGATCGAGGAACTGGAACCGGGGCTCGAGGAGACCTCGTTCTACGACCCGGCCAACTTCACCTACCCCGCCGGCGCCTATGCCTGCGAGGTCGAGGTCGACCCCGAAACCGGCAAGGTCGACGTCCTCGCCTTCGCGGCCGCCGACGACTTCGGCAACGTGGTCAACCCGACGATCGTCGAGGGCCAGGTTCACGGCGGCCTCGCCCAGGGCATCGGCCAGGCCCTGCTCGAGGCCTGCGCCTACGACGAGACCGGCCAGATCAGGAGCGGCTCCTACATGGACTACGCCATGCCGCGGGCCGACGACCTGCCGAGCTACAAGGTCGACAATTCCTGCGTGACGCCCTGCACCCACAACCCGCTCGGGGTGAAGGGCTGCGGCGAGGCCGGCGCCATCGGCTCGCCGCCGACCTTCGTCAACGCCGTTCTCGACGCCCTCAATTCCGGCGGCCACGAGGTCGCCCATATCGACATGCCGCTCTCGCCCTCGCGTGTCTGGGCGGCGATAAACGGGGGGAACGCCTGATGTACGCCTTCGAGTTCGTGAAGCCCGCCACCATCGCCGAGGCCGTCAAGGCGCTCGCCGACGAGGACGCCCAGGCCCTCGGCGGCGGCCAGACGCTGATCCCGACGCTGAAACAGCGCCTCGCCAGCCCCTCCGCGCTCGTGAGCCTGAACGGCATCGCCGATCTGAAGGGCGTCGCCGTCGAGGGACGCGAGTTGCGCATCGGCGGCGGCACGACCCACGCCACGGTGGCGCGGGAGGCGCGGACCTACCCGGCGCTCGCCGCGCTCGCCGGGCATATCGGCGACCCGGCCGTGCGCAACCGCGGCACGATCGGGGGCAGTCTCGCCAACAACGACCCCTCGGCCGACTATCCCGCCGCCGCGCTGGCCTCGGGCGCGACGATCGTGACCAACGCGCGCGAAATCGCGGCCGACGACTACTTCCAGGGCATGTTCACCACCGCGCTGGAGCCCGGCGAGATCATCACCGCGGTGCGCTTCCCGATCCCGCAAAAGGCGAACTACCAGAAGTTCGCCCAGCCGGCCTCGCGCTTCGCGCTGGTGGGGGTCTTCGTCGCGAAGTTCGCCGACGGCGTGCGGGTGGCCGTCACCGGCGCCTCGGAGAGCGGCGTCTTCCGCTGGAGCGAGGCCGAGGCGGCGCTCGGCGGAAACTTCTCCGCCGACGCGGTCAAGGGGCTGAAGGCGGACGCAGACGGCATGATCGGCGACCTGCACGGCACGCCCGAGTACCGCGCCCACCTGATCGGCGTCCTCACCGCCCGCGCGGTCGCCGCGGCCGCCTGACAAGGCCCGCGCCGCGGCCCGTCACGGGATCGCGGCGCGGACGTCCCTGCGTCTCCTCCCGACGCCGCCGCGCACAAGCGCGCCGGGGCGCCTTAACGCCCCGTTAGTCAAGCCGTCGCACTACTCGGGAGGTGTCATCCGCAGGAGCGCCCGGCCCCATGTCGTTCACCGAATCGGACATCCAGTCCCGCCTCCAGGCGGGCTTCCGCCGCCAGTGCCTCTTCGCCGTCACCATCCTCCTCGTCGAGGACAGCCGCTCCGCCTCGGAGGCGATCCGCCTGATGGCCGCCGAGAGCGGCGCCCGGGTCCGGCGGGCAGACAGCCTGCACGCCGCCGCCCGGCACCTCGCCATCTACCGGCCCGCGGTGACCATGGTCGACCTCGGCCTGCCCGACGGCGACGGAATGGCGCTCGTCCGCCACCTCGCCGCCGCCACGCCCCCCTATGGCGGCGTCGTCGCGATGAGCGGCCGCGAGCGCGCGGAGTGGCGGGCCGAGGCGCTGGCCGCCGGCGCGAGCGCCTGCCTCGAGAAGCCGATCCCCTCGCTCGCCTACTTCCAGGACGTGGTGCTGAGCGTCCTGCCCGCCGCCGAATCCCGCCGCCGCGACGACCGCGACATCGCAGTCGCCGGCCGCGCCTCGGTGCAGGCCGCCTTCGTCGATGATCTGAAGCGGGCGCGCAGCCTGCTCATCGACGCCGGCGTCGCCAAGGACGCCGACACCGTGGCCTATTGCGCGCAGTTCCTCGGCTCCTGCGCCGAGATGCTCGGCGACGCGCCGCTCGCCGCGGTCGCGGCGCGGCGCGACGCCGCCGGCCTGCTCGCCTGCGTCAGCGAGCGCCTCGACGACGCGGCCCGCACACGCCTCGGCGCCGCCTGAGACGACCCCGTCGTGGCGCCCGGCTGACTACTGCCGCAACGTCGTCTCGATCGCCGCGGCGAGCGTCGGAGCTTCCGGCGTGACCGACGCGGGGAAAGAGCCCGCCAGGCTTCCGTTCCCGTCGATCAGGATCTTGTGGAAATTCCACGTCGGCTCCGCCCCCTGGCCGCGCGCCCAGCGGTAGAACGGATGCGCGTCCTCGCCCGTCACGTCGGCGATCGCCGCGATGGGGAAATCGATGGCGAAATTCACCTCGCAGAACTCCTTCACGGCGGCGTCGGTCGCCAGCTCCTGGCGAAAGCTGTCGGAAGGCACGCCAACAATCGTGAGCCCGCGGTCGCGATAGCGATCCTGCAACGCCTGCAATCCGTCGAACTGGTCCACATAGCCGCAGCGCGAGGCCGTGTTGACCACGAGCACCGGCCGGCCGGCATAGTCGGCAAGCGCGATCTCGCCGCCATCCACTCCGGCGAAGCGGAAGGCTCCCGCGCCCTCCGGCCCGGCGCCCCGCGCCGGCAGGGCCGCCGCGAGCGCCGTGAGGATGATTGCGATGATTGTCCGCCGACGCATGTCCGCTCCGCCCGGGGTTCCGCGCCATGCTAGCCTCGCGCCGGGCCCGGCGACAAGCGTAACGCTGAACGCACCGTGAGGCTTAGTGGAATCGGCCGCCATGCGAGGCCGTTCACGAAGAGTTAACCAGGGGTCGCCCGGAGGCGCGCCCCGCGTCTCCGTTAACGATTCAATTCCGACTCTTTTGCCTGGCATATGCGTTGTGCATACGTCGTGCATGGAGTGTGCATCGAAGGATCCGCCGTAAACCCTTGACGCCGAAGTCCTCAGACGGAAACAATCAGGCTGTCCCGAACACCCGCCCGAAGATCGTGTCGACGTGGCGGGTGTGATGGCCGAGGTCGAAGAGGCTCGCGATCTCCTCCGCGCCGAGCGCCGCCCGCACGTCGGGATCGGCGAGCAGCTCCTCCTGGAAATCCTTGCCCTGCTCCCAGACCTTCATGGCGTTGCGCTGGACGAGGGCGTAGGCGTCCTCGCGGCTGACGCCGTTCTGCGTCAGCGCCAGCAGCACGCGCTGAGAATGAACAAGGCCGCGGAACTTGTTCATGTTGTTCATCATGTTGTCGGGATACACCACGAGCTTGTCGATCAGCCCGGTCAGCCGCGCCAGGGCGAAGTCGAGCGTCACCGTCGCGTCCGGGCCGATCACCCGCTCCACCGAGGAATGCGAGATGTCACGCTCATGCCAGAGCGCCACGTTCTCCATCGCCGGGACCACCGCCATCCGCACCAGCCGCGCGAGCCCGGTCAGGTTCTCCGAGAGCACCGGATTGCGCTTGTGCGGCATGGCGCTCGAACCCTTCTGCCCCGGCGAGAAGTACTCCTCCGCCTCCAGCACCTCGGTCCGCTGCAAATGGCGAACCTCGACCGCCAGCCGCTCGATCGAGCTCGCGATCACCCCGAGCACCGCGAAGAACATCGCATGGCGGTCGCGCGGGATGACCTGGGTCGAGGCGGGCTCGACGGAAAGCCCCATCCTTTCCGCCACATGCGCCTCGACGCTCGGGTCGATGTTGGCGAAGGTGCCGACCGCTCCCGAGATGGCGCAGACCGCGACCTCCGCCCGCGCGGCGACGAGCCGCGCCCGCCCGCGGGCGAACTCGGCATGGGCCTGGGCGAGCTTCAGCCCGAAGGTGGTGGGCTCGGCGTGGATGCCGTGGCTGCGCCCGATCGTCACCGTGTCCTTGTGCTCGTAGGCGCGTCGCTTCAGCGCGGCCAGGAGCGCGTCGAGATCGGCGATCAGGATGTCCGCCGCCCGCGCGAGCTGCACCCCGAGGCAGGTGTCGAGCACGTCCGAGGACGTCATCCCCTGATGCACGAAACGCGCCTCCTCGCCGACATGGTCGGCGAGGTGGGTCAGGAAGGCGATGACGTCGTGCTTCGTCACCGCCTCGATCTCGTCGATGCGGGCCACGTCGAACTCGACGTCCTTCGCCTTCCAGACGGCGGCGGCGGCCGCCTTCGGGATCACCCCGAGCGCCGCCTGCGCGTCGGCGGCATGGGCCTCGATCTCGAACCAGATGCGGAAGCGGGTCTCTGGCGACCAGATCGCCACCATGTCGGGACGAGAATAGCGCGGGATCATGGAGGGCCTCCGGACGCCTTGAGGGTGGCGGGCCGCCTGATAGACTGCACAGGCGCGGCTCACAAGCGAGGAAGGGATGCATCTGTCCGCCTTCGAGGGCGCGTGGGAGCTGGCGCGCGACATCGCCGACGCCCGGTCCGGCCAGCGCGGCAGGTTTGTCGGGCGCGCCCGCTTCATCCCGACGCCGGAGGGCCTGCGCTACCGCGAGGAGGGCGAACTCACGCTCGGCGACGGGCCCGGGATCACGGCGACCCGCGACTACCTCTGGCGCGCCGGCGCGGACGGAGCGATCGAAGTGCTCTTCGCCGACGGCCGGCTCTTTCACAGCTTCCATCCCGCCGACCCCGCGCCGACGGCGGAGCACGAATGCCCCCCCGACCTCTACCGCGCGCGCTACGACTTCGCGGCCTGGCCATGCTGGCAGGTCGAATGGCGGGTGAGCGGCCCGCGAAAGGACTACGACATGGTGAGCCGATTCCGGCCGGCCGGCGCCCCGTGACGCGCCTCGTGACCCGCGCGGCGTCCCTCGCCCTCCTCCTCGGTCGCCGTGCTCGGGGCGCCCGGCGGCGGCTACGTCCTTCTCGCGGACAGCAGCCGCCCCGACGCGCCGGCCGCCGCCGAGTCGCTTCTTGACGAGACCTGCGGCGGCCTGCGGCGGCTGAAGCGGTGGACAGCCGCGCCTTCATGCGGCATGTAGCGCATCGACAAGGATCCCAACGCAGCGGAGCGATCATGGCCGACACCGCCTCCCGACACGTCCTGACCGAAGCGATCTGGCCCGCCGAGGGGGCCGGACTCTGGGCCAAGCGCGCCGTGCTCGTCGTCGCCGGCATCCTCGCGCTGACGATCGCGGCCAAGATCAAGGTTCCGGTCTGGCCCTCGCCGGTGGCGATCAGCCTCGGCACCTTCGCGGTGCTGACCATCGGCGCCGCCTACGGCCCGCGCCTCGGGCTCGTCACCATGCTGGGCTGGCTCGGCCTCGGCGCCGTAGGGGCCGACGTGTTCCAGAACTCCGCGTCCGGCGCGACCGGCATCGCCTACATGATGGGCGCGACCGGCGGCTATCTCGTCGGCTACCTGCTCGCCACGCTGGCGCTCGGCTTCGCCGCCCGACGCGGCCTCGACCGCAGCGTCGGCGGCATGGCGCTGGCGCTCCTCGTCGGCAACGCGCTGATCTACGTCCCCGGGCTGCTGTGGCTCAACCACCTCGTCGGGACCGGCCTCTTCGACCCGGCGAAATACGCCTCCGCCTGGGACCAGACGATCGCCTGGGGCCTGACGCCGTTCCTGATCGGCGACGCGTTGAAGCTCGTGCTCGCAGCCCTCGTGGTGCCCGGTCTCTGGAAGCTGGTCGGCTCCGCCCGCAGCTGAGGCCGCGCACCTACAGACCCGGACGGGGCGCTCCCGGGCGCCCCGTCATCGATTCTCAACCCGCCGCCGAACGCAGAACGACGGGCATCGAATCGGCGGCGCGATTCCTCCGCCACGACCCCGACCGCCCGCAACAGCGTCGCATACCGCCCGTGAGTTCCAACGGCTCGGCGAAGCTCCAGCGCGCGCGTCCTCGGACAGGCGGGCGAACAGGTTGCCGCTATACGCGCCCCGCCACCGACGGGCTGAACGTCAGCAGGCTCAGGATCTCGAAGAGCATCTGCGCCCCGGCCTGCGCGGTGTTGGTGGTGGCGTCGTATTGCGGCGCCACCTCGACGACGTCGCCGCCGACGATGTCGAGTCCCTTCAGCCCGCGCAGGATCGCCTGCGCCTCGCGGGTGGTCAGGCCCCCGATCTCGGGCGTGCCGGTTCCCGGCGCGAAAGCCGGGTCGAGCACGTCGATGTCGAAGGAGACATAAACGGGCCCCTGCGCCACGGCGCGGGCTTTCTCGATCACGGCGGGGATGCCCATCTCGACGACCTCCTCGGCATGGATGCAGGTCATCCCGCTCTCGGTCGCGAACTCGTAGAGATACTCCGACGAGCCGCGCAGGCCGATCTGGATGGTTCGCTCGGGGTCGAGCACGCCGTCGAGCACGGCGTTGCGGAACGGCGCCCCGTGGTTGAAACGCTCGCCGTCGAAAGGCCCGCTGGTGTCCGAATGCGCGTCGATGTGGACGAGCCCCACCGGCCGGTCGCGCCCGACCGCGCGCAGGATCGGATGGGTGATCGAATGATCGCCCCCCACGGTCAGCGGCGCCGCGCCGGCGGCGACGATGGCGCCAATCCATGCCTCGATCGCCGAATGCGAGCCGTGCAGGTCGTAGCGGCTCGGAAACGGCACATCGCCCACGTCCGCCACCTCGAGATCATAGATCGGCGCGCAGTCGAGCACGTGGTTGTAGGGCCCGATCCGCTCGATGGCGCGCAGCGCCCGCGGCCCGAAGCGCGCGCCCGGCCGGTTCGAGACGCCGATGTCCATCGGCGCCCCGGAGATCGCCACCGCGAGCCCGGAGAAATCCGGCGCGGCGCGGTCGACCTGCCGGAACGGCGCGGTCAGGAAGGTCGGCGCCCCGACCCAGGGGGCCGGCCGCGCGCCGCCGCTGAATATCCGTTCCGCCACCTTTGCGAATTTCGGATCGTACATCCGCCCGCCCGGATCGTCCGCATACCGTTCCCGGAGCCGCGCGAGCTTCGTCTCGTCCCAGGCCATCCCGTCCTCCCGCATTGGTGACCACTGCATCGATCAGTGCCGAAAGCCGCACGACCGGGCAATGGGGGAGAGAGACCCCCACCTTGCCAATCGGCGAGGCCCCGAGCGCCGGCGGCGCCGCATTCCCCCTTCAGGCATTCATATAGGCGGAAACCCTATCGAGCAGGCGCCTCCCCGCCAAAGGGCGGGGAGAGACAAAGGACTCGCGGCCGCTTGCGGCCGCTCCGCGCGGTCGGCCGCAAAGGCGGCCGACCGTCAGCGCCGCCCGAGCGGGGGGCGCGCCCGCGCGCCTCCCCGAGGACGGCGCTTCCCCCCCCGGCCGGGGCGCGGCCCGCCGCCGCGTCGCGTCAGTCCAGCGCGACGTCGCTCACCGCGTGCGTCCAGGCCCCTGCGGGCTCCTTGGTGATGACCGGGTCCGAGCCCGCCGCGAGCAGCGTCTTCACCGTCCGCTCGTAGTCGGCCGGGTCAAGCGCGCCGTTCGAGCCCGCGGTCAGCTTGGCGATCTCGCCCATCATCCGCTTCTGGTGCTTCTCGGTCTGCGCCCCGGTCTCGTCGTTCTCGAGCACGATCATCGCCGCCTCGTCGGGGTGCTCCTCGGCCCACTTCCAACCCTTCATCGACGCGCGCACGAACTTCGCCATCGTCTCGACGAAGGCCGGATCGGCGAGCCTTTCCTCGCTCACCCAAAGGCCGTCCTCGAGCGTCGCCACCCCCTGGTCCTCGTACTTGAACACCGTCAGGTCCTCCGGCTTGAAGCCGGCGTCGATCACCTGCCAGTACTCGTTGTAGGTCATCGTCGAGATGCAGGCCGCCTGGTTCTGCAACAGCGGATCGACGTTGAAGCCCTGCTTCAGCACCGTCACCCCGTCCGCGCCGCCGTCGGTCGAGACCCCGAGCGTGCTCATCCACGACAGGAACGGATACTCGTTGCCGAAGAACCAGACCCCGAGCGTGTGCCCGGGGAAATCCGCGGTCTTCGTCACCCCCGAATCGTTGCGGCAGGTCAGCATCATGCCCGAATGCTTGAACGGCTGGGCGATGTTGACGAGCGGCAGCCCCGCCTCGCGCGCGGCGAGCGCCGCCGGCATCCACTCGACGATCACGTCGGCCCCGCCGCCCGCGATCACCTGCGGCGGCGCGATGTCCGGCCCGCCCGGCCTGATCGTGACGTCGAGCCCCTCCTCCTCGTAGAAGCCCTTGTCGAGCGCGACATAGTACCCTGCGAACTGGGCCTGCGTCACCCATTTCAGCTGGAGCGTCACGTCCTCGGCCCAGGCCGCGCCGGCGAGCCACGCCGCCGCCGCCGATACCCCCGCGAACCATTTCGTCATCTTGCTTTTCTCCCTGTTGAGACACGCGCACTCGTCAAGATCAAACCCGTCAGCATCACCTGCCCCTCTGCGAGGGATGCCAGAACGTCACCGCCCGCTCGGCCAGCGCCACGAGCCCGTAGAAGGCCGAGCCCAGCACCGCCGCCACCGCGATCTCCGCCCAGACCATGTCGAGCGCGAGCCGCCCCACCTCGGTCGAGATGCGAAAGCCCATGCCGGAGGTCGGCGAGCCGAAGAACTCCGCGACGATGGCGCCGATCAGAGCCAGGGTCGTGCAGATTTTCAAGCCGTTGAACAGGAAAGGCGCCGCCGATGGCAACCTGAGCTTGCGCAGGCTCTGCCCGTTGCTCGCGGCGTAGGTGCGCATCAGGTCCGCCTGCATCGGATCGGTCGCGGCCAGCCCCTGCACGGTGTTCACCAGCATCGGGAAGAACACCATCAGCACCACCACCGCCGCCTTCGACTGCCAGTCGAAGCCGAACCACATCACCATGATCGGCGCCATGCCGACGATCGGCAGCGCGCTCGCGAAATTCCCGACCGGCAGCAGGCCACGGCGCAGGAACGGCGTGCGGTCGACCGCCACCCCCGTCAGGAACGCTGCCCCGCAGCCGATGACGTAACCCGACAGCGCCCCCTTCACGAAGGTCTGCATCACGTCCGTCCGGAGCGTCGCCCCGCTCGAGGCCAGCCGCGCCCCGATCGCGCTCGGCGCCGGCAGCAGCACCGGGCTGATCCCGAGCCCGCGCACCAGCAATTCCCATACCAGCAGCAGCGTCACCCCGAAGACCAGCGGCGGCAGCAGACGCAGCGGCCCGGCGAGCCGCCTGCGCGCCAGCAGGACGTTGATCCGCCAGCCGCCCAGCCACACCGCGACGGCCGCCAGCACGAGGCTCATCGCGCCCCCCCGCGCCCCGTGCTATGGAGCCCGCCCGCGCCGGAGACAGGATGGCCCGCAAGCCCCGCCCGATGACCCTCGCCGAGGCCCGCCGCCGCGCCATCGCCGCGCAGCGCCTCGACGCGGCCGCGCCCTTCGGCGCCGGCCCCGACGCCGTGCGGGCCGCCGTCGAGCACCTCGGCTACGTGCAGATCGACACGATCAACGTCATCGAGCGGTCGCACCACCACATCCTCTGGAGCCGGATCCCGGCCTATCGCCGCGCCGATCTGGCTGCCGCACTCTCCGCGGAAAGGACGGTCTTCGAATACTGGGCCCACGCGCTCGCCTACATCCCGACCCGCGACCTGCGCTTCTTCCTGCCCGCCATGGCGGCCCACAAGGCCGCGCCGCACCGCTGGTTCGGATCGGTCAGCCCGGCGGAGCTGCGCGCCATCGTCGCCCGCGTCCGCCGCGAGGGCCCGCTCTCGATCCGCGACATCGACGAGGAGCGGGTCGCCAAGGACCACCTCTGGGCCAGCCGCAAACCATCGAAGCGGGCGCTGGAACTCGCCTTCTTCGCCGGCCTCCTCACCGTCTCCGCCCGCGCCGGCATGGTGAAGACCTACGAACTGCCCGAGCGCCACTTCGGTTGGGACCGCCGGCCGCGCCCCGCCTCGGACCGCCAGATTCTCGACTACCTCCTCGACCGCGCGCTGCGCGCCCAGGGCGTCGTCGCCCTCGACAGCATCTGCTACATGGACGCGCCGCGAAAGCCCGCCATGGCCGAGCTGATCGAGGCCCGCGTCCGCCGCCGCCGCCTCCTGCCCGTGGCGCTCGACGGGACCGCCAAACCGCACTGGATCACCCCCGAGGCCGCCGCCGCGCCGCTCCCCGAGGACGGCCCCGTCCACCTCCTCTCGCCCTTCGACCCGCTGGTCATCCAGCGCAAGCGGCTGGCGCAACTCTTCGCCCACGATCACCGCTTCGAGGCCTATGTCCCTGCGGCGAAACGTGTCCTCGGCTACTTCGCCCTCCCCGTCCTCGTCGGCGACCGCATCGCCGCCGCCATCGACGCCAAGGCCGACCGCGCCGCGGGCAAGCTGCTCGTCCAGAAATGGACCTGGCTCGACGGCCCCCGCGACGGCGACAAGGCCGCGATCGAGGAGGCTCTCGAACGCTTCGTAGCCTTCCAGCTCGGCGACTGACGTCCGCGCCGCCGCAGCCGAGGCGCCCGGGCAGGGCCGCAAGTCCATCGTTCCTACCTCCCCGGCCTGCCGCCCATGGCCCGGACCGCCATTCGCTCCGCGAGCCCGATCAGCCCGACGAGCATCGCCGCGAGGATCGCCGCCATGAACAGCGCCGACCAGATCTGCACGGTCTGGCCATAGTAGCTCCCCGACAGCATCCGCGCGCCCAAGCCCGCCTGCGCGCCGGTGGGCAACTCCCCCACGATGGCGCCGACGAGGCTCGCGGCCGCCGCGACCTTGAGCGAGGCGAACAGGTACGGCGTCGCCGCCGGCCAGCGCAGCTTGCGGAACACCTGCCCGGCGGAGGCGTTCCAGGTCCGCATCTGGTCGATGAGGAGCGCGTCGGGGCTGCGCAGCCCCTTCACCATGCCGACGACGACCGGAAAGAAGGAAAGATACGTCGATATCAACGCCTTCGGGAGCAGTCCCGAGACACCGACCGAGTTCAGCACGACCACGATCATCGGCGCGATGGCGAGGATCGGGATCGTCTGGCTCGCGATCACCCAGGGCATCACGCTCGCATCCGAGGTGCGGTCATGCACGATCGCGACCGCGAGCCCGATCCCGAGCGCCGCGCCGAGCGCGAAGCCCGCGAGCGTCGCCGACAGCGTCACCCAGGCGTGATAGACGAGGCTCCGCTTCGAGGTCGGCTTCACCTCCACCGTGCTCTTCCACAGCTCCGTCGCCACCTGGTCCGGCGCCGGCAGCCGCGGCCGCTCCTGGCTCAGCGTCGCCGCCACCAGATCCGCCGGCCCGAGCGTCACCCCGTCGCGCCCCGCCTGGTCATAGGCCCAGGGCGCGTTGAGGATCACCGCGAAGACGTACCAGAGCGCCACGATCCCGAGGACGATCGTCGCCACCGGCAGCCAGTCCCGTCCCGCCGTCACCGGAACGCCCGCCATTCGAGGAACAGGTCCGGCAACCCCTCCTCGTTCTCCCCGTCCGTGCCGCCCGTCTCTACGAAGCCCTCGCGCGCGTAGAACCGCCGCGCCCCCTCGTTGGCGGCGAAGACGTGGAGCCGCAGCCCCTCCGGCCGCGCCGTCTTGGCCTCGGCGAGAAGCCGCGCGCCCAGCCCCCGCCCCCGCGCCCAGTCCGCGAGGTAAAGCGCCGCGACGAACCCCTCGCCGTCGAGCGCGAGATACCCCGCGAGCCCCCGCCCCTCCGGATCGTCGGCGACGATGATCCGGCAGGTCTTGAACAGGTGCTCGCGATGAAACCGCGCCACCGCGCCCGGCGGGTGGCGGCGCGGCATCCAGTCCGTGGCGTCGAGCCAGGCGTTGAAGATCAACGCGCACCCGTCCGCGTCGGCGGGCACGCCCGCGCGCAGACGAGCCTCATGGGAATTTACATCAATTATATCAATATCTTGCACTGCTATCACGCGTGTTAGCCGCTTCAGACCTCATCGCCGATCCCTGCCCGCAGCCCGTCGCGGACCCGCGCCGCGATGGCGAGGAACTCCGCGCTCTCGCGGATGTGGAGCGGCCGCTCCCGCGGCAGCGGGCTCTCGATCACGTCCGTCACCCGCCCCGGCCGCGGGCTCATCACCACGATCCGGGTCGAGAGATAGACCGCCTCGGGGATCGAGTGCGTCACGAAGGCGATGGTCTTGCCCGTCGTCGCCCAGAGCTCCAGCAACTGCTCGTTAAGCTTGTCGCGCACGATCTCGTCGAGCGCCCCGAAGGGCTCGTCCATCAGCAACAGGTCGGCGTCGAAGGCGAGCGCCCGCGCGATCGAGGCCCGCTGCTGCATCCCGCCCGAGAGCTGCCAGGGAAACTTCTTCTCGAACCCGGCAAGCTCCACCATGCCGAGCGCACGCGCCGCCCGCGCATCCTGCTCCGCCCGCGGATAACCCATGATCTCCAGCGGCAACCGCACGTTCCCGGCGATCGTGCGCCAGGGAAACAGCCCCGCCGCCTGGAACACATAGCCGTAGGCCCGCGCCTGCCGCGCGGCTTCCGGGCTCGCGCCGTTGACCCGGACCGTCCCCGAGGTCGGGGTCTCGAGGTCGGCGGCGACGCGGAGGAACGTGGTCTTGCCGCAGCCCGAAGGTCCGATGAAGCTGACGAACTCCCCGCGCCCGATGGTCAGGTCGACGTCCTTCAACGCCTGCACCGGCCCGTCGTTCGTCTCGAAGACGAGGTTCAGCCCCCTCGCCTCGATTGCAGGCCCGTCCATCCCCACTCCGTCCGCTGTCCGCCGGATGGCGACGTTAGCGGCCGCAAGCGCCGCCGGGAAGGCCCCTCAACCGAACGGGTCGACCGGATAGCGCACGGCCGTCAGGCACAGCCCGTCAGGCGGCGCGACCGGCCCGCAGGCCGCCCGGTCGCGCGCCGCGAGCGCGTCCCTCACGCGCCCGGGCGTCCAGGCCCCCGCGCCGACGCGCTCCAGGGTGCCGACGATGCTGCGCACCTGGTTGTGCAGGAAGGACCGGGCGCGGAGGCGAAAGCGATACTCCATTCCGCCCGGATACGGCAAAGCCTCGACCGACGCCTCGTCGAGGGTCTTCTCCGGGCTCGCGGCCTGGCAGATCGAGGACCGGAAGGTGGTGAAGTCGTGCCGCCCGACGAGAAAGGCCGCCGCCTCGCGAAGCGCCGCCACGTCGAGGGGTCGCGCTACCCGCCAGGCGCGTCCCCGCTCCAGCGCCAGCGGCGCCGCGCGCGCCACGATCCGGTAGACATAGGTCCGCTCCACCGCGTCGAACCGGGCATGAAACCGCGCGCCCGCCGCCGCCGCCGCCGTCACCGCCACCGGCTGCGGCCGCAGATGTGCGTTCAGCGCCGCCGCCAGCCGGGCCGGCTCCCAGTGCCGGCCGAGATCGACATGCGCGACCTGCCCTTCGGCATGGACCCCCGCATCGGTCCGCCCGGCGCCGAACACCGCCGCGCCGCCGGGCTCGATCCGCGCCACCGCCGCCTCCAGCGCCCCCTGCACGCTCGTCGCCACGGCCTGCCGCTGCCAGCCCGCGAACGGCCCGCCGTCGTATTCCACCCTGAGCGCGTAGCGGGGCATTCCCGCCCCCTACCCCGGGCCGCCTGCCGAGCCAAGGCCGCAGGCGGCCGACGGCGGTCGTGTGGCGCAGGTTGCAAGCCCGCGTCCGAGAGCCTAGGTCTCCGCGACGCCCCCCGGGAGCCGCGACTTGGACCTCGCCCGCATCGCCGACCGCCTGACCCGCACGATAGAGGACCAGGTCCAGGAGATCGGCGGCCTGTTCGACCCGGTGATCCGCCTCGGCGTCACCGGGCTGTCGCGCGCCGGCAAGACCGTGTTCGTCACCTCGCTCGTCGCCAACCTGCTCGAGCGCGCCCGGATGCCGCAGCTCCGCGCCGCGGCGCAGGGCCGCTTCCTCGCCGCCTACCTGCAACCGCAGCCCGACCACACGGTGCCGCGCTTTCCCTTCGAGGACCACCTCGCCGCGCTGCTCGCGCCGGAGCCGCGCTGGCCGAACGGCACGCGCTCGATCTCGACGCTGCGCCTGTCGCTGCGCCTCGCGCCCTCGGGCTTCCTCGCGCCGCTCTCGGGGCCGCGCACAGTCCACCTCGACATCACCGACTATCCCGGCGAATGGCTGCTCGACCTGCCGCTGATGAGCCTCTCGTTCACCGAATGGTCGCTGTCCGCAATCGCCGCCGCGCGCTCGCCGGCCCGCGCGCGGCTGGCCGAAGGCTGGCTTGCCCGACTCGAGCCCCGCGACCCTGCCGCGCCGCTCGACGAGAGCACGAGCCGGGAGCTGGCGGCCGAGTTCACCGCCTATCTCCGGGCCGCCCGCGAGGCCGGGCTCTCCTCCGTCGCCCCCGGCCGGTTCCTCATGCCGGGCGACCTCGAAGGTTCGCCCGCGCTCACCTTCTCGCCCTTGCCGCGCCCGGACCGGACGCCCTCCGGCTCGCTCTGGCGCGCGTTCGACAAGCGCTTCGAGTCCTACAAGCGCGTCGTGGTCGAGCCGTTCTTCCGCAACCACTTCGCTCGGCTCGACCGTCAGGTCGTGCTGATCGACGCACTTGGCGCCCTGCACGACGGACCCCGCGCCGTCGAGGATCTGCGCGTCGCGATGACCGACATCCTCGGCTGCTTCCGCCCCGGCGCAAACTCCTGGCTCGCGCCGATCCTCGGCCGGCGGATCGACCGCATCCTCTTTGCCGCCACCCGCGCCGACCACGTCCACCACACGCAGCACGCCCGCCTCGCCGCCGTGGCCGAGGCCTTGGTCGCCGAGGCCCGCAGTCGCGCCCGCTTTCGCGGCGCCGAAACCGCGGCCATGGCGATCGCGAGCCTGCGCGCCACCACCGAAGCGACGGTGACCCGCGACGGCCGCGCCATCGACGTCGTCCGCGGCCGCAGCCTCGACACCGGCGAGGAGGTCGCGGTCTTCCCCGGCGACCTGCCCGAGGACGTCGCGAACCTGCTCGCCGGCGCCCGCGGCGCGGGCGCCGGCCGCGAGGCGGCGGCCTGGCGGGTTCCCCGTTTCGCCCCGCCGCGCCTGTCCCAGGCCCCGGGCGACGGCCTGCCCCATATCCGGCTCGATCGGGCCGCGGAGTTCCTGTTCGGAGACAAGCTGTGAGGACGGCCCCGATGCCAGCCCGAGCCGGCCGACGCGCATGAGCCGCGCGCCCGAGCCCTTCGTCATCCCCGCCGCGGCGCTCGGCGAGAGCGACGTCGATCCGGCGAGCGCGCCGCCGCCGCCCGACGAGCCGCCGACCGGCGCCGCCATGGTGCGCATGGCCGAACTCGCCGCCCGCCCGCCGCGCGGCGGCGGCTGGCTCTGGCCGACGGCAGGCGCGCTCGTCTCGATGATGATCGGCATCGCCGCCTGGGACTACGTGACCCGTCTGCTCGCCCGCAGCGAGGTGCTCGGAACCGCGGTCCTGCTGCTGATGGGCCTCTTCGCCCTGCTCCTGCTCGGTCAGGTGGCGCGCGAGCTCCTCGCCATGCGCAAGCTCGCGCGCATCGACGCCTTCCGCGCCGAGGCCAGCGCCGTCACCGCCGCCGCCGACGCCCGCGCCGCCGCCGCGCTGGCCGAGCGGCTGGCGCGCTTCTACGGCGGCCGGCCCGAGCTCCAGTGGTCGCGCGACACGCTCGCCGCCGAGCGCGCCCACCTGCTCGACCCCGACGCCATTCTCGCCGTCACCGAGCGCCACCTGCTGGAGCCGCTCGACAACGCCGCCCGCCGCGAGATCGAGGCGGCCGCCCGCACCGTGGCCGCCGCCACCGCCGTCGTGCCGCTGGCGCTCGTCGACGTCATGGCCGCGGCCTCGCAGAACATCCGCATGATCCGCCGGATCGCCGAGATCTACGGAGCCCATGCCGGCCTGCTCGGCTCGCTGCGGCTCCTGCGCGAGGTCGCGACGCATCTTCTCGCCACGGGCGCGGTGGCCGTCGGGGACGACCTGATCGGCTCCGTCGCGGGCGGCCACCTCGCCGCGCGCCTGTCGCGGCGTTTCGGCGAGGGTGTGGTCAACGGGGCGCTGACCGCCCGCGTGGGCGTCGCGGCGATGGACGTCTGCCGACCGCTGCCCTTCGTCGCGCTGCCGCGGCCCAGGGTCTCGAACCTGATCGGGCGGGCTCTGACCGGGCTTTTCGGCAAGGGGTAGGCGCCGGGCTGACGGACGGGAGGCGGCAGTTGCCGCCACAAGGGGCGCGCAGGTGCGCGCGAGTCTTCTTTGCCTGTCCCGCGCGCGTTCGCGCGGGACCGACTGCTCTCCAGGTTAGCTAACCTGAATGAAAGCCTTGGGTTTCCTTCAATCTGACCGTCAGGCGGAGATCCCGCGCACGGCCCAGGCGCGGGCGACGAACGGGATCGTGCCGTCGGGGGAGCGGGGGAGGTCCTGCGACAGCGCCTCTCGCAGGCGCGCGCAGGCCGGGGGGTCGAGGGTGGCGCAGTACCCGGGCGCCGGGCCGGAGCCGAGGGTGAAGGGGCGCCAGTAGTCGTCGAAGTCACGAAAGACTGTCGGGACCGCGAGCGCGGCGCAGGCGACGTCCGCGAGGCCGGCCGCCTCGGCGAGGGCGCGCCAAGGCCTCCGCCGTACAGAAGGGGAAGCGGCGGTCCTCGGCAAGGTCTGCCGCCGCCGGGTCGAGCGAGGTCGCGACGGACCAGAAGGCATGGACGAATTCGAGGCCGCCGGAGGGATAGTCCCAGACGTAGAAGGCGACCGTGCCGCCGGGGCGCACGGCGCGGCGCATCTCGGCGAGCGCCAGCGCCCGGTCGGGCACGAAGTTGAGGACGAGGCCGGAGACCACGATGTCGTGGGCGTGGTCAGGGACGGGCAGCGCCTGCGCGTCGCCGGGCAGGAGCCGTGCGGTGGCGCCAAGACTGGCGCGGGCCTGCTCGAGGAAGGTCTCGGACGGCTCGACGCCGGTGAGGCTCGCGGGCGCGCAGCGCGCGACGATCGTCCCGGCGAGCGCGCCCGTCCCGCAACCGATCTCGAGCCAGTCGAGTCCCGGCGGCGGGTCGACCCAGTCGAGGAAGCGTGCCGCCGTCAACCGGCTCCAGCGCCCCATGTAGAGGTCATAGCTATCGCCGGCGCTCCAGGCGTCGTGTCGGGACTGCTGGGACATCGCTCCGGCCCTCCCGGGCGGCAGGATACGCCTGCCCGGCCGGGCGCGCCAGTCACATGGGCGCGGCGTCCGGCCCTTCGCGGCCGGTGTTCTGGACAAAGCCGCCCTCGGCGACGAGGCGGGCGAAGAGGCCGCCCGCAGCGGCGAGGTCGCGGAAGCCGCCGCGCTCGACGATGCGGCCGCGCCGGAGCACGAGGATCCGGTCGGCGTCGGCGACGGTCGAGAGCCGGTGCGCGATCACGAAGGTGGTACGGCCGCGACGCAGCGCGTCGAGGGCGCGCTTGATCCTCGCCTCGGTCTCGTTGTCGAGCGCGCTCGTCGCTTCGTCGAGGATCAGGATCGGCGCGTCCTTGAGGATGGCGCGGGCGATGGCGATGCGCTGGCGCTCGCCGCCCGAGAGCGCTGCGCCGCGCTCGCCGATGACGAAGTCGTAGCCGCCGGGTTTCGACGCGATGAACTCGTGCGCCTCGGCGAGGGTGGCGGCGCGCTCGACCTCGGCCATGCTCGCCGTTGGGCGGCCGACGCGGATGTTCTCGGCGATCGAGCGGTTGAAGAGCCCCGCCTCCTGGAACACCACCGCGACGCTGGCGCGCAGCGAGGCGAGGGTGACGTCGGCGATGTCGGTTCCGTCGATGGTGATGCGCCCCCGGTCGGGCTGGCGCAGGCGTTGCAGGAGCGCGAGCGCCGTCGTCTTGCCGGCGCCGGTCGGGCCGACGAGGGCCACGGTCTCGCCGGGGCGGGCGGCGAGATCGAGGTCGAAGACGCCCTCCGTCGCGCCGGGGAAGCGGTAGCTGACGTCCTCGTAGGCGACCGCGCCCACGACCGGGTCGAGGGGCACGGCGCCCGGGCGTTCGGCGACCGCGCCCTCGGCGTCGATCAGCGCGAACCAGCTGGCGAGCGTCGGGGCCTGGCGAAACACCTGGGCGACGAAGCTCGACAGCATGTCGAGCTTGCCGATCAGGAGGTTGGCGAAGGCGACGAAGGCGACGACCTCGCCGACGCCGATCTCGCCGCGCGCGGCCAGCACCGCGCCCGCGGCCAGCACGAGCACCATGGCGATGGTGGCGGCGGCGCGGGAGAGCACGGTGGCGAGGCCCCACCAGGTGAGGACCGGGTACTGCGCCGCGAGGAGGTCGTCCATCGCCGTGCGCATCTCGGCCATCTCGGCGCCGACGCGGGAATAGCTCTGCACCACGGTGACGTTGCCGAGCACGTCGCCGACGCGGCCGAACACCCGGCCATGGTGGCGCTCGACGCTGCGCTGGCCGGCCCCGGTGCGGCGGATGACAAGGTGGTTGATCGCGGCGTAGGCGACGGCGAGACCGCCGAGAATCGCCGCCATGCGCGGGTCGAGGCTGATCGCGGCCGGGATCATCAGCAGGATCGAGACGGCGGCGGTGAGCTGGCTGCGCAGGAAGGAAAGCCACTGGGCGAAGAGCGCGTCGGAGCCGGCGAGAATGGCGCGCACCACCGCGCCGGAGCCACGCTCGGCATGGTAGCCGAGCGGCAGGGTGATCGCGCGCTCGAAGGCCTCGCCCATGGCGGCGAGGCGGCGGCGATGGGCGAGCCGATCGGCCTGGACCGAGACGACGACGCCCGCGACGATGCCGAAGAGCCCGAGCCCCGCCCAGAGCGCGATGACGCAGAAGGGCCCGGTCCCGCGTGCGATCGCATCGACGACGCGGCCGAAGAGCACCGGCTCGGCGAGCTGGACCAGCGCGACGAGGACGCCGGCGACGGCGAGGAGCGCGGTCACGCCGCGCTCGGCGCCGAGGAGGCGGAGCGCACGGAGGTAGAGGCGCAGGGTGGATGTCTCGCTCATGTCCCGCCTACCGCGCGCTTCGGATCAGCCTTCGCGCGGGGCGGCGTCCGTGGCAAGCGGCCCGAAATGCGCATTGCGGGCCGGGCTCGCCGCGGCTAGAAGCCCTCGCATGGCGAGGATCGGCTTCACCGCGCGAATTACGTCCCCGGCGTCCTGAGCCGTCTCGGGGCCGCCGGGTCACGTCCCTCTTCGCCCGCGCCCGAGGATCTCCCATGCCTGCCGACGTCTCCGTCACCGACGCCCCCGACTACAAGGACACCCTGTTCCTGCCGCGCACGGACTTCCCGATGCGCGCCGGCCTGCCGGGCCGCGAGCCCGGCTGGCTCGAGCGCTGGCAGCGGCTCGGGGTCTACGCCCGCCTGCGCGGGTCCGCGGCGGGGCGGGCGCCCTTCGTGCTCCACGACGGGCCGCCCTACGCCAACAACCACCTCCACATCGGCCACGCCCTCAACAAGGTGCTGAAGGACTTCATCGTCCGCTCCCAGCAGATGATGGGGCGCGACAGTCGCTACGTCCCCGGCTGGGACTGCCACGGCCTGCCGATCGAGTGGGAGATCGAGAAGCAATACCTCGCCGCCGGCAAGGCCAAGCCCGACCTGACCGACCCGGCCGCGGCGAAGGCGTTCCGCGCCGAATGCCGCGCCTTCGCCGCGCACTGGCTCGACGTGCAGCGCGAGGAGTTCAAGCGGCTCGGGGTGACGGGCGACTGGGACGATCCCTATCGCACCATGGACTTCCACGCCGAGGCCGTCATCGCCGACGAGTTCATGAAGTTCGTGATGAACGGCTCGCTCTATCTCGGGTCGAAGCCGGTGATGTGGTCGCCCGTCGAGCAGACCGCGCTCGCCGAGGCGGAGGTGGAATACAGGGACCACCAGAGCCACACGATCTGGGTGAAGTTCCCGATCTCTCACGGACTAAGTTCCGACCGAACCATCGATGACCTATTGGCTGCCAGCATCGTCATCTGGACGACGACGCCGTGGACGATCCCGTCGAACCGTGGAATCGCCTACTCACCCAATATCTCCTATGGCCTCTATGAGGTGACCGATGCGCCGGCCGACAACTGGGTCGCGACCGGGGAGAGGCTTGTGATTGCCGACGCTCTGGCCGAGAGCTTCTTCAGCTCGGCTCGTGCAAACGGATACGAACGACTACGAGGTCTGGTTCCCAGCGAGCGGTTTCCTGCG
This sequence comes from Amaricoccus sp., assembly GCF_017995835.1. Classification (GTDB taxonomy): domain Bacteria; phylum Pseudomonadota; class Alphaproteobacteria; order Rhodobacterales; family Rhodobacteraceae; genus Amaricoccus. The sequence goes on from NZ_JAGOID010000019.1 coordinate 32,989, forward strand.
GTCTGCCGCCACCCGCTCGCGCTCCTAGATCCGTACTGGGACTACGACATCCCCGTCCTCGAAGGCGACTTCGTCACCGACGATGCCGGCACCGGCTTCGTCCACATGGCGCCGAGCCACGGCCTTGACGACTACGAGCTGTTCGTCAGGAATGGCTTCGTCGACCGCATGACGCATAACGTGCTGGAGGACTCGTCCTTCGCACCGCACGTTCCCTTCTTCGCGGGGATGCGGATCCTCGACGCCAAGGGCAAGGAAGGCCCCGCCAACAAGGCGGTGATCGAGAAGCTGATCGAGGCCGGCGCGCTGGCCGCGCGCGGGCGCATCAAGCATTCCTACCCCCATTCCTGGCGCTCCAAGGCCCCGGTCATCTACCGCAACACGCCGCAGTGGTTCGTAGCCGTCGACCAGCCGCTCCGCGACGGCATGGGCGAGTACGGCGACACCATCCGCGAGCGGGCGCTGACCTCGATCGAGCGGCTGGTGCAGTGGACCCCCCTGACCGGGCGGAACCGCATCCACTCGATGGTGAGCACGCGCCCCGACTGGGTGCTGTCGCGCCAGCGCGCCTGGGGCGTGCCGCTCGCCTGCTTCGTCAGGCGGCTGCCCGAGGGCAAGGTGGAGCTGCTGCGCGACGAGGCGGTGAACGCCCGCATCCGCGACGCCTTCGAGGCGGAGGGCGCCGACGCCTGGTACGCCGAGGGCGCCAAGGCGCGGTTCCTCGGCAACGACCATGACCCGGCCGAGTGGGAGCAGGTCATGGACATCCTCGACGTGTGGTTCGACAGCGGCTCGACCCACGCCTTCGCGCTCCGCGACCGCGACGACGGGGTGTGGCCGGCCGACCTCTATCTCGAAGGCACCGACCAGCACCGCGGCTGGTTCCAGTCCTCGCTCCTGCAGGCCTGCGGCACGCGCGGCCGCGCGCCCTACAAAGGCGTGCTGACCCACGGCTTCACGCTCGACGAGAACGGGCTGAAGATGTCGAAGTCCGTCGGCAACACCGTCGCGCCGCAGGATGTCATCAGGCAGTACGGCGCCGACATCCTGCGGCTCTGGGTGGCTCAGACCGACTACAGCGTCGACCAGCGCATCGGGCCGGAGATCCTCAAGGGCGTCGCCGACAGCTACCGGCGCCTGCGCAACACGCTGCGCTTCCTGCTCGGGGCGCTCGACGGGTTCGAGCCCGCCGAGCGGCTCGGCCTCGACGAGATGCCGGAGCTGGAGCGCTGGGTGCTGCACCGGCTGGCCGAGCTCGACGCGACGGTGCGCGAGGGCTATGCGGCCTACGACTTCCAGGGCGTGTTCCAGGCGCTCTTCCAGTTCGCGACCGTCGATCTCTCCGCCTTCTACTTCGACATCCGCAAGGACGCGCTCTACTGCGACGCGGCGACCTCGACGCGGCGGCGCGCCGCCCGCACCGTGCTCGACGCGCTCTTCGCCCGGCTCGTCTCCTGGCTCGCGCCGATCCTGCCCTTCACCATGGAAGAGGTCTGGCTGGAGCGGCATCCCGGCGAGGAAAGCTCCGTCCATCTCGTCGACTTCCCCGAGACGCCGGCGGCCTGGTACGATCCGGCGATCGGGACGAAGTGGGAATACGTCCGCCGCGCCCGCCGCGTCGTCACCGGCGCGCTGGAGATCGAGCGGCGCGAGAAGCGCATCGGCGCGAGCCTCGAGGCGGCGCCGGTCGTCCATGTCTCCGACCCAGACACGCTCGCCGCGCTCGAAGGCGCGGACTTCGCCGAAGCCTGCATCGTCTCGGCGATCGCCGTGACCGGGGCGCCGGCGCCGGCGGACGCCTTCCGGCTCGACGACGCCCATGGCGTCGCGGTCATGCCTGGGCTGGCCGAGGGCGAGAAATGCGCGCGCTGCTGGCAGATCCTGCCCGACGTGGGCAGTCACGTCCACGCGGGCGTCTGCGCCCGCTGCGACGAGGCCCTGGGCTGACGCGTCGCGAGGTTCGGGCCGCCCCGCAGCTGGCGGAGCGGCCCGGCTGGACCCATCGTCAGAGGATGAAGTCGCTCGACCCGAGCTGGTCGAGGTCGACGTTCAGCAGCGTCAGGCTGCCGTTCGAGCCGAAGTCGAAGACGACGTCGGCGCCACGCTGGTCGGCGTAGGCGAGCGCCTGCGACGCGGTGGAGAAGTTGAAGTCGTCGAGGTCGATTCGGTCGAGGCCGTTCTCGAAGTCGTAGATCGTGTCGTGGCCGTCGCGCTTCTCGAACTCGAAGACGTCCGCGTCGGCGCCGCCCCGCACGCGGTCGTTGCCCGAGCCGCCGTCGATGCGGTCGCGGCCGGCATCGCCGAAGAGCGAGTCGTTGCCCGCGCCCCCGTCGATCTCGTCGTTCCCGTCGTCGCCGCGGATCACGTCCCCGCCATCGCCGCCGTCAAGCTCGTCGTTGCCCGACCCGCCCCACATGCGGTCGTTGCCCGCGCCCCCGTCGATCTCGTCGTTGCCGATCCCGCCCGAGAGCGAATCGTCGCCGAGCCCGCCGTCGATCTCGTCGTTCCCGTCCTCGCCGCGGATCGCGTCGTTGCCCGCGCCGCCGTCGAGCTCGTCGTTGCCGAGGCCGCCATAGATGTGGTCGCCGCCGTCAAGGCCATAGATCTCGTCGTTGCCGGCGTAACCGCGGATGATGTCCTTGAGGCTCGTGCCGCGCAGGACGTTGGCCCCGCTGGTGCCGTTGATCGTCGCCATCTCTCGTTCTCCGTCGCTGATGTTCCGAGTCTGGGACCGCGTCGGTCCCGACGCTTCCGCTATGCCCCGAGTCGCCTGACGGCCCCCTGACACCGCCCGTCAGCATTCCGTCAGGCTTCGGCATCGTGACGTCGCGCCGCGGCCGCCGCCCCTCCCGAGACGGAAACGGGGACGCGAGGTTGCCCCCGCGTCCCCGCGCCTCGAACCTCCGCCCCGCGCAGGAACGGCGACGGCTCCGGATCAAAGGATGAAGTCGCTCGCGCCGAGATCGGCCATATCGGTGTCGCGCACCACCAGTCGGCCCGCGTTCCCGAAGTCGAACACCACGTCGGCGCCGACCTGGTCGGCGCGGGCCAGCGCCTGGCCGGCATTGGCGAAGTTGAAATCGTCAAGGTCGATCCGGTCGAGGCCGTCCTCGAAGTCCTCGATCACGTCGCGGCCGTCGCCGCGCTCGAACTCGAAGATGTCCGCGCCCGAGCCGCCGAAGAGCCGGTCGTTGCCGGCGCCGCCCTCGAGCCGGTCTCGGCCCGCGCCCCCCAGGAGCACGTCGTTGCCCGACCCGCCGTCGAGCTCGTCGTTGCCCGAGCCACCGCGGAGGACGTCGTTGCCCGCACCGCCGTCGAGCTCGTCGTTGCCGTCGTCCCCGCGCAGGTCGTCATTGCCCGCGCCGCCATCCAGCTCGTCGTTCCCCGTGCCGCCGAAGATGCGGTCGTTGCCGCCTCTGCCGTCGATCTCGTCGTGGCCGCCGAGGCCGCGGATGATGTCCGCGAGGTTCGTGCCGTCGATCTCGTTGTTCCGGTTGTTGCCGTTGATCGTCGCCATGATGTCGAGTCCCTTCCGATTATCGGTTCTGCGCCCTTCCGGGCCGCCGTCCGGTCCGCCGCCGCGGCTCCTCCGCCCGGCGCATCCGACACGGCCTTCATCATCCGAGTCGCCTGACACCTGGCTGATGCGCTCCGTCAGCGTCCCGTCAGGTCGTCCGAGGCATGGTGTCGGAATGAGATCGCGCGTTCGTCTCCTCGCCCCGCTCTGCGCCGCCGCGCTGCTCGTCCCGCTCTCCGCGGGCGGTCAGGGCGCATCGCCCCCGGTTGTGGACACCCCGCAGCTCGACCCCGACTTCGAACGCGCCCTCGGCGCCGTGCAGAGGGGCGAGATCAAGCGGCTCAGCGACATACTGCCCGGCATAGAGGCGGAGTTCGGCGGCCGCGCCATCGAGACGGAGATCGAGACGGACGACGGCCGCTGGGTCTATGAAATCGAGATCCTCACCGCCGACGGGCGGCTTTTCGAGGTGGACGTGGACGCCGTCACGGGCGAAGTCATCGACGTCGAGGAGGAGGTCGATTGACCCGATGCGCGCGCTTGCCGTCGAGGATGACCCGCGGATCGCCCGTGATCTCGTCGCGGCGCTGACTGCGGCGGGGTTCCGCGTCGAGACCGCCGGCGATGGCGAGACGGCGTGGTTCCTCGGCGACACCGAAGACTACGATCTGATCGTTCTCGACCTCGGCCTGCCGCAGATGGACGGACTTGCCGTGCTGAAGCGCTGGCGGACCAACGGCCGCGAGACGCCGGTGCTGATCCTGAGCGCGCGCGGCACCTGGTCCGAGCGCGTCGAGGGTATCGACGCCGGCGCCGACGACTACCTGCCGAAGCCCTTTCGCATGGAGGAACTGGTCGCCCGGGCCCGCGCGCTGGTGCGCCGCTCGGCCGGGCGCGGCGGCGCCGTGCAGGAGGTGGGCGGGCTCGTCATCGACACGACGCGGATGAGCGTCACGCTGAACGGCCGCCCCGTCGGCCTCTCGGCGCTGGAATACCGGCTCGTCGCCTTTCTCGCGCTCCAGCCCGGCAAGGTCACGCCGCCCTCCGAACTGCTGGAGCATCTCTACGGCGACGACGACGCCCGCGAGGCGAACGCGCTCGAGGCGCTGGTGGCCCGGATTCGCCGCAAGGTCGGGACCGGGGTGATCGGCACCCGCCGGGGCTTCGGCTACTTCCTCGAGGAGGGGCTCGACCTCGACGGCGGGCCGGCCAGGTGACGCGAGGCTCGCTGCGCCTGCGCTTCCTGATCGCCGGCGCGGCGGCGCTGGCGGCCACCCTCGCCGTGGCGGCGCTGGGGCTGGCGCTCCTCTTCGACCGGCACGTCGAGCGGCTCGCCGTCGCCGAGCTCTCGGCCGAACTCGATCACCTCGCCGCCGGCCTCGGAACGGGATCGGAAGGGCTGATCGTCGCGCGGGCGCCTTCGGATCCGGGCTACGTCCAGCCGCTCTCCGGGTCGTACTGGCAGATCGAGACCGGCGGCCGGACCCTGCGCTCGCGTTCGCTCTGGGACCAGAAGCTGACGCTTCCGCCGCGCGCGTCCAGTGACCCGAACCTGCGCGAACTGCACATGACTGGCCCCCGCGGCGAGGCCCTGCTGGTCGCGACGCGCGCCCTGCGCATCGGGGACGAGAGCGTCGAAGCGACCGTCGCCACGGACCGGGCCGACCTGACGGCGGCACGGCGCGCCTTCCTCGGCGACCTCACGCCCTATCTCGCGCTCCTTGCCATTGCGCTGCTCGCTGCCGGCTGGGCCCAGGTCACGATCGGCCTCCGCCCGCTCGCGCATGTCGGCGAGCGCGTGGCCGCCCTCCGCTCGGGGGGAGCGACGCGGCTCGGCGAGGACTTCCCCTCCGAGGTCCGACCGCTCGCCGCCGAGATCGACGCGCTGATCGCGGCGCGCGAGACCGACGTCGAGCGCGCCCGGGCCCGAGCCGGCGATCTCGCCCACGCGCTCAAGACGCCGCTTCAGGCGCTGATCGGCGAGGCGGCGCGGGTGCGCGCCGCGGGGGCGGCGTCGGCGGCGACGGGGATCGAGGACGTCGCCAGCGCCATCGACCGGCACGTGCAGCGCGAACTGGCGCGCGCCCGCGTCGCCGGCGCCGCCCGCGCCGCCGTCGCGGATCCGGGCGCCGTGATCGCCGGCGTCCTGTCGGTGCTGAAGCGCACCCCCGAGGGCCGCCGCGTCGCCTGGGAGGTCCGCGCCGAGGCGGCGCTCCGGGTCCGGATCGACCCGACCGACCTGATCGAGGCGCTCGGCGCGCTGGCCGAGAACGCCGCGCGACACGCCGCCACCCGCGTCACGCTGATGGCTGGGCGCCGCGGCGCCCTTGCCGCCATCGGCGTCCGCGACGACGGCCCGGGCGCGGCGCCGGAGGCGCTGGAGCGCATGCGCGCCCGCGGCGTCCGGCTCGACGCCCGCTTCCCCGGCCAGGGCCTCGGCCTCGCCATCGCCGGCGAGATCGCCGAGGCCGCCGGCGGCAGCCTCGAACTCGCCGACGCCGCGCCGGGCCTCGAGGCGACCCTGCTCCTGCCCGCCGCCTGACGCCGCCCCCGCGCGCCCCGGGCGACCAGGAGGTCCGTTTCGGAACCGCCGGCCCCGCGCGGCGATTTCCATAGCCCGAAGCGGAAATGGGGATTATACTGGCGCAAGAGCGGGTTCGGCCGTCGCGTCGCCGCCATGTCGGGACAAGAGTTGGTCAAAGCCTGCCAACAGTCGTGGGT
>NZ_JAGOID010000102.1 GCF_017995835.1 Amaricoccus sp.
CTCCACGCTCACCGAGGAGACCACCGAGAGTGGCGTCGACGGCTGCGTCGGGTCGATCGCCTTGATGGCGATGCGCGCCGATCGCTGCCCGGCCGCGAGAGGCCGAGCCAGCACGGCAAGCGTTACCCGCGCCCCTGGCGACAAGAGAAACGGCACCTGCAGGCGCGCCGTGGCGGCGATGGCGAACGGTCGCGCCTCGCCCGCCGGAGAGAGGTCGAAACGCGCCGCACGATCGTCGCGCAGCAGCAGGCCGCCGACCAGGCTGCCGCTCTCGCCGTAGATTCCGATCGGCTCGGTCGCCGCACCCCGTCGCGGATCCCCCCAGCTTGCGACGACCGATTCGCCCTGTTCGGCGAGGCGGAGAAAGTCCTGATCGACGGCGTCGCGGCTCCACCGCAACGACGCACCGCCCGGAACCGGCAGCGCTGTCACCGGCAACGGCACCGCTACCGGATCTCCGGCGACGAGAAACGAGAAATCCTGCGGGTCGTGCGAGCCCGGATCGAAGGCGACAGACTGCACTTCGAGCGGCCTGCCGCCGACGTTGTCGAGCGTCAGCTCCGCCTGCGCACCATCGCCCAGCTGAATTCTGCCGAACGAGTGCAGCGCCGTGGACTTCAACGCCGCCGGGCGCGAGCGGCCGACGAGCTTGAAGCGGATGAAGAGCTCGCGTCCCGCGGCGAGACCCGGCAGGCTAGCCTCCCAACGGATCGGGCGCGTGACCGCCGGATCCAGGTCTAGTACCGCGAGCGCATAGGTCGGCGTCAGGGCGCGCCAAGCCGGACCATCGAAAGCGCAGTCGGAGTTTCCGCTAGCCGGATCGATGGCGAACGAGAACGCACCGCCGCGAAGACGGCCCGTGCAGGTGACGATGGCGTCGGCTCCGCCCGCCTGCGGAATGGTGACCACGAGGCGATCGGCGCCCGGGCGCTCGACTCGCTCGCCGGCACCTGTCCCTGCAGCTCGCGAGACGATCTCGACCTCGTCGACACGCACCGTCGGTGTGAAGTTCTCCCCCCAGCGCACCGGGCCCTCGCCGAACTGCGGGTCGACCTTCGTGCTCCACGAGAATCGCCCGGAGGGGAGTGCTGCGAGCGGGCGGACGATCTCCCGGCGGCCCGGCACCGTCAGGACCGAAGGCTGCAGCCAGCGTTCGGGGCGGCTGCCGCCGAAGGGCGCGTCGGCGTGCAGAGAGAGCCGGTAGGTGGTGTCGGCCGTGGGCACGACACCGACAGCGGGTAACGCGCAAGCCGCGAAGCGGTCGCCGCGCAGCGCCGGCCCTCCGGCTGCCAGACGCTCATCGAGCCGCACCGAAGTTGCGGGCGGGGCGCCAGAGGGGCAACGCCCGTCCCGGTCCTGGGTGGAGGGCGAGAAGGCGTCGACGGCGATGTCGTAGTAGCCCAACGGCACGCCGCAGTAGATGGGTAGATTGCGGTTGCTCGGCCAGTCGTTCGGATTGAGTGTCAGGGCCCCCCGAAAGAGCCCGCCGGTGTCGGTTCCCCAGCCGCAGATGCTCGCCTCCTGCGCACGAATCGGCCGCGACGGATCCTCGAAGAGCAGGCGCGATTGCGGATTCGAAAAGCTGCACAGCCCGAGCTCTTCGCGGCCCTCGGCGAAAAGCTCATCGAAGGGTGCGTAGCCGCGATCGATATCGGCCGCCACCTCCCAGGACATCCGCAGCTCGTCGGCGGCGACGGGCGCGCCCGCCGCGTCGCGCTCTTCGCCGACGAACAGACAGGTGGTCTGCACGAGATGCCCGAGCCCCTCAGGCCGCGAGGCAGCGAGCGGAAACAACGGGCTCACCAGGCCGCCGTCGCTGCCGTCGCGAAAGAAGCCGCGCTCGAGATCGGCCGTGAGGTCCGCCGGAACCAACGGCTCGAGGTCGGCCCGAAGACGCTCGTTGAAGCGCGCCGAGGTCCAGTGAATCTCCACGTCGCTCTGCTTCGTGCAGGCGGCCGAGAGCAGAAACGACAGCGACAGCAGGATGCGTAGACAGGAGGCGACTCGTCGCATACTCGACCTCGATCCCGGAGTGCCGGTTGTGTCATCCTGCGCGCCGTGCGCCGGTGGCTTCTGTGGGTGATGGTCGCGATGGCCGCGACGACCGCGACCCTCGCCGTACCGCGCGCGCTCGGGCGTCTGGCTTACCTGCGGCCGGCGGTGACCAACGGCGAGCTCTACCGCCTGCTCAGCGCGCATCTGGTGCACGCTCAGGCACGCCACCTCACGCTCGATCTCGCCGCGCTGGCGCTCGCCTTCGCGCTCGTCGGACGCGAGCTCAGTGCCCGCCGCTGGTCCGCTCTGCTGGGCGCGAGCGCCGTGAGCGCGAGCCTCGCCGTACACTGGTTGTCGCCGGAGACTCAGGCCTTCGCCGGACTCTCGGCGCTGGTGCACGCCGTCCTCGGCGGCGGCGCCGCAGCGCTGCTTCGCCGCCGCGCCGCGGGCGGCGTCTTGCTGGTTGCCGGGCTGGCCGCGAAGCTCGCCCTCGAGCGCCTCCGCGGTCCGTTCGCCCTTGCGTTCGCTGGCTCGACGGGGGTCGCCATCGACGCGCACCTCTACGCCTCCCTGGCTGGCGCCGGATTCGGCTGGTGGCTCGCGCGACGCGCGGCCAGCCAGGCGACGGCTAGCGCAGCGCAGGTCAGCAGACCGAGCGCCGCCGGGCCGACCTCGGCGAGCAGCAGGCCGAGCAACGCCAGGACTCCGCCGAGCGCGGCGTCGGAACTGTAGAGCAGCAGCGCCCGGCTGCGGAGCGAATCGATCGTCGCGCCCGGGCTGGGCGTCGGGTTGGCGAGCTGCACCCGATAGCGCAAGATCGCGCCGCTCGAGCCGCCGGGCGCATAGGCCGCGCAACGCAGCCCGGTCTCGCCGTCGCCCCAGGCGAGCGGCAGCACGTCGTCGGGCGCCAGCCCGAGTCCGGCGCGCAACTCGACGGTCACCGGACCGACTCCATCCCCTTCGCGCAGCGCGCAGAGGTCGACGGCGTCGCTGCCGCTCGCGAGGTAGAGGCGGTCGGCCATCGCCAGCAGCGTCGCCGCGCCGCCGGTCGCGACTTCGACCAGGAAATTGTCGATGCCGTGGGCGGCGAAGGCGGCGAAGGTCCCGCCGCTCACCGTGCGCCGCGAATAGCCGAATGAGATCGCCGCGCCGCCTGCAGAGAAGTCGGGATGGAGGCCGTTGCCGTCGGCGAAGCTGGCCGCGGTCAGCGCGGTGCGCTCGATCGGCGTCCAGCTCGACTGGCTGAAGTTGTCGGAGGTGGCGCGATAGGCGACCCCGTCCTGAAAGAGCACGAACGACTCGCCGACCTCGGGCACACCGTCGGCCGAGAACAGCACGCGGTCCCAGGCGGCAGAGATCGTCGCGATCGCGCCGGAGGTCGCCGGATCGTAGCTGCCGCCCAGGAAGCGATGCAGCACCTCGACGACCTCCGGGCTGCCGCTGCTGGCGGCTACGTTGTGGCTCATCCTGCGCGACGGCGGTGGGTCTCCATCGAGTGCCGACATGGCGACGGAGTGGCCGCCGTTGCCGACCACGGCGCTGGCAACCTCCCAATCGGCGTCGGCAAAGGTCGAGTCGCTGAACGACACTGTGCCGGCGGCGAGCGGCGGGCCGGCCATGGCCAGCGCCAAGGCGAGGAGCGGCGTCGCCCGGCGCTTCGCCCCGAGTCTCCGCCAGGCGATTCCGGCGAACGCCAGAGCGAGTAGCGTGAGCCCACTCTCGTGCAAGGTGGGGATTTCCACCGCCGGCGCGCCGAGGGTGGTCACGACCCCGCCGAGCCCGGTGAGGCCGGCAGGAGCCGCGAGCGCGCCGATGGAGGCACCGCTCGCGGCGTCGAGGATCGAGACACTCTCCGCACCGGGATGCGAGGCGTAGAGGCGGTCGGGCGCCGACCACGCGAGATCGAAGGCCGGACCGGCAGCGAGCGTCCAGGTGGCGAGCGGCAGCGTGCTCACGGCATCGAAGACCGCGATCGTCGGCGTGTTGCAGTCGGCGACGTAGACCCGACCGCCCCCTGCCGCCACGGCGCGCGGCGCGCTACCGGCCGGCAGGGTCGCCACGACCGTGGCCGAAGCGAGGTCGACGACCGAGACGGTGTCGTCGCCGAGATTGGCGATCCAGGCCCGACCGGCGGCGAGGGCGACACCCGCCGGGAACGCTCCGACGGCGACCGGCTGCGCGAGATAGGTCGCGAGATCGACCAGCCACACCCGGTCGTCGCCGAAGCCGACGACGACGGCACGCTCACCATCGCAGACCAGAGCGAGCGGCTGCGCGCCGACCGCCACCGTCGCCCGGCGAGTGGCCGTCTCCACATCGAAGAGCTCCAGCAGGCCATCGCCGGTGGCGACGGAGGCGAGCAGGGCCCCTCCGGCGCAGAAAGCGACTCCGGCCGGGCCGGCGGCGGTGCCCCACTGCGCCACCGTACCTGCGCGAGTGACGAACAGACGGTTGCCCAGGGCGTCGGCGACCGCGAAGCTGCCGGACGCAGCTTCGCTCGCGACTCCGGCGGGCAGCTCGCCCGCGGCGAGCTCCCTCGGCGCCTCCAGGCCGCCGAGATCGAGCGCGACCACTGCTCCCGCAGAGGGTCGCGTGGCGAGCAGGTAGGGAACGGCGCTCGCCGTATCTGCAGTCAGGAGCACGGCGAAACCGAGAGCTGCGAAAAGGCGGGCGACGGTCGGCATGAGTCCTCCGGAGATCGATGTCCGTTCGCTAGACGCGAAGCGCCTCGAATCCGTTGCAGGACTCGGCGCCTCAGGGCGCGCTCGCCTGCCAGCGCGCCAGATCTCCGCAATCGAAACCGTCGCCGAAAATCTCCGGCGCAGGAGTGGCGCATCCCTCCCAGGCGCAAGGATGCTGCTCGATGTGCTCCATGAGGGCGCCGTATTTCGGCGACTCGGCGTGCGGTTGATCCTGATACTCGAGGGCGCCACCGCGGCCGGGTCGCCACTGCGAGACGTTCTTGAAGTGGGTGAAGAGCGTGCCGCCGGCTGTCGGCCAGGCGGCGAGATACTGGGCATAGAGCGTGCCCATCCGCGGGTCGCGGTTGGCGGCGTCGAACAGGGCATTCATGGCCGGGTCGGTGGCGTTCGGCCCGACGCCTTCGAGATGCTGACCCCCTTCGTAGCTCACCAGGGCGACGGCCGGGAAGTTCGCGGCGAGGAAGTCGGCGTCGATTTCCATGGCGGCGATGGCGCGTGGAACCCCGCGCGTCGCGCTGGTCGCGAGGTCGGCGAAGAGCTGGTCCAGGGTCCAGCCGCCGACCGCAGCATCGAGTCCGTAGCCGAAGCCGAAGTAGGGCGCCACGGAGAGCACGTCCGCCTCTGCCGCCGCGCCGTTCCAGCCGAGGAGCGCCGAATGGTGTCCGGTGTTGCCGGACTGCGACGCCATGACCCGGACCAGCGGCGAGCCCGGCCCGAGGCGAGCCGCCGCGAGATTCCACAGCTCGACCGAACGTTCGCTGAAGTAGCGCCGCGAGGCGGTCAGACAGCTGGCGTTCGCGGTCGGCCAGGGGAAGCCCTCGCAGTAGATCCCGTTGCCCGGCGTGGCATCCTGATCACAGCCGGCAGCGAGATCGGCGAAGCGCTCGCAACCGCGCTCGGCCGTCCACAGCGTCCCCATCGAGAATGGATGGGAGCCGTTCCAGACCTCGTTGCCGTACTCGAGCCAGACCTTGCGTCCCGGCTCGAGCCGTGCCCGCAGGCGGCAGACGAAGCCGCTGGCGAAGTCGTCGCTCGCACGCACCGGCAGCGAGATCCAGGCATCGGCATCGAGCCGGTTGGCGAGCTCGGCGAGCAGCTCGGCCGGCACCTTTCCCCAATAGCGCGCGGCGTCGGGCCCGGGCCATTCGGTGAGCTCCTGGACGGTCGACCCGTCGACATCCATCCAGTTGTTGAAGCGCACCAGCCGGTAGGGCCGCAGGTTGGCGAGGAAGGTGGGGTGGAACGGCTGCGTCGCGTAGGTGTCTTCGAACGGCACACATGCCGCGCCACCGCATTCGCCATCGACCCGGCAAGCGGCAAAGAGATCGCCGGCGCAGGCGCCGCCCGGCATCAGCACACGGATGTCGCGCAACGGGTTCGCCACCTCGGTGGCGACCAGCCGGAGGACGAAGTTGCCGAGGGTCGCGTCGACTTCGACGACGTCGCGCCCCGGCGTCGAAGCGGCGGCGTCGCGGGTTGCGGAGCCGCCGTATTCGAGCGTGCCGCTGCCGCTGTAGAGAACGATGTAGCGGCCGGAGGGGTAGCGTCCCAGGGCGTCGTTGAAGAGCAGGGTATTGGCAACCTGTCCGCCGTTGGGGCGCGTCGTGTCGAGCGAGCGGACCCAGCCCTGCTCGTCGAGATCGAGTGGGCCGGCGCAGTCCCAGCAGCCGAACCGCTCGCCCGCGAGCCAGGGGCGCGAGTGTTTGAAGGCGTCGACGAACGGCCACTCGCCGGTCCATTCGCGCAGCAGCGACAGATTGGTGCCCAACGGCGACGCCGGGGTCTGCGCCGCTGCCGGCGCCGCGGGGATCCACAGCGTTGCGGCGAGCACGGCCACGGCCCATCGTGCGGAGACTTCTCTCATGAGCGACAACCTCCCGCTCATGAGACGCGAAGCGGACTAGATCCGTTGCACGCGCCGGGAACTGCCGCGACGAGAGCTCAGCGCCAGTCGCCCTCGAGAACGAATCCGGCCCAGTCGTGCGGCGCCGCGAAACGCGCCTGGGCGCGCAGCTCGCGCTGCGCCGAGCGCAGTGCTGCCGCTGGCGAGCGGCGCTCCGTCAGCAGGTGGCGGTAGAAGCTCTCGATGAGCACCGTCGCTGCCTCGTCGCGGACCGGCCAGAGCGTGCCGACGACGCGCGCCGCACCGGCATCGATGAAACCCCGCGAGAGGCTTTGCGGCCCCTCTCCCGCAAGCGTTCGGCCACCCCGTGTCGAACAGGCCGAGAGCACCACCAGGTCGGCGTCGAGGCGCAGACGCCTGAGGTCCTCGAGGCGCAGGAGGCTCTCGATCGCGTTGCCCTCACGATCGAGCGCCGAAAGCGCCAGCCCGGCGCTCTCCGGGTGGGCGGCATCGGCCAGGGCATGGCTGGCGAAGTGCAGGTAGCGCGCGCCGGAGAGCGCGCCGCTCAGGGCCCACTCCCGTGTCGCAGCGAAGCCCACCGCGAGCTCCACGCTGCGCCCGCGAGCGAGCGCCTGGATGCGTGCGACCTCCGCAGCGGTCCCCGGCAGACGAGCGAGCGGCTGCTCGCCGGCGGACCCCGCGATGAGTTCGGCGCGCCGCCGCGCCGGTGGCTCCAGACGGGCATCGACGGAGGAATAGACCGGATCCGCCACCAGCAGCAGCTCGCGGGCGTAGGCCCTTGGCTGCCGGCGGCGCGCACGCTGGGCGACGATGGCCGAGGCTGATGGAACCAGAACGACTTCGTGGCGCTCGACCAGCGGCGCATCCCCCTCCACCGGCGCGACCAGAGCGGCGAAGGGAAGATGCGCGAGCTCGCCGTCGGCGAGGACGAGCAGTCGCAGATGCCCGGCGAGCTCCGGCACCGGCCCGAGGAGCGCTTCGCCGAGCTCGTGGGCGCAGGCCTCGGCGGCTCGACCGGCGAGGCGCTCGTAGCTGCGCGCAAACGTCTCGGCGCAGGCGCGCGCGACCGCTTCGAGCTCGTGGACGGAGGCGTCGAGCGTGACGGCGCGGAAGCGGTCACGTTCGACGACGAAGAGCGCGACCCGATCGGCGGCGAAGAAGAAGGACAGCATCAGGTCGTCGGCGGCGAGCACCGTTCGCTGCACCTCGTCGGCGGCGACGAGCGCCGCATCGCCGCGCTCGAAACCCTCCGCAGTCGGCTCGGCGAGCAGGTCGAGGAGCGCCCGCATCCGCGCCCGCTCGGCGGCGCGAAACGCCGCACGGTCGAATCCGGCACCGGGCTGGAAGCGGTCGCGTTCGAGCAGCAGGTCGACGAGCTCGCGGTAGGGAGTGTGCGTCCGGGCGAGAAAGGCGGCGCGCAGCTCGGGGCTGACGACGCTCCGGCGCACCACCTCGAGCAGATCCAACGCCTCCTCGAGCTTGCGCTGGGCGTCGGCCCATTGGTTCTCCTCCCGGTCGAGACGCGCAAGGGCGATGAGGACGTAGGCACGGCCTTCACCGTCGCCGTGCCGGCGCCAGAGCTCGAGCGCCGTCGTGAGCTGCGCCTTGGCGGCGGCGAAGTCGCCAAGCAACCGTTCTGCCTCGCCGAGACGCGCCCGGCACCTCGCCTCGTGCGCGAGCTGCCCGCTGGCGTGCGCGAGCTCGACGGCGAGCGCGAGATGTGGCCGCCCGTCGGTCGTCCTGCCGAGTTGGAGCAGAACGTCCCCGGCGCCGTAGGCGGCGAGGGCGCGACCGGGGAGTCCCTTGTCGCCCGAGGCGACGAGCTCGCGCTCGAGACTCTCGTAGAGCTCGAGTGCCTCGCTCAGCCGACCTCGAGAGCCGGCGATGAGGGCGAGCCGCAAGCGTATGGCGATTCCGAGCTCGGGATCGCTGCAGGCGCTCGCCTCCTTCTGGGCGGCCCGCTCGGCGACCTCGGCCCGTTCGGCATCGCCATGCGCCCACAGGACATGTCCCCGTCCGCTCGCCGCCCAGCCTGCGGTGCAGGCGTCCGAAGCCGCCCGAGCCTGCTCGAGGGCGCGGTCGTAGCCGGCGAGGGCAGCCTCGTGCTCGCCGAGCCCGCCGGCGAGATCGGCGAGCGCCAGCTCGGCTCGGGCGATCTCGACCGGATCGCCGATCGCGCGCCAGAGCTCGCGCGCCCGCTCGAGGTCGGCGCGCGCCGCAAGCCAGCTGGAGCGCCCGCTCACAGCCATCGCAGCGCGCGCGCTCTCGGCTGCGGCGCGGGCTTCGACGCGCGGCTCTTCAGCCGCCGACAACGGCATCGTCGCCAACGCTGCTGCTGCGAACGCCAGCACGAGGGCCGACAGGAAAGGGCGCTGGCGACGCCAGCGCACTTCAGTCGCCATGCGCGAGATGAACCAGGTAGCGCGCGGTCCCGCTCGGATCGCCGGCCGGCGCCGAGCGCAAGACGAGGTCGTAGTCGCCCGGCGGCAGACCCTCTCCGGTGAGCATCATGGTGAGGGTGCCGAAAGGTCCCGCCACGAGACCCTCGAGACGCGCGGCGGTCGTGCCGGCGCGAACGAAATCCACGCTGTATCGTGCCTCGGCGGCGGGCCGGTCGAGGTGCAGCACCAGAACGGCTGGCGCCCCGCCGGGCGCGGGAAGCTCCAGACGTTGGCGATCCTGCGGTGTCGACGCACGCAAGGCGCCTTCCGGCAGGAGGTCGACGATCGCCGGGTTGGCGGCGAGGCCTGCCGGCGCCCGCGAACCGCCCGCGCTGTAGCCGCTTCCGACCAGCCATCCGAGCCCGGCGGCGGCGAAGAGCGCCGCTGCAGCCGCCCATCCCCGGGGCGAGCGACCGCGCGTGTGCCGGACCGGGGCGACTTCGCCGAGGCGTTCTTCCGCGGCGAGCGCCCAGGGAGCGAGCGCCTGCAGCGCCCGCAGGTCGGCAGCGCAGTCGGCGCACTCCACGAGGTGGTCCACCAGCCGTTCGCGCTCGGCCTGCGCCGCGGCTCCGCTCGCGAGCTCCGCGAGGAGCTCCGCGGACGGACAGCCGGCCCGGTCGATCTCGGGGCGCAGTGCCGGATCGGCCCACAGCTCTTCGAGGCTCTTCATGTCTCCCTCTCTTCCACCGCAGCGAGCTCAGCCAGTCGCGCGCGCAGCTCCGCGAGCCCCCGATAGACGAGGCTCCGCGCCTTGGGCTCGCTCCAGCCGAGCAGCGGGGCGATCTCGCCCGGCGTAAAACCCTGCAGGTGAAGCCCGACGGCCCGCCGACGATCGGGCTCGAGGGCCCCGAGCTCGCGGCGGGCGCGCTCCAGCAGTTGTCGCTGTTCGGCCAGCCGGTCGGGGGCGATCGCCGCCGCCCGTTCGACTGGACCTTCCGTCTCTTCGAGCATCTCCACCGCCACCTCGCTGCGCCGGGAGGCACGCAGAGTGGTGGCGCGGCGCACCGCGTCGAGCGTCGCGCTCGCTGCCACCTTGTAGAGGTAAGACGCAGGATGGCGGATTTCTGTTGCTTCGCGCAGGGCGCGCCAGATCCGCAGACGAGCCTCCTGCTCGACGTCGTCGATGGCGATGCCGAGATCGGGCGGGCAGGCGCGCGAAATCGCCGCGCGCAGGAGGGGGCGATAGCGCTCGAGGATCTCCTCGAGACGACGTTCGATCTCCTCTTCGCGGCGAGTCGGCACCATCGAACCGGACTGCGGGCTCAGAGTCGAAGGTCTGCGCGGACCTGCATGCGACGCGCCGCGTGCGGGCGACGCCAGGTGCGGCGCTGGCCGGCCGGTTGCACCGACCTCAGCGGAGACTGCGGTGCCGCCGCAGCAGGACGAGCGCGCTGGCGAAGAGCAGACCGCCGAGGAGCAGCGCGCCTGCCGTATCGAGCGTCGGAATCTCGACGAAGCCGCAGGTGACATCCGCCGGATCGACGAAATCGAGAATCGCGCCGGAATCGA
>NZ_JAGOID010000103.1 GCF_017995835.1 Amaricoccus sp.
CTGGTACACGGCTTGCTGCGCGTCGTTCGAAGGCTGCCCGGAGGCCGAGGACTGTCCATGCGATCGAATGTTGCCCGCTGCACCCTGCTGCTCGCACTCTGCTGCGTCTCGAAGAGCCTCGCCCAGACGGCCCCGGTGGCCTCGCCGAAGACGTCGCAGGCGGAATCGGTGCCGGTCGCCGCGCCGCCCGCCCGCGTCGTCGACCCCGTGGCCGCCGACCGCGAGGCCCTGCGCCGGTTCCTCGACGAGGGCCCGGCGCTCCTCCTGCCATCGGCCGAACGTGCCCGCATCGCTGGCCTGCCGCTCGCAGAGGGGCTCGCCGCGGCGCGCGCTTTTCTGGCCGAGGATCCCCTGCCCGAAACGCCCGCCAACGAGCTCGCGAACGGCATCGAGCTCCGCCAGCGTCTGGTCTGGAGCGAAGGCTTGTCGCTGCGCGATGCCCGCGGGCTGATGCTCTTCCTGCACGGCACGCCGCGCGAGCGCAACCAGATCGACTGCGGCGACACCTTCCGCCCGCTCGAGATCTGGAGCTACGGGCCGGTCGAGAGCGCGCAGCACGCTGTCCTGTTCCGGCCGCGCGCCGACGCCTTCTACTCACTCTGGCGGCCGACCGAGTCCAAGCGGGTGCTCTACATGCCGGAGATGGAGTACTACCTCGAGCAGTGGGAGGAGCTGCGCGGGCTGATCTCGGGGAAGCGCCCCGATCGGGTGCTGTGCAAGGCGAGCAAGGAGGTGGACGAGGTCACCGGCGTACAGGGTCTCTTCGGCTTCGAGAAGAACCGGCCGACCGACGCCATGATGGATTCCCTGGTCGCGCCGCCGACGGATGTCGCTGCTTGGGCGCGGGCGGCCGCAGCCACGGTTCTCGCGAAGCCGGTCGAGATCCTGCCGATCGAGTGGGCGCAGGTGACCTTCCCCGAGCGCCGCGACCAGCGGCTGGTCGCGCGCCTGCGCATCGTCCTGCCGGCCGGTGTCGGTCTCGCGGTCGCCGGCGAAGCGGGCAGCCAGGAGTCGCGCCTCACCGTCGCCGGACGGCTCGAGCTCGCCGGGGCGCCGTTCGAGGAGTTTCGCAATCGCTTCGTCATGCAGCCGCCGGCGGCGACGACGCCGGTCGTGCTTGTCGCCGAACGGCTGTTGCGGCCCGGCGGGCCCTACATCGTCGAGCTCGAGCTGCGCGACGAGGTTTCCGGTCGCACCGCCTGGGTGAGCCAGGGATTCACCGTGCCGAAGGATCCGGTGCCCGAGCCCGAGGCGCCGCTCGCCGGGGCGCAAGTGGTGCTCGGGCAGGAGACCGGACTCACGCGGATGGGGGCGCGCGACACGCTCGTCCTGATGCCGCCGCTCTCCGACGTCGTCTTTGGCCTCTGGCGCGCCGAAGCGATCGTCGTCGGCGAGCGCATCCGCAAGGTCGCCTTCTATGTCAACGGCGTGCGCCAGCTGGTGCGTACGAATCCGCCGTGGACCGCCGAGCTGCGCCTGCCCAATCTGCCGAACGAGCTGGTCGTGCGCGCCGAGGGTCTCGACGACAAGGACGCCGTCGTGGTCGCCGACGAGACCGTCCTCAACGAGCCGCAGGGCGAAGCGCGGGTCCGCCTGCTCTCCCCCCAGCGCGGCAAACGGGTGGTCGGGCCGACGCTGGCGCGCGCCGCGGTGATGGTGCCGGAGGGCAAACGCGTCGAGTCGGTCGAGTTCCGGCTCAACGAGCAAGTGCTCGCGACGCTCACCCAGCCGCCGTGGGAGACGAGCTTCGTGGCGCCGTCGGGCAGCGAGCCGGCCTACCTGACGGTTTCCGCGACCTATGTCGACGGCACCCGGGTGGAGGATTTCCGGGTGCTCAACGGCGGCGCCTTCCTCGAGCAGGTCGAGGTCGATCTTGTGGAGATCTTCGCCACCGTCTACAGCAAGAGCGGCGGTCTCGCCGAGAATCTCGCCGAAAGCGACTTCGAGGTCCTCGACCGCGGCAAGCCGCAGAAGATCGAGAAGTTCGAGCTCGTGCGAGACCTGCCGCTCGCGGTCGGCCTGGTGCTCGATACCTCCGGGTCGATGCAGGAGTCGATCGGCGAAGCGAAGCATGCGGCGAGCGACTTCCTCACCGGCGTCGTGCGGCCGACCGACCGCTGTTTCGCGGTCGGCTTCTCCGACCGTCCGCGCCTGCTGATGCCGCTCACGCCCGACGTTCAGGCGGTGCAGATCGCGTTCCGCGAGCTGCCGGCGGTGGGCAACACCGCGCTTCACGACGCGCTGGTCTTCGCGCTCTACCAGCTGCGCGGCATCCGCGGCCGCAAGGCGATCGTGCTGCTCTCGGACGGTGACGACACCTCGAGCCTGGTGCCTTACGACGACGCGCTCGAGTTCGCCCGGCGCAGCGGCGCGGCGGTCTACGCCATCGGGCTCAAGGTCGGCGCCACCCAGGTCGGCATTCGCAACAAGCTCGAGAAGCTCGCTTCCGAGACCGGCGGGCGCTCGTTCTTCGTCTCCAAAGCTGACGAGCTCGACAGCGTCTACGGCGAGATCTCGCGCGAGCTGCGCAGCCAGTACCTGCTCGCTTTCGCGCCTGATCCTCCCGGCAAGGAGGGCGTCTTCTCGACGGTCGAGGTCAAGGCCCAGGGTGGCAAGTTGAAGACGCGAGCGCCGCGGGGCTACTATCCTTAAGTACATGACCACTCAGGCAGGCGTTCCTATCGCTAGAAAGGCACTGCGCTCCGCGCTTCTGCTGGGAATCGCCACCTGCTTCGGCGCGGCATTGGCCGTCGCCGCCGAGACCACCTACGGGTTACAGTTCGCGAAGCTGAACCGGACTTACTCCGACTTTGTGGGCGAGCTGGCGCCGATCGGCGAGGAAGGGCTCTCGGTTCGCCTGCAGTCACCCAAGCAGGCGATCATTTTGCGCGCCAACCGCATCCGATTGACACCGATCGCAGGGGAGACCGGTGCCTTCGCCGGCGAAGTCGAGCTCGACGTGCAGGGCAAGGGTGACCTGATCGCCGACGTCACGATCGGACCGATGGTGCGCAACTTGACCGACGTTCTCGTCGTGCCGCCCCAGACGATCCGGCTCGCGGCCAAAGTTCGAATTCGACGTGTCGCAGATGGTTACGAGGTGCTACCCGAGAAGCTCCCCGAGCGCATCGAGGTCGCGGTGCAGTCGCAGACGATCAATCAGATCCTGACGCTCTGCGACCAGGCGGCGACGCTGTCGCTCGGTGCCGTCGACTGCTCAGGTCTCGACCATTCGCTGACCCGCCCCGCGGTGCCGATTCCAGGCGGCGGGAGCTTTTTCCTCGGCGACGAGAATCTCACCGATGCAGACCGCGCCGCGCTCGACGCGCTGCTCGGAGTGCCTGAGCCCGTCAAGCCCTGAAACTAGCTCGCGGGCAGTGACAGGCCATGGCGTGTCGCGGCCTCGACGATCGCGCGGTGGAGCGGCACCTGGAAAAGGAATCGCTGGCGCATCGCCGGCGCGAGAAAGCCGGTCTGGCGCATGAGCTCTGCGTAGCTGCGCTTCAAGGGCCCCTGGACGTCGCCTTTCCTGCCGCCGCGCTCCTCGAGCCAGCGGGCAGCGAGATAGAGGTGAAAATCGGAAAGCTCGCGCAGAGGCGCGTGGTCGAGCAGCGGCCGCTCGACGGCGAGCTTCTCGAAGGCGGCGAGAACGGCTTCGGTCCGCCCGCGCGCGATCTCGACTTCGATCCGGTAGGCGAGATCGGCGAGCAGGCTCGAACCCTTCCCGAGCTCGCGGTGGATGCGGGCGGCTTCCTCCAGATTGGCGAGCGCCGCGTCGTTCCGGCGCAGACGCAGCTGGATCCGGCCGAGGAGCTGCTCGGCGTCGGCGCGGGGCTCGCCGGGGGGAATCAGGCTGAGAGCAAAGTGCGCCTTGCGCGCCTCGACGAGCGCCTGGTCGGGCTGGTCGAGGTGCAGGTAGTTCTCGGCGACCGCCAGGCGAGCGATCGCCTCACCGACGGAATCGTCGCGACCTTCTCGCAGAGCGAGGGCGCGGCGCAGCACTGGAGCCGCGCCGGCGAAATCTCCCAGTCGGGTCATCGCCTTGCCGACGCCGACCAGAGCGTAAGCCTCTTCGGCCTCGGACTTTTCGGCGGCGAGGATCTCGCGCGCATTCTCGAAGTAAGCGAGGCTGTCGGGAAAGTTGCCCTGAGCGAGCGCCACGGCGCCCAACGCCGACAGCGAAGTCGCGACGCCACTGCCCTTTTCGCGGCGCACTTCGAGCGCCTGTAGGTGCAGCGTCTTTGCTTCGTCGAGCCGGAACTCGTGGTAGGCGATATTGCCCAGGAAATATCGGCAGGTAGCGGCCAGGCCCTTGCGCCCGCGGTGCTCGGCGACGCCGAGGGTCTTGGCGAAGAGCTCGCCGGCCTCGCCCGTCTTGCCCTGGCGGACGAGCACGCGACCGAGCTCGAGCAGCAGCATCTCCTTGCGTCGCGCGTCGCCGCCCTTCTGGCCCGCGAGCGCCTGGCGGAGCACCCACTCAGCCTCGGTGTAACGCCCGGCCATCTGGGCGAGCTCGGCGCGCAGCGCGGCGATAGCCAGGAAACGCTGAGGGTTGTCGCGCGCGAGGTCGAAGCCTCGTTCGAGCGCCGCCGAGAGCTCATGCAGGCGCCCCATGCGCCGGGCGAGCGGCAGCAGGACCCATAGCAGGTCGATCTCGAGCTGGGGATCACCGGCGCGGTCGCGCAGCGCGGCGAGCTCCAGGCGGAGCGCGGTGAACAGCAGCTCGCGCGGAATCGTCGCCGGCGTCGCCGCCGCGGCGAGCAGCGTGCGCGCGCCGGCCTCGCTGGCGCGCAGAAGCTCGTAGGCGGCCCAGAGCTCGTCGACGGAGCTCGAGCGCGCGGCGAGGAGCTCGCCGAGCCCGGCGCGCAAGGCGGCCGCCGCTTCGCTGCGCAAGGTGTCGGAGAACGCCGTGCGCAGCGCCGGCGAGGCGAAGGCGAGCCCTTCCCCCCAGGGACCCTCGCCGTCGACGACGAGGCCGGCGGCGCGGAACGGATCCTCCCACTGGCGCGGCAGGCTCTCGCTGCCCAAGGCGAGCGCGGCGGAGCGCAGCTCGCCGGCGGGAACCGGCGAATCGACCTGGGCCAGCAGGCGCAGGGGAAGCGCCGGGCCGAGCCGCAGTGCTTCGGCCTCGGCGTGCGCGAGGTAGCGCCGGCTGGGCTGGAAGTGAGCCTCGGCGCCATCGGCACCGCTGAAGAAGAACGAACCGAAGACCTGCCGCAGGCGGCGATCGCGGACCAGAAAGTGCAACGCCTCCTCGAGCGCGAAGGGGTTCCCGCCGGCGCCGGCGGCGAGCGTCGCGGCGACCGCCTCCGGCAGCGACAAGCCGCGAAAGAGCTGCGCGGCGCAACGGCTCCAGGCCTCTCCCTCGAGCGGGCCCAGCGCGATCTCGGGCGTCGCAGCTAGCGCCGCCGGCCAATCGGTCGCCGGCCGCGCCAGAAGCACCAGGCGAATCTCGCTGCCGAGCCGCGGGTGCTTCTGGATCTCCTCGATCTCGGCCCAGATCTGTGGCGGGGCCTCTTCAAGGTGGTCGTAGACGATCCAGATCGGCCGCGCCGGCTCGGCCGCAAGCTCCGCGACGAGCGAGGATGCCGCGCCGGGCTGGAGGCGGAAGAGCGCCGCATTGCGCCAGATCGCCGGTTCGCCGGCGGCGCGCATCACCTCCCAGGCGAGCCGCGTCTTGCCAACCCCGAAGGCCCCGGTCAGGCGGACGATCGGTTCGGCGAGGCGCTCCGAGAGCTCCTCTTCGACTTCCGGTCGCAGCACCCATTTGGCCGCCCGCGAGAGCACCTCCGGATTGCGCCAGGAGGGAATCGCCACGGCCCGCGGGTGAACCGCGGCGAGGGGAATCAGGCGGCCGCCGCCGAACGAGAGATTGCCACTCGGCTCGACCGCCCAGGAGCCCTCCAGATGATGGGCGGCGTGAGTGGTCAGGAGGACCTTTCCGGCTTCGAGCGTCGGGCGCTTCTGCGCCAGTTCGTCGAGGAGCGTTTCGGCGAGCAACGTGACTTTTTCTCCCACCGCCGCCGCCGCAGGGGTGATGAGGATGCTGGGCGGGGTCGCGCTGGGGCCGGCGTCGGCGAGCACCGCGCCGGCGAGAGCGACGGCCCGGTCGAAGATCGCCGCGTCGCCGGGGAGCGGCAGCACGAGCCATCTCGCCGGCCCCGCGGGTACGACGCCGCTCGCGCGTTCCGCCAGGCTCTGCAGCCGGGCTGCCGCGGTGTTGTCCTTCTCCGTCCAGAGGTGGAGGAGCGCGGCCGGCAGGACGCGTTCGATCGGCTCCGACAGGGGGGGCGTGGGCATGAATGGAAAGGGTCGGGTTCGAGATCGGGGTCGAGGTCTGCTGTAGAGCTCCGCGCGGGAAATCTACTACGGCGAGGCGCCTCGCCGGTGGGGCGGACGCCGGTCTCGCGTTTTCGGCACATCGCTTGCAGCCGCGAGAATCGTGACTCGACGTCGAGCCCCACTCCCGCGACCCGCCTGCATCGCCCGCAGTCTCGGACTCGCTCTCGCCCTGCACCTCGCCGGCGCCCAGCCGGCGCTGCTGGCGCAAGGCTCCCCAGGGGCGGCAGCGGCGTCGCTCAAGGCGAGGTTCGACCCGGGCAAAGTGAGTTTCTCGGTCCAGCTCGAAGGCGTCGAGTCGATCTACCGCGAGTTCGCTTTCTACATCATGCCGGGAGAAAGCGTCGACCTCGTTGCCCACACGGCCGATCCTGAGAAGTCGTTCCGCCTCCAGTCCGCCCTGGTAACGGAGGCGCTCGCGGGCGGCCGTTGGCGCTTCGCCGCGCCGGCGCTTCCCGGCCTCTACCCGATGACCGTGGTGCGCGAGCCGGACGGCGAGCGGATGGTCCTTCACCTGTTCGTCTTGACGCCGCTCTCCGCGGTGCGGGACGGCAAGCTCGGCGACTACCGCATCGGCGAATACCCGGAAGTTCCGTTGCGCGGCAACCCGATCTACCTCCCGCCGCGCGGGTTGGTGGAGGTGACGCCCGTGAACGCGTCGACGCACGTGTCGCCGCACTTCACTCTTGGCCAGTTCCTGTGCAAGCAGGAGGGCTCCTTCCCGAAGTACCTCGTCCTGCGCGAGCAGCTCCCGCTGAAGCTCGAGTTGCTCCTCGAACAGTTCAACGAGGCGGGGCACCGGGCCGATACCTTCGGCTTCATCAGCGGCTATCGGACGCCCTACTACAACGCCCGTATCGAGAACGTCCCCTACAGCCGCCACACCTGGGGTGACGCCGCCGACATCTATCTGGACGGCGATGGCGACGGACGGATGGACGATCTCGACGGCGACGGCAGTTCGGGCGCCGGGGATGGGACCTTCTTTCGCAACTTCGTCGAAGCCCTTTCGGAGAAAGCCTGGTACCGGCCGTTCGAAGGCGGGCTCGGAGACTACAAACCCAACGCCGCGCATGGACCTTTCGTCCACGTCGATTGCCGCGGCATTCGCGCCCGCTGGAGCGGGTGATCGGAGAAGAACATGCGCAACTCTGCAGGTATCTGCTGTTTCGTCATCGCCGCCCTGGCCGCCTTCGAGCCGGCGGTCCCGGCTGCCGCAAGATCGACGACCGCGGCGCAGCCGGTTGCAGGGAGCGATGCCACGACGCTGCAGGTGGCGCTGTCGCGCGCCGGTTTCTCGACCGGGGAGATCGACGGCAAGGCCGGATCGAACACCCGCAAAGCGGTGGCGGCGTTTCAGACTGCGAACGGCCTGCGCGCGAGCGGTGCCGCCGACGCTTCGACGCGCAGCCTTCTGCTCGAGCTCGCTCCGGGCGAAGCGCTGACGAGCTACACCCTGACGCCCGAGGATGTCGCCGGACCGTTTCTGGAGAAGATCCCCGACGACATGATGGAAAAGTCGGCTCTGCCCGCTCTCGGGTTCACCTCGGTCGTCGAAGAGCTCGGCGAGCGCTTTCACTGCGCGCCCACACTCCTGCGCCGGCTGAATCCCGGCAGCGTCTTCGCTGCCGGCGATGCCGTGCGGGTGCCTGACGTCGGTTCGCCCGCGAGTGCCAAGGTCGCCAGCGTGACGGTCTCGAAGCGCCGCTCGGTCGTCGAGGCGAAGGACGAGTCGGGCCGGATCGTCTTCTTCGCGCCGGTGACTGCCGGCAGCGCCAAGGACCCGCTGCCGCTGGGGACGTGGAAGGTGAAAGGCGTTGCCGAGAAACCCACCTTCCACTACAACCCCGAGCTGTTTTGGGACGCCGACGCCGAGCACGCCAAGGCGATCGTACCCGCCGGTCCGAACAACCCGGTGGGCGTCGTCTGGATCGACATCGACAAGGAGCACTACGGGCTGCACGGCACGCCCGAGCCGTCGAAGGTGGGGCACGCCGAGTCGCACGGCTGCGTGCGGATGACCAACTGGGACGCTCGGATGCTCGCCTCGATGGTCGGCCCAGGGACCCCGGTGCTGTTCGTCGACTGATTCTCAGTCGCGGGCGGAGGTTGCGACGCCGCCCAGCAAGGGGAACGGATTCAACGGCTCGCCCTCCCACCAGCGCCGCTCCGAGGTCAGGCGATAGACCGCGAAATGCAGGTGTGGCGTGTCGCGCGGGGCATTGCCGGAAGTCCCGACGTAGCCGATGACCTCGCCCCGCCGCAGACTTGCGCCCTCCTCGAGACCCCGGGCGTAGCGCTCGAGGTGGGCGTAGTAGTAGCAGTAGCTCCCGCTGGCGTCGAACTGATAGATCGTGATGCCGCCGGGGACGCTCTTCCACAGCTTGGCCACCTTGCCGTCGGCCACGGCGACGACCGGCGTGTCGCGCGGAGCGAGGATATCGATCGCTGCGTGGGAACGATTGCCACCTCGCGTTTCGCTGAAGTTATCGCGCAATTGGGCCGGATCGACCCCCGTGACGGGCATCAGCAGCTGTTGCGGCGGCGGCGCGTCCACGGGAGCGAACGCGGCTGCCGGCGGGCGGTTCGCCGTCACCCGGGAGGAGGCCCGGGCATTCGCCGGCTTCGCGCTCGCCGAGGTCTCCGGGGCGCAGACCCGGAGTCCGAGCATCGTGAGGAACAACGTGGGTGCGGCCAAGACGAGGATCCGCACCGGAAGGCGCGCGCGGCGCAGAGCGGGCAGGGTCCAGAGCCTTCCGGGTTGTCGCGCCACGCAGTCACCCTACTACTGCGCCGGGAACTCCGCTGGCGGCGGGAGCGGCCGATTGACCGCCGACAGCGGAGCCGATAGCGTCGCGCGTCCTTTCCGCTTCTCCACGATTGTCGCTGCCGGCGCTGCCGGCCAGGGGTGCTGCGCCATGGCTCACTCGGTGACCGTATCTTCGAACCAGTCCTGGTTCTCGCGCCTCGCGCAGTCGGCGAAGAGCGTCCTCGTCGGACTGGTCTTCTTCGCCGTCTCCTTTCCCCTGCTGTTCTGGAACGAGGGGCGGGCGGTGCGGACCGCGCGCAGTCTCGCCGAAGGTGCGGGCGCGGTGCGCAGCGTCGCGGCCGACGCCATCGACTCGGGGAACGAGGGCAAGCTCGTGCACACCTCCGGCGCGGTCACGACCGAGGGTCCGGTCGTCGACGAAGATCTCGGCGTCCAGGCGCAGGCGATCCAGCTGATTCGCAGTGTCGAGATCTTCCAATGGAAAGAGAAGGAGAGCTCCGAGACGCAGAAGAAGCTGGGCGGCGGCAGCGAGACGGTGACGACCTACACCTACGACACTGTCTGGTCGGAGGAGCCGATCGATTCGTCCTCGTTCGAGCAAGAGGGCGGCCACCAGAATCATGGCGACCTGCCTTTCCTGTCGACGACCTTCACCGCCGACGTGGTTCACTTAGGTGCCTTCGATCTGTCGCCGGAGCAGATCGCCGAGCTCGACGAAACGGAGCCGCTGCGCGTCGATGCCCCGGCGACCGCCGACCTTTCCGGCGATCCGCGCGGCGCGCTGCGCCCGGCCGACGGGGGCTATTACCTGGGCGCCAATCCGCAGTCGCCCGAGGTTGGCGACGTCCGCGTCCGTTTCGAGGTGGCGCGCCCGGCGACGGTGAGCGTCGTCGGCGTGCAGACCGGCAACAGCTTCGCCGCCTATCAGGCGTCCGCGGGCGACAGCGTGCTGCTCGTCGACGAGGGAACCCACACCGCCGCCGAGATGTTCCAGGCCGCCCAGGCGGCCAACAGTCTGCTCACCTGGGTGCTGCGCGTCGTCGGCTGGGTGCTGATGTTCCTCGGCCTGCTCCTCATCTTCAAGCCGATCGCGGTTTTCGGCGACGTGGTGCCGATCGTCGGCAGTCTGCTCGGCGCGGGGATCGGGCTCTTCTCCTTCCTCCTCGCGAGCGGCCTCGCCCTGATCACCGTCGCCTTCGCCTGGCTGGTCTACCGGCCGCTCCTCGGCATCACCCTGCTGGTGCTCGCCGGTGCGGCGATCTACCTCCTCGCCCGCCGCAGCCGGCAGGCGACTCCGGCACCGGCCCCAACGACGCTGCCACCGCTACCCCCGCTACCGCCCAACTGAGGCGCGCCGGCGGGCGCGCGACCGAGCGCTCCGTCGCTCGACTGCGAGTGG
>NZ_JAGOID010000197.1 GCF_017995835.1 Amaricoccus sp.
CATCGAGCGTCTGAAGCAGAACGGAATCGACCCCTCGGGGCTGTGAAGCATGAACATCTCGTTCGACGACTTGATCCCGACGCCGGAAGGTGACGCGGGCGGCGAAGCCGCGTCTGCTGTTTCGCCGCTGGCTGGCGGGCGCGCGCCGCGAGAGGCGCGCGAGGCCGAGCCCACCGAGGCGCAGAAGAAGGCCGCGGCCGAGGAATGGGCGCGCGGCGTTCGCGCGCGCCAGACCGGACTCGGCGCCTACGGGGAGACGTTCGGCCGCGGCGTCGCGCGCGCGGTGCCATTTTCCCACCAGATCGGATCGGCGTTCGACTATGCGCTCGGGACCGGCGTCGGCGAGGGCCAAAGCAGCTACGAGGATACGCTGCGTCGTCAGCGGGCCATGTCCACGGTCGACGATGAGACGCGGTTCATGACCGGGCTGGCCGGCCAACTCGTCGGCGGCGCGGCGCTTCCGACGGCGGGCCTCGCCGCGCAGGGCGTGAAGGGCGCGGCCGCGCTCGGCGCCGGCTATGGCGCGCTGCACGGCGCAGCAGAGGGCGAGAGCCTGCCGGACGCCGCAGGCAAGGCGCTGGTCGGCGGCGGCCTCGGCGCGGCGTTCGGCGCGGGCGTCGGCGCGGTGGCTCCCTATGTCGCCCAAGCGGCCGGGCGCGTCGCAGAGCCGATCAAGCAGGGGCTTGGCGCGCTCTACGAGCGGCTTGCGCCAAAGGCGCCGGATGCGGCGATGGCCGCCGCTGCGGCGGCCACGAAGACCGGGCGCGACGAGATCGCGGACGCCGCCGCGCGCATCGGCGTCGATGTCCCGCGGTTCATCGCCTCGGAAAGCCGCCCCGTCCAGCAGGCGGCGCACGTCGCGCGCAATATCCCGATCGCAGGAAAGCCTGTCATCGAGGCGACACGAAAACTCGCCAACGATCTCGGAGAAGCCGCCGCGCAGCGCGCCACCAATCTTGGCGCTCTGTCGCAGCATGAGGCCGGCGCGGCGGCGCGCAACGCTTTCGACGCCTGGAATGTGGCGCAGAAGCAGAGGATCGGCGCGGCCTATGACGCGGTCGACGATCTTGTCGACCCAGCCGTCACGGTCCCCCTCCGCAGCACCGCGGCGCTGGTCGCGGAACTCGCGGCGGCGCGCGATGCAGCAGCGATGAACCCGACCGGCGGCGCCGCCGCGCTGGTCATGCCGGCGATCTCCCGCGAGGAGGGGCTGTCCTATCAGGGCGCGAAGCTCTTGCGGACCCGGCTCGGAGAAGCGCTCGACAACCCCGCCGGCCTCGAAACAGCCAACATTTCGCAGGGAGAACTGCGTCGCATCTATGGCGCGCTCACGGACGACATCAAGTCGATCGTCGACGCCGCCGGCGGACCCGCGGCGCGAGAAGCGCTCGCCACCGCGAACGCGATGAACGCCAGCGTCTCCACTCTGCGCGAGCGCCTTCAACCGCTCCTCGCCGGCGCGAGCGATGAGAGCGTGATCGCCAAACTGGCTTCGGCGGCGCGCTCGACAGGGCGGCCGGACATCGAACTCCTGACCGAGGCGCAGCGCGCGATCAGCAAGTCGGAAGGCGCGTGGGACGCCATCTCCGGATCGGTGCTGGCCTCGCTCGGCCGGGACGCCGAAGGCGTCTTCTCGCCGCAACGCTTCGTCACCGCCTATGGCAAGATCACGCCGCAAGCGAAGGCTGTCCTGTTCCCCGGACAGGTCGGCAAAGACCTCGATGACATCGCCCGCGTCGCCTCGCGCTCCGCAGAGACATACCGGCAGTTCGGCAACCCGTCCGGAACAGGCCAGACCGTGGCCGGGGCCGCCGGCGCGATGGGGCTGTCGACGGACCCGATTTCCACGCTGACGAGCTTGGGCGGCGCGGCGCTGGTGGCGCGCGTCCTGTCGCGGCCGGCGGCGATCTCCAAGGCCGCGCAGTGGGCCAAGGCCGCTGAGGCTGCGGCCGCCGCGGCTGCGAACGGCCAGCCCGTCAGCCAGAAGGCGCTCACCGCGAAGATCATCGACTTCGCGAAGGCCGCCGAGCTTCCGCCAGATTTCGTTCGCGGAGCGGCGCTCCGCGCGGCCGGCGCGCAGGCCGCCAGGATTGGCGCCGGCCCGCCTCCTGCCCTGCCGAAGGTCGCCGGCGCGGAGGGAGGCGAGAGCGACGACAACCCGTCCTTCGCCGGGACGTTCGGGCGCGCGGTCAAACTGGGGGCGCAGCGCGCCGCGCACGAAGTCGCGCAGACCGCCACAGCCTCGGTCAAGGGGCTCGAAGGCGTCAAGGACTGGCAGGAGCCGAAAGACCCGGCCATCGACCGGATTTCCGAGCAGGGCTGGATGTCGGGCATCACGGACCCGCGCTGGTATGCGGCCAAGGTCGGCGAGGGGATCGGCGGCTCGAGCCCGTCCATCGCCGGCGGCGTGGTCGGCGCTGGCGTCGGCTCCGCCGTGGCTCCGGGCGTCGGGACGGTGGTTGGCGGCGCAGGCGGCGCAGCGATGATGGCGGCGGTGCAGGCGCTGGCGCCTGCCTACGCCCGCGCGCGCGCCGCGGGCATGTCGCACGACGCCGCGGTCAACGTCGCCATGGGCGAGACGGCGATTTCCGGCACGGCCGGCGCCGCCGGCGCGGTGGCGCCGTTTTTCCGCGTGGCGAAGGGGCCGATCTCCAACCTGCTCGCGCAGCTTTTCGTCGTGCAACCCGGCATCGGATCGGCGGAGCAGGTCGCGCGGGGCGCGGTCAGTGGCCGCGGCATCACCGCCGAGGAACTGATCGGCGGCTACGTCTCGAACGCCGGCGCCGGCGCAGCGATGCACGGCGGCATGTCGGCGGCGCACCGGGCGTTTGGTCGGGGCGCCCCTCCCACCCCGC
>NZ_JAGOID010000196.1 GCF_017995835.1 Amaricoccus sp.
CGACAGAATTGGCGCAGTTTCGGACATCGCGACCGCTCTGCCTCCCGCGGGTCGAGAAAGTGGTGCATGCTTCCGGCTTCCGGACCCGCCCGACCATGCCCGCGCCGACGCCCCTCATCGACCTGCTCTTCGTCATCGCGCCGCACTCGCTGTTGCTCGACATCGCCGGGCCTGCGGAGGCCTTCCGCCTGGCGAATCTGCATCGCGAGCGGCGCGGGCTGCCGCCGCGGTTTCGCTTGCGCTTCTGCGGTCCAGTGGCGGCGCCGCCGACCTCGGTGGGGCTCGCGCTCGCCGATCTCGAGCCGTTGCCCGATCGCCTGGTCGCGCCGACCTGGGTGGTGCTCGTCGGGCAGCCGAGCGCCGAGCTCGCACGGCTCACGCCGGCGATCGCCGCCACGGCGAAGTGGCTCGGCCGGATCCTCGGCGGCGCACTCGCCGCCGCGGAAACGCCGCACCGGCTGATCACCATCTGCTCCGGCGCGCTGCTCGCGGCGCGGGCCGGCCTGCTCGTGGGGCTCCGTTGCACCACCCACCACGAGCTGCTGCCGGCGCTACGAGCCTTGTCGCCGGGGGCCGAGGTGGTCGACAACCGGGTCTTCCTCGTTGACGGGCCGCTCGCCTCGAGCGCCGGCATCACCGCCGGCATCGACCTCGCTCTGCATCTCATCGCGGAGGACTGCGGCGAAGCGTTGGCGGCGAGCGTGGCCGAGGACATGGTGGTCTACCTCCGGCGCTCGCCGCGCGACCCGGAGCTCTCCCCCTTCCTGATTCATCGGCGCCACCTGCACGCCGCCGTCCATCGTGTCCAGGACGCGATCCTCGCCGCACCAGAGCGCGATTGGGACATGGCGGCGCTGGCCGCAGTCGGCTTCGTCACCGAGCGCCATCTGTTGCGGCTCTTTCTCGAGCATGCCGGCGTCTCGCCACTCGGCTACCTGCAGTCGATCCGCCTCGAGCGCGCGCGCCAGTCGCTCGAGCGTGGCGCGAGCGTCACCCGGGCCGCGGAATCCGCTGGCTTCCGCTCGGACCTCCAGTTGCGTCGCGCCTGGAGTCGGCAGTGGGGGGGCTCGCCGCGGGATTCGGTTCGCGCGGCGAGTCCCGCGGGCGCGGGCCTCCCCGGCCGCCGCCGCTCCAACGTTTCGCGGCCTCCCGACTGAGGCCCACGGACCGCCGACTGCTAGTAGGCTAGAGACTCGCAACGTTTGTTGGCAGGGAGTTCGGGGTCGGAGGGGCGATTGATCGAATTGACCGGAGGGACGCTGTCGCTGCAGGAATTCGCCGCGGTCGCAGGCGGCGGCGAGCATGTCGTGCTGACCGCCGCAGCGCGCGAGCGCGTCGCGGCGGCGCGAGCGGTGATCGAGCGTTCGGTCGCCTCGGGCGAGGCGGTCTACGGTGTCAACACCGGCTTCGGCAACCTCGCCAACGTTCGCATCGCCGACGCCGACCTCGAGACGCTGCAGGAGCGGCTGGTCCTGTCGCATGCCGCCGGGGTGGGGGAGCCGCTGCCCGACGAAGCCGTCCGCGGCATGCTGCTGCTGCGGGCGAACACATTGGCGAAAGGGCACTCGGGCGTGCGTCCGCTGCTCATCGACAAACTCCTGGCACTGCTCAACCACGACCTTCTGCCCGAAGTGCCGAGCCGCGGCTCGGTCGGCGCCAGCGGCGACCTCGCGCCGCTCGCCCATCTGGCGCTGCCGCTCCTCGGCCGCGGTCGGGTGCGGCGGGCCGGCAGGTTCGTCCCGGCTGCCGAGGCGCTGGCCGATGCGGGCCTGGCGCCGGTGCGGCTGGCGCCGCGCGAAGGGCTCGGGCTGGTCAACGGCACGCAGGCGATGTCGTCGCTGCTCGCCCTCGCGGTTCTCGAAGCGCGCCGATTGGTGCGTATGGCCGACCTCATCGGGGCGCTTTCGACCGACGCGCTGCGCGGCACCGATGCCGCCTTCGACGCGCGCATCCACGCCGTTCGACCGCACCCGGGGCAGCTCGCCAGCGCGCGCAACCTGTGGAGCCTCATGCAGGGCTCCGGTATCCGCGACTCTCACCGCGCCGGCGATGTGCGCGTGCAGGACCCCTACTCGGTCCGCTGCATGCCGCAGGTGCATGGAGCTGTGCGCGATACCCTCGCCGATGTCGAGCGCCGGCTGCTGATCGAGATGAACTCGGCGACCGACAACCCCCTGGTTTTCGCGGCCGCCGGCGAGGCGCTTTCGGGCGGCAATTTTCACGGCGAACCGATGGCGCTGGCCGCCGATTTTCTGGCGATCGCGCTGGCCGAGCTCGCTTCGATCTCCGAACGCCGCACGGAGAAGCTCACCAATGACACTTTCTCGGGTCTGCCGCCGTTCCTGGTCGCGAACGCCGGCCTGAACTCCGGATTCATGATGGCGCACGTGACTGCGGCGGCATTGGTGTCGGAGAACAAAGGGCTGGCGCATCCGGCGAGCGTCGACTCGATTCCGACTTCGGCCGACAAGGAGGACCATGTCTCGATGGGGATGTGGGCGGCACTGAAGTGCCGGCAGGTCGCAGCCAACGCGCGCCAGGTGCTCGCCATCGAGCTGCTCGCCGCGGCGCAGGGAATCGATCTGCTGCGCCCGCTGCGCTCGAGCGACCGTCTCGAGGCGCTGCACGGCGCGGTGCGGCGCGTGGTCGCGCCGTGGGACGAGGACCGCGAGATGGCGCCGGACCTCGCTGCCGCCGACCGCCTGCTGGCGGGCGGCGAAATCCCGCATCTGGCAGAGCTCGAGTAGCGCCGGAGGCGCCATGGTGCATCCGCCCTGGGACTTCGTTGCTGTCGCCGTCCTCGCGCTGCTCGTCACCTGGGTGGTTTCGCGCCGGGCCGGGCTGCGGCGCAGCCG
>NZ_JAGOID010000198.1 GCF_017995835.1 Amaricoccus sp.
GCATAGGTCAGCGCGCCGGCCAGCGAGAGGAGACCGCCGGCGAGCCACACCGCGAGGAGCATGCCGCCATGCGGCAGGACTTTGGCGATATCGGAGGAGACGAGGAAGATGCCGGTGCCGATGACGCTGCCGACGGTGAGCAGCACGCCGTCCCAGACACCCAGACCCCGCACCAGCTCTGCGCGCGGCTCAGCTCGCTCGTTGGACATTGGGGCGGATCCTACACGCGCCGGGCCGCCGTTTTTCGCCTTGGGTTACACTCTGGGAAACCATGTCCGACGAAAATCTGCTGCAGCTGATCGACTCCGAGATCGGGCGACTCGCTCCGGTCGACCTCGCCGCCGAGCTCGTGCGGATACCGAGTCACCCCGGCATCGAGCGCCAGGAGGAGCGCGTCGTCATGGCGCTAGCGCGCTTCTTCGGCGAGCGCGATCTCGGGGTGCAGCTCGAGGAGGTCCTGCCCGGTCGGGCGAATCTCCTGGTCAGCATCGCCGGGAGCCTGCCCGGACCGCATCTGTTGCTCTGCGGCCACACCGACACGGTACCGCTCAACTCCGGCGATCCGGGCGTCGGCCTCTCGGGCGAGATTCGCGAGGGCCGGCTCCTCGGCCGCGGCTCGGTCGATATGAAAGGCGCCCTGGCAGCGATGGCGAGCGCTGTCGTGGCGCTGTCGCGCCATCTGCCGGCCGGGCGAGTTTCGTTTGCCGCGGTGATCGACGAGGAGATGGAGAGCCTGGGCGCCGAGCAACTGGTCGACACCAGCTTCCGGGCCGACGGTGCGGTGGTCGGCGAGCCGACCTCGAACCGGATCGCCCTCGGACACAAGGGTCTCGAATGGCTCGAGGTCCACTTCCAGGGCAAGTCCGCGCACGGTGGGATCCCCGACAAGGGGATCAACGCCATATCGGCGGCGGGGATGTTCCTGGCGATGGTCGAGAACGAGCTCAAGCCGCGCCTGCTGGCCCGACGGCATCCGATTCTCGGGCCGCCGACGATCAACTTCGGCACGATCCGCGGCGGCGACCAGCCGTCGACGGTCGCTGCGACCTGCCTGCTCACGCTCGATCGTCGCACGGTTCCCGGCGAGAATTTTCAGAGCATCGTCGCCGAGTTGACCGATCTGCTGGAGCGTGTCGAGCGCAGTTTCCCCGGTCTTCACACGGTCGTCCGCAGGGTGCAGGGCGGTATGGGGAACCTCCTGCACGTCGCCCTGGTCACGCCGCCGGAGGCGCCGCTCGCCCTCGCCGCGCAGGTCGCTCGGCGAGAGGTCTGCGGCGAGGTGGGCGAGCTCACCACCTTTCCGGCGTGGACCGACGGTGCGCTGCTCTCCGGTTACGCCGGCATCCCGACGATCATTCTCGGCCCCGGCGAGCTCTCGCTCGCACACTCGCCGCGCGAATCGGTGCCGGTGGCGGAGATTACCGAAGCCGCGAAGATCTACGCCCACCTGGCGCTCGCCTTCTGCGCCGGCGTGGGAGCTTCCGAGTAGCCTCGCCTAGCGCCAGGCGCTGGTCGCGCCGGCCTCGAAACCGTCGCTGAAAACCGAGCTGGGGAGCGGCGCGAGGTACGCCTGGATGAGCTCGTCGCGCTCGCAATCGCACAGGTACCAGGCGCTGCCGAGATGCACGCCGGCTCCGGGCTGGACGGCGCCGTTCGCCACCGGCGGCGGATTGAGCTGCTGGCGCTGGCCGCCGCGCGCGGGAACTGAATAGAGGTTCCAGGTGCCGGTGGCGTTGCGGCCGTAGCGGAAGATCACCAGATCCGAGAGGCTCGACCAGGTGAAATCGTCGACATCGTGATCGAAGGCGACCGAGCCGGAGATCCGGATCGCCGTGCCACCGGCGGTCGCGACGGTATGGAGCTCGTAGCGCGTCCATTGCACCGGATCGCAGGTGAACGCCACGCTCGCCCCGTCGGGAGAAACGGCGAAGCGGATGACGTCACGATCGTCCGCCATCGCGGGCGAGAGCTTGACCGCTGATCCACCGGTTGCCGGCACGGAGAAGAGCTCGTATCTGCCCGCCGCGTCATGATCGACGAGGCAGACGACGCGACCGCCGGCGACGGCTGACGAGCCGAACAGCCCGTGCCCGGAAGGGCAGCGCGCATCGACCGCGCCGAATGCCGTCCCGACGAACCCGCACAGCCCGAGCAGGAGAGCGCCACAACGCGGCCATCTGCTCGTTTGCGTCCTTTCTGCGTTTCGAATGAAATCACCTCGCTGCGCAGAGCCTGCGGCGCGCCGGGAAAGCCCTTCTCGAGTCCTCCGCCTGCCGTCGGACTCGCCTTGCTTCTTCATACGGCCTAGAGCCCCGAAACGTCGCGGCCGCCTGCCTTCAGTGACGGCGAGAGCGCCACTCGCCTGGATCGGGCGCGCCGACCGTGCGGGAGAGACGACCACGGAGAGCGCAGCGGCGCAGTGAACTTCGACCATCTGCGCAGTGATGCCCGCAGGATTCGATCGTCGTCCGGAAGTGGAATTGGCGCGGCAAGAGCGGCGCCGGTAGACTGGTGCGGAGATGTCGGCAACCGGCCAGCTCCCAGGATAGCAGCTTGAAGCTCAGGGTTCCCCATACCTTCGTTCTGTTGTTCGCGCTCGTCGTTCTGGCGGCGATCGCCACCCACCTCCTGCCGGCGGGCGAGTACCAGCGCACCGAGGTGGCAGGGCGGAAGATCGTCGATCCCGACTCCTATCGCCCGATTCCGGCGCATCCGGCCGGATTCGGCGATGTCTTCCTCGCCTGGCCGCGCGGGCTCGCCGCCACCGCCTCGATCGTCTTCTACATCTTCATCATCGGTGGGGCGTTCGGCGTCCTGCAGGCGACCGGCGCGCTCGACG
>NZ_JAGOID010000199.1 GCF_017995835.1 Amaricoccus sp.
TCAGCGAGAGCAAGGAGTCCGAGGTCCGGTATCGCGGTCTGCTCGAAGCGGCTCCCGACGCGATGGTGGTGGTGAACACCGACGGCGAGATCGTCCTGCTGAACGTCCAGGCGGAGAAGCAGTTCGGCTACCGCCGCGATGAGCTCCTCGGGCAGCCGGTGAAGCGACTCATCCCCGAGGGCTTCGCCGAGCGGCTGATCGCCGACGGCACGCGCACGGCGGCCGAGGCGCTCGCGCAGCAGATCGGCACGGGCATCGAGCTCATCGGCCGGCGCAAGAACGGCAGCGCCTTTCCGATCGAGATCATGCTTTCGCCGCTCGAAGGCGCCGAGGGAATCCTGGTGACGGCGGCGATCCGCGACATCAGTGTGCGCAAGGCCGCGGAGGCGCACCTGGCGCAGATGGAGGGCCGGTACCGCGGTCTCCTCGAGGCGGCTCCGGACGCGATGGTCGTGGTGAACACCGTCGGCGGAATCGTCCTGCTGAACGTCCAGGCGGAGAAGCAGTTCGGCTACCACCGCAACGAGCTCGTCGGGC
This sequence comes from Amaricoccus sp., assembly GCF_017995835.1. Classification (GTDB taxonomy): domain Bacteria; phylum Pseudomonadota; class Alphaproteobacteria; order Rhodobacterales; family Rhodobacteraceae; genus Amaricoccus. Next base: position 538 of record NZ_JAGOID010000199.1, read on the forward strand.
AGCAGGTGCGCAACATCATCCCGAAGGGCTTCGCCGAGCGGCTGATCGCCGACGGCACGCGCAGCGCGGCCGAGGCGTTGGCGCAGCAGATCGGCACCGGCATCGAGCTCATCGGTCTGCGCAAGGACGGCACGGAGTTCCCGATCGAGATCATGCTTTCGCCTCTCGAAGGCGCCGAGGGCATCCTGGTGACGGCGGCGATCCGCGACATCAGCGTGCGCCGGGCGGCGGAAGAGCACCTGGCGCAGATGGAAGGCCGCTACCGCGGGCTGCTCGAGGCGGCGCCCGACGCCATGGTGGTGGTGAGCATCGGCGGCGAGATCGTCCTGCTGAACGTCCAGGCGGAGAAGCAGTTCGGCTACCACCGCGACGAGCTCCTCGGGCAGCAGGTGAAGAACATCATCCCCGAGGGCTTCGCCGAGCGGCTGGTCGCCGATGCGCTGCGCTCGACCGAGGAGGCGCTGGCGCAGCAGATCGGTACCGGCATCGAGCTCCTGGGCCGGCGCAAGAATCGCAGCGAGTTTCCGATCGAGATCATGCTCTCGCCGCTCGAAGGCGCCGAGGGGATCCTGGTGACGGCGGCGATCCGCGACATCAGCACGCGCAAGGCGGCGGAAGCGCAGCTGCTGCAGAAGGTGGAGGAGCTCAAGCGCTCGAACGAAGAGCTCGGGCAATTTGCCTACATCGCTTCGCACGACCTGCAGGAGCCGCTGCGAATGGTAGCCAGTTACACCCAACTGCTGTCGCGGCGGTACAAGGGGCGGCTCGACTCCGACGCCGACGAGTTCATCGCCTTCGCGGTCGACGGCGCCAGCCGGATGCAGCGGCTGATCCAGGACTTGCTGGCCTATTCCCGGGTCGGGACGAAGGGCCGGGAGCTCGCCGAGACCTCGAGCGAGCGGGCTCTCGCGCAAGCGCTCGTCAACCTGCGCGGCGCGGTCGAGGCGAGCGGCGCGGCGGTGACGCACGATGCCCTGCCTGACGTCCTGGCGGACGAGACCCAGCTGGTGCAGCTGTTCCAGAACCTGGTCGGCAACGCGATCAAGTACCAGGGCCCGGGAGTGCCCCAGGTCCATGTCTCCGCCGAGCGGGAAGAGGGGCGAGAGGGGGGCCGGGACGGCAGCCGGAACGGCGACGGAAGGTGGGTCTTCTCGGTGCGTGACAACGGGCTGGGAATCGACCCGCAGTATTTCGAGAGGATCTTCGGCATGTTCCAGCGCCTGCACAAGCGGGAGGAGTTCGCTGGCACCGGGATCGGTCTGGCAATCTGCCGCAAGATCGCCGAGCGCCATGGCGGCACTGTCACCGTCGAGTCGGAGCCCGGTCGCGGCTCCACCTTCCGCTTCTCGCTCGCCGGCGTCGCAGGAGAGGTCTGAATGCCTCGGGAGGAGAAGCGATGCGCCTAGACGTACTGCTGGTCGAAGACAGCCCGGGCGATGTGCGGCTGACCCAGGAGGTCTTCCGCGATGCCAACATGGCCGCTCACCTGCCGGGCATGGCTATTCACCTGCATGTCGCCTACGACGGCGTGGAGGCGATGGCGTTCCTGCGCCGTGAAGGAGAGAACGCGGAAGCGCCGCGCCCCGATCTCATATTGCTGGATCTCAACCTGCCGCGGATGGACGGGCGCGAGGTCCTGGCGCACATCAAGGACGACCCGGGCCTGCGCACCATTCCGACGGTCATTCTCACCACCTCCGACTCCGAAGCGGACATCGTGCGCAGCTACCAGCTCCAGGCCAACTGCTATCTCAGTAAACCGGTGCAGCTCGAGGCTTTCGAGACCCTGGTGAGGAGCATCAACGACTTCTGGTTGATCAAGGTCAAGCTGCCGAAGCAGCAGGGGAACGCATGACCGGCATCGGCGGAGCGTTCGGCATGCCGTTGCAGGTTCTCCTGGTGGAGGACAGCCCCGGCGACGTCCGGCTGACGCAGGAGGCCTTTCGGGAAGCCAATCCTTCGGTTCGCCTGCACGTCGCGTCCGACGGCGTCGAGGCGATGTCGTTCCTGCGGCGCGAGAGCGAGCACACCCAGGCTCCGCGGCCGGATCTCGTCCTGCTCGATCTCAATCTGCCGCGCATGGACGGCCGCGAAGTGCTGGCGCAGATCAAAGGGGACCTACAGCTACGGATGATTCCAACCGTCATCCTGACCACTTCCGACTCGGCGGCGGACATCGCCAACAGTTACCGCCTGCAGGCCAACTGCTACCTGAGCAAGCCGCAACAGCTGGATGCGTTCGAGAGCCTCGTGCGGTGCATCAACGAGTTCTGGTTGACCCGGGCGCAGCTGC
>NZ_JAGOID010000104.1 GCF_017995835.1 Amaricoccus sp.
GTTGATGAAGATCGCTAGGCCGAGGATGCCGAAGACGATCGAGGGCACCGCCGCGAGGTTGGAGATGTTCACCTCGATCAGGTCGGTCAGCCGGTTCTTCGGCGTCCTCGGCCTAGCGATCTTCATCAACTTCCTGCACCTGCCGATGTCGGCGCCGATCGTCGGCGGCCTGGTGCTGACGTTGATGACGCTGCCGACGATCATCATCTCGACCCGCGTGGCGCTGAAGTCGGTGCCGCCCTCGATCAAGGAGGCCGCCCTCGGCGTTGGCGCGAGCCGGATGCAGGCGATCGTCCACCACGTGCTGCCGCTCGCCATGCCGGGCATCCTGACCGGGACGATCATCGGCCTCGCCCACGCCCTCGGCGAGACGGCCCCGCTTCTCCTGATCGGCATGGTCGCCTTCGTGAAGGACTTCCCCGGGCCGCTGCCCGGCGGCGTCCTCGACCCGGCGACCGCGCTGCCCGTGCAGGTCTACAACTTCACCCAGCGAGCCGATCCCGCTTTCGTCGAACGGGCCTCGGGCGCGATCATTGTGCTCCTCGTCTTCCTCGTCATCATGAACGCCATCGCCATCGTCCTGCGCCAGAAGCTCGAGCGCAAATGGTGAACCGGGCCGCCCAAGGAAGGAAAGCCGGATGACTCTCGTGGACAACAAGGTGCAGTATCGTCCCATGGATGCAGTGCGGACCGAAACCGCCGTCGTGCACGACGCGCCCCCCTCCTGGAAGGTGCGCGCGCGTGACGTCTCGGTGTTCTATGGCGACAAGCAGGCGCTGTTCGACGTCTCCGTCGACATCGCGCCGCGGCAGGTGACCGCCTTCATCGGGCCGTCGGGCTGCGGCAAGTCGACGTTCCTGCGCTGCATCAACCGCATGAACGACACCATCCCGACCGCGCGGGTGAAGGGCGAGATCCTGCTCGACGGCGCGAGCATCAACGACCCGCGCCTCGACGTGGTGGAGCTGCGCGCCCGGGTCGGCATGGTGTTCCAGAAGCCGAACCCGTTCCCGAAGTCGATCTTCGAGAACGTCGCCTATGGTCCGCGCATCCACGGCCTCTTCCGCTCCAGGACGGAGCTCGAGGAGACGGTGACGAAGTCGCTCAAGCGCGCGGGTCTCTGGAACGAGGTCAAGGACCGGCTGCACGAGCCCGGAACCGGCCTCTCCGGCGGCCAGCAGCAGCGCCTCTGCATCGCGCGCGCCATCGCGACGCAGCCCGAGGTGGTGCTTATGGACGAGCCCTGCTCGGCGCTCGACCCGATCGCCACGGCGATCATCGAGGAGCTGATCGACGAGCTGCGCAGCAAGTTCACGATCGTGATCGTGACCCACTCGATGCAGCAGGCCGCGCGCGTCAGCCAGAAGACCGCGTTCTTCCACCTCGGCAAGCTGATCGAGGAGGGCCGGACCGAGGACATCTTCTCGAAACCCCGGCACAAGCAGACCGAGGACTACATCACCGGCAAGATCGGCTGAAGCTCCGTCAGATCATCGCCGCCACGAACCGGACGCTGACCGCAAGCAAGAAGAGCCCGAACGCCACCTCCAGCGCGCGCCGCGACATGGCGTGCGCAAGCCACACCCCGAGCCGGGTGGTGAGGATCGAGGTCGGGATGGTGACCACGAAGGCCAGCAACGAGACGTAGCCGATCGCGTCGGGCGGCAGCCCGGGCTTGCCCCAGCCGGCAGCCATGTAGCCGAGCGCGCCGGGGACCGAGATCAGGATCCCCACGCCCGCCCCGGTGGAGACCGCGTTGTGGATCGGCACGCCGTAGAGCGTCAGGACCAGGTTGGACATCGCCCCGCCGCCGACGCCCATCAGCGCGCCGAGAAGGCCGATCCCCGCGCCGCAGATGCGCAGCGTCGTGCGACCGGGCAGGCCGTCGGCGATCTTCCAGCGCCCGCCGGTCAGGAGCTTCGCCGCGATGACGAGCGAGATCACCGTGAAGACGAGCTTGAAGAGGTCAGGCTCCGCGTAGCGGGCGATCAGCGCGCCGAGCGCAACCCCGAGCACCACAGGCGCGGCCCAGAGCTTCAGGAGCGGCACGTCCACCGTGCCGCGCCTGTAGTGACCGCGCGCCGAGACGATGGCGGTCGGGATGATCACCGCGAGCGAGGTGCCCACCGCCAGCGGCATCCGCACCGCGTCCGGATATCCGAGCAGACCGAAGACCTCGAAGAACACCGGCACCGAGATCGCGCCGCCGCCGACCCCGAACAGCCCGGCCAGCACGCCGACGACCGCTCCCGCGGCGAGAAGACCCGCAACCAGCGTCGCGAGCGCGCCCGTGTCGAGCCCGTCGATCATAAGATCCTTCGCCCCTCGTCATCGCCTGCCCCGGCCCGCCCGTCACGCCTTCGGCCACGCCTGGAGAGCCGGCCCGAGCCGCGGGCTACCGCCCCTCGTAGCGGGGCGGCCGCTTCTCGAGGAAGGCGGTCAGCGCCTCGCGGAAGTCCCGCGTCGCCCCGGCCTGCGCCTGCAACTCGGCCTCGAGCGCCAGCTGCGTCTCGAGGTCGCTGGCGAGGCCCCGCCGCAGCGCCTGCTTCATCAGCCGATAGGCCGCCGTCGGCCCATCGGCGAGCCGGCGCGCCCGGGCCCGCACCACTTCCGCGAACTCCGCATCGGGGACGGCCTGCCAGATCATCCCCCAATCCGCCGCCTGCCGCGCCGGAACCGGCTCGGCGAACAGCGCGGCGCCCATGGCCCTGGCGAAGCCGACCTGCCGCGGCAGCCACCAGGTGCCGCCAGCGTCCGGCACGAGCCCGATCCGGGCGAAGGCCTGGATGAAGACCGCCGACTCCGCCGCGATCGCCACGTCGCAGCCGAGCGCGAGATTGGCGCCCGCCCCGGCCGCCACGCCGTTCACCGCCGCGATGGTCGGGACCGGGCAATCGTAGATCGCCCGCAGCATCGGCTCGTACTCCTCGCGCAGGATGCGGCCGACGTCGAAATCTGCCCCCGCCACCCCGAGATCCTGCCCGGTGCAGAAGGCCCGCCCCTCGCCGGTCAGAACCAGCACGCGCGCCTCCGCGCCCGCCCGCCCCACGGCCGCGGTGATCTCGCGGCGCATCGGCTCGTTCAGGGCGTTGAGCTTGTCGGCGCGAGCGAGCGTCAGCGTCGCGACGCCCGCCTCGACCGCGAAATGGATGGTCTCGTAGCTCATGCGCCCCTCCCGGTTCCGTCGCGACCATATCGGTCCGCGGCGGAACCGGGAAAGCCCGACATCGCGTCAGTGACCGGCGTTGTCGCCGCCGCGCCGCGCCGTCCGCCGCCGCGCCAACATGTTGAGCCCCTCGACCAGCGCCGAGAACGCCATCGCCGAGTAGATGTAGCCCTTGGGCACATGGAACCCCATCCCGTCCGCGATCAGCGTCGTGCCGATCATCAGCAGGAATCCGAGCGCCAGCATGACGATCGTCGGGTTCTTCTCGATGAAGTTGGCGAGCGGGGTGGCGGCGAGCAGCATCACGGTGATCGCGACGATGACCGCGATGTACATGATCGCCAGATGCTCGGTCATGCCGACCGCGGTGATGATCGAGTCGACCGAGAACACGAGGTCGAGCAGCAGGATCTGGAAGATCGCGCCGCCGAGCGTCACGTTCACCGCCTTGCCCACCATCTCGTCCTTGTGGTCCTCCGGGTCGACGCTGTGGTGGATCTCCTTCGTCGCCTTCCAGATCAGGAACAGGCCGCCGGCGATCAGGATCAGGTCGCGCCACGAGAACGGATGCCCGAAGGCGGTGAAGACCGGCGCCGTCATCGCCACGATGTAGGAGATCGTGGCGAGCAGCAGCAGCCGCATGATCAGCGCCGCGCCGATGCCGAGCCGCCGCGCCCTCACCCGGTGCTGCGGCGGCAGCTTGTTGGTCAGGATCGAGATGAAGATGAGGTTGTCGATGCCGAGGACGACCTCCATCGCCACCAGCGTGACCAGCGCGGCCCAGCCCTCGGGGGTATACGCGAAGGCGAAGAAGTCTTGCATGGCCTCAGGGCCTCCTGTGCACGTGGTGGGATCGGGACGCGCGACCGCGACCCGTCCGCGCGTTGCGGAAGGTCGGCGCCGGGGCCGGAAAGCCGGGGCGGGGGCATGTGGGCGCTGCGTCTCCTGCCGCGCTGTCGATTGACGGGCGAGTCGGGGCGGCGACCGCACTCTCCCTGGGGCACGACCGTAACCGGTCGTCTCCCGGCCTGTAACCCCCCGTGACGCCCGCGGAACGCCCGCGGGCTCACTCGGGCGCGCAGAAGACGCGGCCGGAGGCGCCGCAGGCGGAGGATGAACTCAGCCCCCTCCTGCCTTCGAGGGTCTGGCCGGTGTCCTGCCCGGACGATGCCGCCGCCTGCGCGGGAGGTCTGGCGCGCCGCCGCCTGACGCGATTTCCTGTTCCGCGCCACGCCGCCTTCGGCTAATCCTCCCCCGAGCCGCTTTCGGGGGAGCACCATGTCGGTCATCATTGACGTCGTCGCGCGGGAGATCCTGGACAGCCGGGGCAACCCGACCGTGGAGGTCGACGTCCTGCTCGAGGACGGCTCGCTCGGCCGCGCCGCCGTGCCCTCCGGCGCGTCAACGGGCGCCCACGAGGCCGTCGAGCTCCGCGACGGCGACAAGAACCGCTACGGCGGCAAGGGCGTGCTCGGCGCGGTCGAGGCGGTCAACGGCGCGATCTGCGACGCCCTCGCCGGACTGCGCGCCACCGACCAGATCCACATCGACCGCATCCTGAACGAACTCGACGGCACCGCGAACAAGGGCCGGCTCGGCGCCAACGCCATCCTCGGCGTCAGCCTCGCCACCGCCAAGGCCGCGGCGACCAGCCTCGGCGCGCCGCTCTACCGCTACGTCGGCGGCGTCACGGCGCGGACCCTGCCCGTGCCGATGATGAACATCATCAACGGCGGCCAGCACGCCGACAACCCGATCGACATCCAGGAATTCATGGTGATGCCGGTCGGAGCCGAGAACCTGCGCGAGGCCGTGCGCATCGGCGCCGAGGTCTTCCACGCGCTCAAGAAGGGTCTCCACGACGCCGGCCACAACACCGCCGTCGGCGACGAGGGCGGCTTCGCCCCCAACCTCTCCTCCACCCGCGAGGCGCTCGACTTCATCATGCGCTCGATCGAAAGGGCAGGCTACCGCCCCGGCGAGGACGTCTATCTCGCTCTCGACTGCGCCGCGACCGAGTACTTCAAGGACGGCCGCTACGACATCTCCGGCGAGGGCAAGATCCTCACGCCCGCCGAGAACGCCGCCTACCTGACCGCGCTCGTCGACGCCTATCCGATCATCTCGATCGAGGACGGCATGTCCGAGGACGACTGGGAGGGCTGGAAGCTCCTCACCGACCAGATCGGCGGCCGCTGCCAGCTCGTCGGCGACGACCTCTTCGTCACCAACACCGAACGGCTGTCGCGCGGCATCGACGCCGGCGTCGGCAACTCGATCCTCGTCAAGGTCAATCAGATCGGCTCGCTGACCGAAACCCTCGCCGCCGTCGACATGGCGCACCGCGCCGGCTACACCGCCGTCATGTCGCACCGCTCGGGCGAGACCGAGGACGCGACCATCGCCGACCTCGCCGTCGCCACCAACTGCGGCCAGATCAAGACCGGCTCGCTCTCCCGCTCCGACCGGCTGGCGAAGTACAACCAGCTGATCCGGCTCGAGGAGGATCTCGGCGACGACGCGGTCTTCGCCGGCCGCTCGATCCTCAGGCGCCGGGGCTGAGACCGGCGCGCCGCAGATGGCCGAGCCGCGGCTCTACCTCGTCACGCCGCCGATCCTGACCGTCGAGGCTTTCGGCGACGTGCTCGCGCGCCTGCTCGACACCGTCGAGATCGCCTGCCTGCGCCTGTCGCTCGCCACCACCTCGGAGGACGAACTGATGCGCGCGGCCGACGCGCTCCGCGCCGTCTGCCACGCCCGCGACGTGCCGCTCGTCGTTGCCGAGCACTACCGCCTCGCCGCCCGGCTCGGCCTCGACGGGGTCCATCTTCACGACGGCCCGCGCCGGGTGCGCGCCGCCCGCGAGGCGCTGGGCTCGAACGGCATCGTCGGCGCCCATGCCCGCACCTCCCGCCACGACGGCATGACCGCGGCCGAGATAGGCGCCGACTATGTCTCCTTCGGCCCGGTCGAGGCCGGCGCCCTCAGCGACGGCGTGAGCGCCCCCTTCGAGCTGTTCGAATGGTGGTCCGAGGTGATCGAAACCCCCGTCGTCGCCGAGGGCGGCGTCTCCCTGCCCCTCGCCGCCACACTCGCGCCCGTCGCCGACTTCCTCGCCCTCGGCGCCGAGATCTGGGACCACCCCGACGGCCCCGAAACCGCGCTCAAGGCCTACGCCGCCGCGCTGGGCTGAGCCCCGCGGCCATGGGCGCCCGCGTTCTGCGGGCACACCGCCGGCCGCCGCCGGCCGCTGGCGAGGACGATTCCGCCATAGCCGTGCCGCGCCTGCTCCGGCAGCAGCCGGGCCTCCACGCTCAGATCCTCCGTCAGCGGCGCGAGCGCCCGGCGCACGTCGGCCTCGTCGACGTTCGCGCGGTCGCCGACATCGTAGCCGCGACAGCGCCGCAGCGCCGCCACCGCGAGCAGGCCGCCGGGCCGGACGAGGCCGGCGATCCGCGCCATATAGAGCGCCCAGGTCGCCCGGTCGGCCGTCGCCGAATCGGCGCCGTAGGCCGAGACGACCACGTCGTAGCAGCGATGGCCCGGCCCCAGCGGCGCGGCGTCCCGCAGGTCGGCGCGCAGCAGCCGCCCCATCCTCGCCCGCATCAGGGCCTCCCGCCCGGCGACGGCCGCGTCGTCGGCGGGCCTTCCGGCGCAGGCGAGCGCATGCCGCACGAAGGGCCGCCAGTCATGCGCGCCGGCCTCCCGGTTCATCCAGCGCTCGATTCCCGCAGGTTCCCGGGCAGGAAGTCGCAAAGGTCGATGACCCGGGCCCGGTCAGCGAACGGAAACGCATGGTGCAGCGTCGGCCGGAACCGAACACCAGGACCGATTGCCCGGGCGGCAGGCCCTGCGCGGCCCCGGCGAGAAAGGCGATGGCGTGGCGCTCGTCCGCCTCGACGCCGGCGTAGTAGTCGGCGAGGTAGCGCTGCGGATCCCACTCCGCCTCGAACGAGGCATAGACCGTCGACCCGGGCGCCCGGCGCAGCAGCCCGCGCGTCGCGTGCGCCAGCCCGAGCTCATAGGCAGCCGCCCCGAGGTTGGCGCCGCCGAGGAACACGAGCGCGTCGATCGAGGTGACGCCGTCGACGAGCAGCGCCGCCCCCGCCGCCCCGAAGTAGTAAGGCGCCTCCTTGGCGAGTTCCGCGCCGACATATCCCGCCGCCGCGGCGAGCCGGCGCGCCCCCAGCCCGGCTCCCCGCCGCAGCGCGATGTCGTGCGCCGTCTTGGACGGCAGGCAGGTGCTCGCCCCGGTCCGTTGCAGCAGATCCCAGTTCGCGGCGAGGCTCGGCCGCAGCGCCGCGCCCCAGGCGGCGTAGCTCAGGAGCAGGAAGGCCAGCGCCGCCGCCGCCGTGGCGCCGACATCAGCCCCGAGGCCACGAGCAGCCCGCCCGCTGCGGTCGAGACGGTGTCCAGCGCATAGGTCGAGGCCAGCGTGGCCATACCGGTGGCGGTCCACGCCCGAAGGCCACTGGACATTGGACGCCGCTCCCTCTGAAGTCTCCTGCGGGCTCGAAATCCGCCCCGCCGTTAAATACGTACCGTATGTACTAACCCGTATCCCGATTCGGATCAAGGACGATGGACCGCAGGACGACCGAGCCGCCGCAGGACGACGACAGGGGCCGCCGCCGCTCGCCGCTGCCGAGGGACGACGCCCGCCGGCGCTATCTCGAGATGGGCGCGCTCGCCGCCCTCGAACAGATCCGTCACGACGCGGGCGACCTCGACCGCGACGCGATGGCGGTCGGCCCCTTCGCCCGGCTCGACGCCAGCGCCGTGGCCGCCCGCGACGGCAAGACCCGCGGCGCCATCACCAACCTCTTCGGCAGCCAGCTCGCCTATCAGGTCAGGACGATGGGCATGGCCCTCGACGCCGCGGAGATCTCCGGACTCGCCGACTGGCCGCCCCTCGCCGCCTTCCCCGACGCGGAAGCCTGGGTCGCCGCGTTCTTCGCCGCCCAGTCCGCCCGCGGCCCGACGCATGGCGCCGCGCCGTCGATGTCGTATGCGTCGCTCTGGGCGCTCTGGCTCGGCGTTCTGCCCTACGGCCTGTGGAGCGAACGCATCGCCGCGCCGTCGATGGAGGAGTTCGGGCGGCGGGTCGCGCAGCTCGAGGCGGTTCTCGCCGAGGCCGTCGCCCATTTCGGGCTGACGCTCCGCGACGGCGCGACGCTCGCCGACCTAGCCTGCGCCTCGGCGAGCCTGATCGAGGGCGTCTGGCTCAACCAGTGCCTGTCGGCCACCCACCCCCGCGAGCCCGACCGGCCGGCCTCCGAGGCGATGGTCCGCGCCGGCCTGATGCTCTGGCGCGGCGCCGTGCGCCACCGCAGCGGCAATGTCCAACCGACGGAATCGTCCGGTGAGCAAGACCTTGCGTAGTTTCGAGACTCTGGAGCGCACGACCCGGTTCAACCGGCGTGCGTTCCGCTCTGGGCCGGATCATTCCGGGAGCGCCCGCCCTGCGCACAGGCCCGAAAACAGCAAGTTATATCAGCCAATAAGCATATCTTGCTATCTTGCGCGCAAGTGTCGTGGACGCCATATATAGCACCTTCCTGAACGCCCACTACCACCAACGGCGTCATCCGCTGATCTGCGCCCCCTGGCGTGAGGTGATCGATGCGAAGCGCTCGGGGTTGCGAGAAGCACGTTCCAAGCTTCGCAGCAGGCGTCGGTGATGGCGCCGTAGCTGTCGAACACGCGGTTCGCGAGACGGTTCTGGCAGAGGAACCGCCACACGTTCTCGACAGGGTTCAGCTGTAGGGTGGCAGCGTTAACAGGCTGATGCTGGACGGGAGGACAAGGTCCTTTCGAGCCGTGCCAGCCGGTGCCGTCGAGGACAAGGATCGCATGCGCGCCGGGCGAGACGTGCCGGCCGATCTCGGCGAGGTGGGCGTTCATCGCGTGCGTGTCGGCATACGGTATGACGATCGCGGCGCCGGTCGCAGGGGCCGGGCAGACCGCGCCAAAGATGTACGCCCATGCGTGTCAGGCGACACGACAAACTGGCCCTCCATGTTGCCTCACCAGAGAATGTTACCGACATCGTGATCGCGCGGACCGTCCACGACGGATTTTCGGGGGGCGAGCAGTCGCGGCCGCGGGCCTCTCGCCCCCTGCCCAATTTTCGTCGTTCAAATATCCTCGGGGGTGCCGGGGGCAGACGCCCCCGGCGTCTACGGCTGCCGCCGTGTGCCGGCCGGGGGAGGCAGGGACCTGCGCCTCGCGGGGGTGAGTCAGGAGTCCGACGCAGCGAGGCGCGGGAAGTCCCTGTGGGCTACAAGGAAGACGCGGGCGTGACGGTCGCGATCGTTGCTTCCAGCGCTGCGGTCCCGCAGCGGATAGCCCGCTTTGCCTGGTCCGCCCGCCATGCTCTCACCATTTCGCTGGGTGCTCCGGAGATGCTTCTCCGTGAAGCGATGCGGATAGCGTGCCGTCAGCCGCGCCAGCACCTCGACGGCGGTGATCACCGGTTCGGCGTCGAGCCAGCCGTCGATCTCGCTACGGTGTGGATCGAGTTCACGCGCCTGTAGGGCCGACGATGGATCGGGCGCTGTTCGCCGCTTCGGGCGGCGCTCTTGAGAACGCCGGCGATATCGATGACGATCGGCGCCTCGGCCTCGACCGGGCCGGTCCCTCGCTGATCGACCCGTCGCCCGAGTTCGGCCTGGGCGGCGCGGATCGCGGCGAGGGCGACCACCGGATCGGCGCGCGTCCGGAGATCGGTGATCCGCAGGGCGCTGGCCGCATCCAGCCGGCCGCTCGCCAGCGCCCGGTCTGCCGGCGTCGCGGGTGCATGCCAGCGCTTGACCACCCTGGCGCCGAGGCGGGTCTTCTCGCGAAGCTTGAAGCTCGGCTGGAACAGGTTCACGTGCAGCCGGGCCGCCGCGTAGAGCCGAGCGAGCGCCGCGGCGGCCGCCGGTCCCTCGAACCGCCCGTATCCGACCAGCCGGCGCACGATTGCGCCGTTCTTCTGCTCCACCCAGGCCTGGTCGTTCTTGCGATAGGCCCGGAGCGCGTGACCTCGAGGCCCCGCGCCCGGCACCAGTCGACTGTACCGCACCCGGTTCCCTGGACAGTAGGTTGCACTATGCCGCGCATGGCAGGTTCTGGTCGAGCCATCTCTGACGTGCGGCGGCGGGGCTGAGGTGGCCGTTCTTCTCGATCAGCCACTGGGTG
>NZ_JAGOID010000020.1 GCF_017995835.1 Amaricoccus sp.
GGAAAGGGCGGGGCGGGCGATGCTGGCGCTGGGCATGATGTCTGGAACCTCGATGGACGGCGTCGACGCGGCGCTCGTCGACACCGACGGCGAGACGATCGCTGGCTTCGGCCGCGGCGCGTTCCGGGCCTATGCGCCCGAGGAGCGGGCCGTGCTGCGGGCGGGGCTCGGAAAGTGGCCGGGGGGCGACGGCGTGGCGGCGGTCGCCGCGGTGGTCGAGGCCGCCCACGCCGAGGTCGCGGCGGGCTTTCCCGAGGCGGAGCTGGTGGGTTTCCACGGCCAGACGCTGGCCCATGCGCCGCGGGGGCGCGGCACGCACCAGGCGGGCGACGGCGAGCGGCTGGCGGCGGCGTTGGGGCGGACGGTGGTCTGGGACTTCCGCACCGCGGACGTGGCGAGCGGCGGCGAGGGGGCGCCGCTGGTGCCGTTCTTCCACTTCGCCTGCGCGCGCCGCATCGGCGCGGAGCGGCCGGTGGCGTTCCTGAACCTCGGCGGGGTCGGCAACGTGACCTGGGTCGACCCGCGCGCGGCTGCGCCGGAGGCGGCGGGGGCGCTGCTCGCCTTCGACACCGGGCCGGGGAACGCGCTTCTCGACGACTTCCTCGCGGCGCGGCGCGGACAGGCCTTCGACGAGGGCGGCGCCGTCGCCGCGGCGGGACGGGTCGACGCGGCCGTTCTGGCGCGGCTGGCGGGGCATCCCTATCTGGCGCGAAGGCCGCCGAAGTCGCTCGACCGGCAGGACTTCCACGCCTTCCTCGATGCGGTGGCCGGGCTCTCGACCGAGGACGGATCGGCGACTCTGGCGGCGGTGACGGCGGACTGCGTGGCCGCGGCGGCGCGCTGGTTTCCCGAGCCGGTCGAGCGCTGGCTGGTCTGCGGCGGGGGGCGGCGCAACGTCACGCTGATGCGGATGCTGGCGGCGCGCCAGAATGCGCCGGTCGAGCCGGTCGAGGCCGTCGGGCTCGACGGCGACCTGCTCGAGGCGCAGGCCTTCGCCTTTCTGGCCGTGCGCGTGCTGCGGGGCCTGCCGACTTCGGCGCCCTCGACCACCGGCGCCCGGCTGCCGGTGTCGGGCGGACGGATCAGCCGACCGCGAGACGACCGTCCGTCCACGCGTGGGAGTTCAGGTTCCGGGCGGCGGGCTTCCTTAGCCGACTGATCGGGGTCTTGCGGGGGCGGCGGGTTTGCTGGTCTTGCGTCGCAGGCCCGACCGCTCCGGCCGGAGGTCCTCGCGGGCGTTGCGGATCAGGTTGAGCGCGAAGTGTCGGACGACCGCCATGTTCCTTGCGCCGCGCCCCTTCCCCAGTCGCGACCGATCCTCGTCAAAGGTGACGTCGAGAACCGAAGTCGCAGCTGGTTCCCGATGCCCCGGTACGCCCGCACTGCGCGGGCCAGGTCCTCGACCGGGGCCGGGGACGAAGTAATGCAGTGGCGGGCGTCGTAGCGGCGGCGAAGCTTCAGCTCGACCCGGCTCTCGACCCGCCAGCGGACAGGCGACACGATGCGCCTCGCGGTCGTCCTCGATCACCGAAAGGCGATCGAGCAGCAGGCAGAGGCGCGAGCCTTCGCCGAACCCGGGCGAGGACAGGTCCATGGGGGCTCTCCAAGACAGCCCCGCCAGCGATTCGGTCCATCCCCCAATCCGCAAGCCCCACCAACCTGAGTGCGGAGCCCTGGCGGGAGACTGGCGGGAGACTGGCGGGAGCCGGGCCAATTGACAGCCGCCCGAGCGGACGGGTAACCCGCCCGGGGCGGCCGGTCGAACCGGCGCCCTTTGACAGGGAAGGAGCTACGGACATGGCCGATCTGATCGCGGTCGTCTTCGAATCCGAGGCGAAGGCCGAGGAGGTGAGGAACAAGATCCTCGAAATGACCAAGGACTACCTGATCGACATCGGCGACGCCGCCATCGCGGTGAAGACGGCCGACGGCAGGATCAAGCTCAACCAGCTGATGAACACCACCGCCGCGGGCGCCGCCGGCGGCAGCTTCTGGGGCCTCCTGATCGGCGTCCTCTTCCTCAACCCGCTCGTCGGGGTCGCGGCCGGCGCCGCGGGCGGCGCCATCGCCGGCGCGCTGACCGACGTCGGCGTCAACAACCGCTTCATGAAGGACCTCGCCGCCGAGGACATCAAGCCGGGCGAGGCGGTGCTCTTCGTCCTCGTCAAGCGCGTCACCGGGGACAAGGTGCTCGAGCAGCTCAAGGGCGTCGGCGGCCGCATCCTTCAGACCTCGCTCGACCACACCCGCGAGGAGGCGCTCCGGCAGGCGCTCGCCGGACACGTCGCCGCCGAGGCCCCGCAGGCCTGAGGCCGAACCGGCCGGGACCGACGCGGCCGGCCCATCGCACGGGCTGGACCGCGCCGGGTTCTGCGGCTAATCTCCCGCCCGCACGCCGCGGCATCCGGACGCGCAAGATCCGGCGACGCGGCGGCATGGGCAGCTTTCGAGGTGAACAATGGCACTGAAACCCGCATGGGCGCTTCTCGCCGGCGCAGCCATCGCGCTGACGGCCTGCGCCGACATGACCCCTGAACAGAAGCACGAGATGGGCTGCGTGGCGGGCACCGCCAGCGGCGCGGTCCTCGGCGGCCTCGCCGGATCGCTGATCGGCGCCGGCACCGGCCAGGCGGTCGCGATCGGCGCCGGCGCCGCCATCGGCGGCTTCGCCGGCAACCGCCTGACCTGCGGCTGAGGAGGAACGCGACATGCGCACGACCCTGACCCTCGCCGCGGCGACGCTCGCGCTCTCGGCCGGCCTCGCCGCCGCCCAGGATGCGGCCGCCCCGGCCGCGACCGACATCACCGACGCCCATCTCGCGGCGGTCGACTCCAGCAAGGACGGCGCCGTCAGCGAGAACGAGTTCGTCGCCGCGGTGACGAAGATCTTCAGGTCGCTCGACGCCGACGCCAACGGCGCCGTGACCTGGGTCGAGGCCGAGGGCAAGCTCGCCCGCGAGCACTTCGACGCCTTCGACGCCAACAAGGACGGCCGGATCACGCCGCCCGAGGTCGAGACGCAGGCCAAGGCGGACTTCGCCGCCGGCGACCAGGACAAGGACGGCGCGCTCAACTGAGCCGCCCGGACCGGCCCGCGCCGCGGGCCGGTCCTTCCCCTTCCTCCCCTTTTCCACGCATTTCCGGCCGCTTCCGTCCGATGACGCTTGCCGCGCGAAGCGACCGTGGCGCACAGTTGCGCGCACTCCGTCCGGCCGCGTGCCAGCGCTGCCGGGCGCGGGCGCGCGCCCCGCGTGACGTCCGTGTCGCGCCCCACGGGAGAGCCACGATGTCCTGCGCCCCGACCCCCCGCCTCCTTGCCGCCTTCCTCGCCTGCGCCTGTTGCGTCGCGTCGCCCGCCGCGGCCGAGGACCGGCTCCTCGAGGAGACCGTCAACTTCTCCGGCGCCATCGCCTGGCTCGGCTCCGGCGCCCCCGCGATGATCATCGCCGCGATCCGCGACGGCGAGACGGCGGTGGCGGGCTTCGGCGAGGCCGCGGACAATTCCGGCCGGGCGCCCGACGGCGACACGCTGCTGCGCATCGGCTCGATCTCCAAGGCGTTCTGCGGCGACGTGACGGGGTCGCTCGCGGTCGAGGGCAGGCTCGGCCTGACCGACCCGCTGGCGAACCACCTGCCCGGCTGGACGGTGCCCGAGAAGGACGGCCGCGCGCTCCGCCTCATCGACCTCGCCACCCAGTCCTCCGGCCTGCCGCGCGAGGTGCCGAACCAGACCGGCGGCACGCCGGACGATCCCTTCGCCGGCAACACGTGGGAGCTCTCAAAGAAGGAGCTCGCCGCCGACCCCTTCCTCTTCGCCCCGGGCACGGGGGCGCTCTATTCCAACTGGGGCTTCGACCTCCTCGGCGCGGCGCTCGCCCATGCCGGCGGCAAGCCCTACGCCGAGCTTCTCTCCGAGCGCATCCTCCAGCCGAACGGCATGACGGCGACGAAGTTCGACCTCGCGCCCGGCGACGAGGACAACGCCATGCAGGGCCACAACTTCGACGGCGCGCCGATGCCGTTCGCGCCGACGCCCGAGACGATCCAGTGCGCCGGCGGGCTCTACACCACCGCGAACGACGTGCTGAAATGGCTGGCCTGGCACCTCTCCGACAGCTCGGCCGAGGATGCCGAATGGCGGCGGATGCTGCATGCCGGCTGGCTCTGGCGCGACGGGCTCTCGCCGGTGTCCGGCCTCGACGACGGCGGCGAGATGGCGGCGATGGGCCTCGGCTGGGTGGCCGTGGCGCCCGAGGGCAACCGGCCGATGCTCCTGCAAAAGACCGGCGGCCTTCAGGGCATCTTCTCCTATGTCGCGATCGCGCCCTCGCGCCGCACCGGGGTCTTCATCGCCATGAACCGCTTCAGCGTCGCCGGCTTCCCCGGCATGGTCGAGATGGCGAACGAGCTCGTGGCCTCGCTCACCCCGCGCTGAGCCGCGCCGCGGCCAGCGCCTGCGGCAGGACCTCGGCGAGGACGTCGAGATCGGCCGGCCGGCCGGCGCTCACCCGGATGCAGCGGTCCTGCGGCGCGACGAAGGGCATCCGCGCAAAGACGCCGCGCTCGACCAGACCGCGCAGGACCGCCCGGGCGAAGTCGCCGTCGCGGCCGCAGTCGATGGCGACGAAGTTCGTCGCCGAGGGGAGCGCCATGAGCCCCGCCGCCGCCGCGATCGCCCCGATCCGCGCCTTGGCCGCCGCGACCTCGGCCCGCACATGGCCGAGCCACCCCGCGTCGGCCAGCGCCGCGATCGCCCCCGCCTGTCCGATCCGGTTCACCCCGAAATGGTTCCGCACGCGGTCGAAGGCCGCGATCAGCCCGGCCTCGCCCAGCGCATAGCCGACCCGCGCCCCGGCGAGGCCGTGGGCCTTCGAGAAGGTGCGCATCCGGATCACCCGCGGCTCGGCCATGTCGAGCGGCGGGACGACGCCCGCCGGCGCGAAGTCGGCATAGGCCTCGTCGAGGCAGAGCACGGCGCCCTCCGGCAGACCCGCAACCAGTGTCTGCACCTCGGCCGCGCTGCGCCAGCTCCCCATCGGGTTGTCCGGGTTGGCGAGGTAGACGAGCCGCGCCCCGGTCCGCCGCGCCAGCGCCAGCAGCGCCTGCGGGTCCTCGGCGTCGTCGCGATAGGGCGCGGCGTGCCGGACGCCGCCGAAGCCCGCGACATGGTAGTCGAAGGTCGGATAGGCCCCGAGCGAGGTCACGACCGCGTCGCCGGGCGCGACCATCAGCCGCACGAGGCAACCGAGCAGGCCGTCGATCCCCTCGCCCACGGTGACGTTGGCCGGGGCGACGCCATGATGGGCGGCGATGGCCGTGCGCAGCTCCCAGGCCTCGGGATCGCCGTACATCCACGCCCCGGCGGCGGCCTCCGCCATCGCCGCCACGGCGCGCGGCGAGGGGCCGAAGACGCTCTCGTTGGCCCCGAGCCGCGCCCGGAACGCCGCGCCGCGGGCGCGCTCCTGCGTCTCCGGCCCGACGAAGGGCACGGAGGCGGGCAGGCTCGCCGCCAGCGCCGTGAGCCTCGCCGTGGCCTTCGAGGCCGGCGCCTTCCACATCGTATCCGCCAACTTCGCCTCCTCTGCGAGCCGAGCCTAGCCTAGCCTAGCCTAGCCCGGATTTCTCACCAGCGCATTGGGGACGGCGTCGGGGCGCCGTTCGTTGGTTTCGCGGTAGGCTCTGGCCTGTCTGGGCGCGCAGGTTCTGTGCGCCAGAGCCGGCGAGTCTACCAGGCCACCCGGCGCAGCACGGGCTAACACGCGTGATAGATAGGGTAACTACCTGAGTATAAACGATAAAAGCGTCAAAGGCCAAAAAGCGCCCGCGAGTCGTTTCATGAGCCCGCCGGTATCATTCCGTCGGTTCCCCGGCCTCCCAGTTCGCGACGATCCTCGGCAGGCTGATCTCGATCCAGTCGGCAAGGATCCGCACCTTCTCCGCGGCTTCGACCCCGAGCGGCGTCAGCGCGTACTCGACCCGCGGCGGCACCACCTGGAAGTCCCGCCGCTTCACCATGCCGTCGGCCTCCAGCCATTGCAGCGTCTGCGCCAGCATCCGCTCGCTGACCCCGCGCACCTTGCGCCGAAGATCGCTGAAGCGATGCGTGCCGGACTGCAAGGCGATGAGGACCAGAACGCCCCAGCGGCTGGTCAGATGCCGGAGAACGGCGCGCGAGGGACATTCCGCCGCCATCAGGTCTCCGCGCCCCAGCCTGGCCGAAAGCCCGGCCGGCCCCTCGGCAGTCCCGTCGCCGGCATCCATTTTCACACTAACCTTTCTGTGCGTACTTACGGAAAGTCATTGTATGCTCCATATCGCGCCTGTCACTAGCCGAAACAAGGAGTTTCCCCATGATCATCGCCGTCACCGGCGCCACCGGCCAGCTCGGCCGCCTCGTCGTCGACAAGCTGAAGAACAGGGTTCCCGCCGCCGACATCGTCGCGCTGGTGCGCTCGCCGGAAAAGGCCGCCGATCTCGGCGTGACCGCCCGCGCCGCCGACTATGCCCGGCCCGAGACGCTCGACGCGGCGCTGGCGGGTGTCGACACCCTGCTGCTGATTTCCAGCAACGAGATCGGCCAGCGTGCGAAACAGCATCACAACGTGATCGAGGCCGCCAAACGGGCCGGAGTCAAACGCATCGTCTACACCAGCCTGCTGCGCGCCGACGCCTCGCCGCTCAACCTCGCGCCCGAGCACGCCGAGACCGAGGCGGAACTGAAGGCTTCCGGCATCGCCTGGACCATCCTGCGCAACGGCTGGTACACCGAGAACTACACCGGCTCCATCGCGCCCGCGCTCGCCAACGGCGCCTTCTACGGCAGCGCCGACGGCGCCCGGATCTCGTCCGCGCCGCGCGCGGACTACGCCGAGGCCGCGGTTGCGGTCCTGACCAGCCCCGGCCACGACGGCAAGACCTACGAGCTGGCCGCTGACGACGCCTATACCCTTGCCGACCTCGCCGCGGAGATCTCGAAGCAGACCGGCAGGGACATTCCCTACCGGAACATCCCCGAAGCCGACTACGCCGCGGCGCTGAAGGGGGCGGGCCTGCCGGAAGGCGTCGCCGCCGCCATCGCGAGCTGGGACGTCGGCGCCTCGCAGGGCGCCCTCTTCGACGACGCGCGGCAGCTTTCCCGCCTGATCGGCCGCCCCACGACGCCGCTGTCCCGGAGCGTCGAGGCCGCTCTGGCCTGAACCCGCCAACGCGCGGCGGGCAAGCCCCGCCGCGCGTCCACCGATCTGCAACAGGGCCGGACCAGGGCGCGAATGCCCGAGTCTTTTTCTATGCATATGGATCGTGCATGGACCGTGCATGGAAATCATATCCGCCGATTCCGCCAACCCGCTGCCGTCACACGCACATCCGGCCCTCCCGGATCAGTCGTGGCGGATGACCAGCGTGCGCAGCGTCGAGAACGCGAGCAGCGCCTCCCATCCCTTCTCCCGACCGTGGCCGGACTTCTTGACGCCGCCGAACGGCAGCTCGATCCCGCCGCCGGCGCCGTAGCAGTTCACGAAGACCTGCCCGACCTGCATCCGCCGCGCCACCCGCAGCGCCCGGGCGCCGTCGCGGGTCCAGACCCCGGCGACCAACCCGTAAGGCGTTGAATTCGCAAGCGCCACGGCGTCGGCCTCGTCGTCGAAGGGCAGGACGGCGAGCACCGGGCCGAACACCTCCTCCCGGGCCAGCCGGTGGCCGCGCGGGACCGGGCCGATCATCTGCGGCTCCACGAACCACCCCTCCGGCGACGCCTCGGCCACGATGCGCCCCCGCGCGATCACCGGCAGGCCGTCCGCCGCCGCGAGCGCCTGGTATTCCTCCACCCGCGCCCGCTGCCGCAGGCTCACCACCGGCCCGAGCTCGCCGTCCATATGCGGCGGCGTCGCCCTGACCCTGCGGAAAGCCTCTGCGATCCTTGGCAAAATCCGCTCCATGCCCGCCCGCTCGACCAGGAGCCGCGAGCCCGCCGAGCAGGTCTGTCCGGCATGCTGGGTGATCGCCGCGACCACCGCCGGCGCCACCCGGTCGAGATCGGCGTCGGCAAAGACGATCTGTGCGGACTTGCCGCCGAGCTCCAGCGTGCAGCCGACATGGTTCGTCGCCGCGGCCGCCTGCACCGCCGCGCCGGTCTCGGCCGAGCCGATGAAGGACAGGAAATCGATGCCCGGATGCGCCGCCAGCGCCGCGCTCGCCGTGGCGCCGAGGCCGGTGACGACGTTGACCGCGCCGGGCGGAAATCCGTTGCGCGTCATCAGGTCGGCGAGCCTGAGCGGCGTCAGGCAGGCGTCCTCGGCGGGTTTCAGCACCACGGCGTTGCCCATGGCGAGCGCCGGCCCGAGCGAGCGCGGGAACATCTGCGCGGGATAGTTCCACGGGATGATGTGCGCCGTCACCCCGTGCGGGGTCCGCTCGGTGGCGGCGAAGTAGCCGTTCTGGAACGGAATGGTGGCGCCGCAGACCTTGTCGGCGGCGGCGCCGTAGTACTCGAAGTATCGGGCGCAGGCGAGCACGTCGGCCCGGGCCTGGGCGATCGGCTTGCCGGTGTCGCGCGCCTCGAGCGCGGCGAGTTCGCCCGCGTGGGCGAGGACCGTCGGCGCCATGGCGGACAGGAGCCGGCCCCGCTGGACCGCCGGCAGCCCGCCCCATTCGCCCGCCAGCGCCGCGCGCGCGGCGGCGATGGCGAGGTCGATCTCCGCGCCGCCGCCGGCGGCGATGCGGGCGAAGGGCTGGCCCTCCGCGGGCGCGTGCACGTCGAGCCAGTCGCCGGAGACGGGTTCGAGCCATCGGCCGCCCACGAGGATGCCGGTGATCGTGAAGGGCAGCGTCGCGTCGGCCATGAGCGTCTCCAGAGGGCGCGAGTCGCCCGCGCCGAACGCCCGATGCTAGACCGGCCCGGGCGGGCGCGTCGCCCCCTAGGTCGCGTCCGGTCCGGCCGGGGCAGGGGCCTCCGGTTCGGCCGGGGCAGGGGGCTCCGGTTCGGCGAGGGGATGCTTCTCCAGCACCAGCTCCTTCAGGCGGGCGTCGAGCACGTGCGTGTAGATTTCCGTGGTCGCGATCGAGGCGTGGCCGAGAAGGGTCTGGATCACCCGGAGATCCGCTCCGTTCGCCAGCAGATGCGTCGCGAAGGCGTGGCGCAGCGCGTGCGGCGAGACCGCCGCCGGCGAGACGCCGGCCTCCGCCGCAAGCGTCTTGATCAGCACGAAGAACCGCTCGCGCCCCGGATGGCCCTTCCTGCCCCGCGCCGGGAACAGGAACGGCGAGCGGGCCTTGCCCTCACGCGCCGCCGCGTCCTCGGTGGCGTCGCGCGCGGCGAGCCAGGCGGCGAGCGCGCGGCGCGCCGGATCGGAAAGCGGCGCCATCCGCTCGCGCCCGCCCTTGCCGCGGATCAGGATCATGCGCGGGTCGCCGCGCACCGCGGCGGCGGGGAGCGCCACGAGTTCGCTCACCCGCAGCCCGGTGGCGTAGAGGAGCTGCATCAGGCAGGTCGTGCGCAGCCGCTCCGCCGGGGTTCGCCCGTGCCGCTCCGCCGCGTCGAGCAGCCGGTCGACCTCCGCCTCCGATAGCGTTCCCGGCAGGGCGCGGGCCTTGCGCGGCCCCTTCAGCAGCGCGCCCGGATCGTCCGTGCGCCAGCCCTCCAGGAAGGCGAAGCGATAGAATTGCCGGATCGCCGACAGCCGCCGCGCCCGCGTCGCCTGCGCCATGCCTCGGTCCTCCAGCGCCACGAGATAGGCCTCGACGTCGGCCCGCGCGGCGCTGGCGAAGTCGCGCCCGCGCGGACGCAGGAAATCGGCGAAGTCGGTCAGGTCGCGGGCATAGGCGGCGAGGGTGTTCTGCGCCGCGTCGCGTTCGGCGCGGAGCGCCTCGAGAAAGCGCGGCAGCCAGCCCGCCGCCATCAGGCCGGCCCCGGCAGCAGCAGCGCCTGGAGCGCGATCGCGCGGGCGGCGTCCGTCTGCCCGGCCGTCCGGAGCGCGAAGAGCGCGGCCTCGAGGCTTGCGGGATCGACGCCGGGCCCCGGCGCGACCAGCGCCAGCGCCTCGACGATCGCGAACCCTGCGCGGCCGGCCGCCACCTCGGCGCCGAGCCGCTTCTCGCGCTCGTCGGCGGGCTCGCGGTCCGCGAGGCCGGAGAGCGCCGCGGCGAGCCGCGGGTCCGCCGGCGGGCCCGAAGGCGCCGCGCCGACGCCGGCGACGGCGAGAAGCGCCGCAATACGGGCGTCCGGCGTCGGACCCGCCGCCCGGCTCGCCGCGCCGCTCTCGCCGCCGAGAAGAAGGAGTTCCACCACCTCGCCCCGCGCCTCGGCGGGCAGCTGCGCGGGGTCGATCGCGGCCAGCGCCGGGGCGTAGGCCGCGGCGAGCGCTGCGCGCAGCCCGCGCTGCGACAGCGCCGCGTCCGCCGCCGCGAGCGCCGCGGCGATGCCCGCGGGCTCGCCGGCGGCCAGCGCCGCGTCGAGCGCCTGCGTCGCCGCGGCCCGGTCCCAGATGCCTCCCGAGGCTGCCGGCGTCCCCGACCGGTAGGCGCCGAGAAGCGCGTCCGCGCCGGCGGAGCCTGCCAGCGTCAGCCGCTCCGCCGCCTCGATCCGCATCCGCATCGGCGTGTGCTCGGTCAGGTCGCTCCACAGGAAGGCGAGCGGCAGCTGCCCCGGCGGTCGCGGCAGCCCCACCGCCTCGCGCAGGGTGAAGTCGAGCGCGGTCAGCGGCCGCGGGATCGGCGGCTCGGGATCCTCCTCGAAGAGCGCCGGATCGAGGAACCGCGCCAGCAGGGCCTCCTGCTCCGGGGAGATCGACCCCACGCCCTGGCCGAGCGTCAGCGTGATCTCCGCCGCGTTCCAGTCCCCGCCGCGGGCGAGGCAGAACACCCGCGCCGGCAGCGTCGGCGACAGGGCCGGATTGCGCCGCAGCGCCTCGCATTGCGGCTGGGCCCGCTGCGTCAGGAGCCCGACGTCGAACCACCGCCGGAAAAGCTCCGGCGTCTCCGGTCCGGCGGCGAGGATCACGCCCTCCGCCTCGTCGAGCGCGCCGAGTTCGAGCAGCCGGTCGAGTCGCGCCAGCAGCACCACCGACCCGGGTCCGGACCCGGCCGGCGGGTCGGCCTCGGCGAGCAGCACCCGGCGGAAGAGCGCGCGCGCCGCCGGAGAGCCGGCGACGGGATGCTCGAGCACCAGGGCGCGCACCTCGTCCGCCGTCGCGTCGCCCCAGAGCCGCCGCGGCAGCCCGCTCACGTCGGGCTTCAGCAGCCCCACGGCGTCGCGGCTGACAGGATCGAGCGGCGTCACGGTGATCGCGCCGGTCGTCGGTCCATCCGCCGTCCTGGGGCGCGGCGGCGGCAGCGTCGGGATCGAAAGCACGACGCTGTCCGAGAGCCAGGGAATGGCGCTGCGTGGCTGCGCCGCCGCTCCGGTCGCCACGAGCCCGGCGACGAGCGCGAGGCCCGCGCGCCTCATCGCGGCTCGACCGGCAGCGAGATCTCGCGGGTGGGAGCGGGCAGATCCGACAGGAGGGCGAAGCCCGCAAGACCGATCGCCCCGAGGACGACGAGCCAGAGCAAACCCTTCAACGCCAGTCGCATGATATCCTGCTCTGCCCGCGCGACTTGACCGCCGCGTCTCGACCTGCTCAATCGTCGGCGCAACGGCCGCGACCTTTGGCAGGACCTTATCCCGGGCAGGGCTTCCCGACAATCGCCATGATCGATCGTGAGACCTCCCCCGACCCGGCCAGTCCGGCCAGGCCGCTCCACAGGCTGACGCGGCCCGTCGTGCTCGTGGGCCTGATGGGCGCCGGCAAGACCAGCGTCGGCAAGCGGCTCGCCGCCATGCTCGACGCGCCGTTCACCGATTCCGACGCCGAGGTCGAAGCCGCCGCGCAGATGACGATCCCCGAGATCTTCCGTCTCTACGGCGAGCCCGCCTTCCGCGACGTCGAGCGCCGGGTGCTGGCGCGCCTTCTTGCCGAGACGCCGCGCGTGTTGGCGACCGGGGGCGGAGCCTTCATCGAGCCGCGGACCCGCGCGGAGATCGCCGCCCGCGGCGTCTCGGTCTGGCTCCGCGCCGATCTCGACGTGCTCTGGGACCGCGTGCGCGATCGCCCCGGCCGGCCGCTCCTCGAGGCTCCGGACCCGCGCGGCGTGCTCGCCGGGCTGATGGAGCGGCGCTATCCGGTCTATGCGCTGGCCGACGTCACGGTGGAGAGCCGCCGCAAGGCGAGCCACGAGGCGACGGCCCGCGCGATCATTGCCGGCCTCCTGGAGCACGACGGCGCGCGGCCGGACCTGCCACCCACCCTGGAGAACATCGCGTGACCCCCGAGACCGTCCGCGTCGCGCTCGGCGACCGCGCCTACGACATCCTGATCGGCCGCGGCCTCGTCGCCGAAGCGGGCCGCTGGATCGCGCCGCTGCTCAAGCGGCCCCGCGTGGCGATCCTGACCGAGGAGCGGGTGGCCGCGCTGCACCTCGCGGCGCTGGAGACTGCCCTCGCCGCCGCCGGGATCGAGTCCCGCGCGCTGGCGTTGGCCCCGGGCGAGGCGACCAAGGGCTGGCGCGGGCTCGAGACGGCGGTGGAATGGCTGATCGCCGAGAAGGTCGAGCGCGAAGACCTCGTGATCGCCTTCGGCGGCGGGGTGATCGGCGATCTCGCCGGCTTCGCCGCGGCGATCCTGCGCCGGGGCGTCGGCTTCGTGCAGATCCCGACGACGCTGCTGGCCCAGGTCGACAGCTCGGTCGGCGGCAAGACCGGCATCAACTCGCCGCGCGGCAAGAACCTGATCGGCGCCTTCCACCAGCCGCGCCTCGTCCTCGCCGACAGCGCGCTCCTCGACACGCTGCCCCCGCGCGACTTCCTCGCCGGCTACGGCGAGGTGGCGAAATACGGGCTCCTCGGCGACGCCGCCTTCTTCGCCTGGCTGGAGAGGCACGGGCCCGCGCTCGCCGCCGGCGACGCGGCGGCGCGCATCCACGCCATCCGCCGCTCCTGCGAGATGAAGGCCGGCATCGTCGCCCGCGACGAGACCGAGCAGGGCGAGCGCGCGCTTCTCAACCTCGGCCACACCTTCGCCCATGCGCTCGAGGCGGCGACCGGCTATTCCGACCGGCTCCTGCACGGCGAGGCGGTCGCGGTCGGCTGCCTCCTCGCCTTCGAGACCTCGGCCGCGCTCGGCCTCTGCCCGCAGGAGGCCCCGAGCCGGGTCGCCGCGCATCTCGCCGCCATGGGGATGAAGCGCGGCCTCGCCGGGATTCCGGGCGAGTTGCCCGACGCGGACGGGCTCATGGCCCTGATGGAGCAGGACAAGAAGGCGAAGGCCGGCCGCATCGCCTTCGTTCTCGCCCGTGACATCGGCGAGACCTATGTCGAACGCGGCGCCGACCTAGGCGTGGTGCGCCGGGTGCTGGCGGACGGGCTCGCGGCGCGGGCGTGAGGCGAGCGCCACGCCGACGGCGGTGATGGCGACGCCGACGCCCTTCGCCGCGTCGAGCGGCTCGCCGAGGAACGCCCAGGCCCCGACCGCGGCGAGGATCGGCACCACCGCGGCGAAGGTCGCCGTCCGCCCGGCGCCGAGCCGCTCGATCGCGTAGAAGAACGTGTAGGTCGCTACGAACCCCGACAGCACGCCTTGCAGCAGGGTCTGGGCGACCAGCGCCGCACCGGGACGGCCCCGAAATGCGTGCCGAAGAGTCCCGCGAGGACGAGAAACCCCGCTGCCGCCCAGAAGGCCAGCATCGCCGCCGCCGGCAGTGCGGCGAGGCGCGAGCGCCGGAAGGCCACGGTGTAGATCGCCCAGTTGAGCGAGGCGCAGGCGAAGAGCACATGCCCGCGCCAGGCGCCGGGCGCGCCCGCGGTCATCGCCCCCCAGCCGCCGACCGCGAGCCCGCCGGCGACGAGGAACGCGAGCCCCACCGCCTGCACGCCGCCGATCCGCTCGCCCAGCGCGAAGCGGGCGATCAGCGCGACCCAGAGCGGCAGCATCGCGGGCGCGAACACGCCGGCGTCGGCCACCGGCGCGTAGCGCATCCCGCTCGCAAGCAGGAACACGAAGGCGACGCCGCCGCACAGCGCGAAGACCGTCGCGTCGCGCCAGGTCGCGCCGGCGGGGATCGGCCCGCGACGAAACAGGACCGGCGCGAACAGGATCGCGGCCGGCGCAAAACGCATCAGACCGATCTCGATCGGCCCGAGCGCCGTGGCGACGGCGGCCCGCGTCGAGACGAGGAAGCTCGCCCAGATCACCAGCGTCGCCGCCAGCGCGGCCCAGGCGAGGATGCGGTCGCGCGTCATGGGATACCCCCGGATTCGGCCTCGGAGCGGATGATAGCGGCAAGTCTACCATGCGACCCGGCGCAACACGGGCTAACACGCGTGATAGATAGGGTAACTACCGGAATACACACGATAAAAATCCTTAAGGTCAAAAGGTCCGCGAGTCGTTTCATGAGCCCGCCGGTATGAGACATCTGGGCAAGTCGGTCGATTCTCGCCGCCGGGCCCCTCGACTGCACGTGGCATGATTTCGTCATCCCTCGAAAGATCCCCACGTGCTCGGCCTGTCCTTCGCTCGCTTGCGCCCTCTCCGCGTGCGCTCTACTACTCGGGCCGGTCGCCCTCGGGATCATTCGCTCGTCCGCGGCCTCGGGCCGAGGGGAGCCGCTCGAATGAGACCCATCAAGGTCGCGCTCTGGGGCGGACTGGCGCTGCTGGCCGGGCTGTGGCTGCTCGCCGATCCGGGCGCCTTGTGGCCGAGCGGCTTCTTCGCGCTGCGCGGCTCGATGGTGCAGCTCAGCGGCATCCTTGCCATCGGCTGCATGAGCCTGGCGATGATCCTCGCGCTGCGTCCGCGGTGGCCCGAGCGGTGGCTCGGCGGCCTCGACAAGATGTACCGCCTGCACAAGTGGCTCGGCATCGCCGCGCTCGTCCTCGCCGTCTTTCATTGGCTCTGGGCGCAGGGACCGAAATGGGCCGGGGCGCTCGGCCTGCTCCAGCGACCGGCGCGGGGGACGCCGCCGGAGATCGTGAACCCGCTGGAGCGGCTTCTCCAGTCGCAGCGCGGGCTCGCCGAGGGTATCGGCGAGTGGGCGTTCTATGCCGCCGTGGCCCTTATCGTCGTGGCGCTGGCGCCGCGTATCCCCTACCGGCACTTCTACGGAACCCACCGGCTGCTGGCGGTCGCCTACCTGGTGCTGGCGTTCCACGCGGTGGTGCTGACCCGGTTCGCCTACTGGACGACCCCGCTCGGGTTGCTGCTGGCCGTCCTGCTCGTCTGCGGCGTCGTCGCCGCGGTCGTCGCCCTGCTCCGGCGGGTCGGCGCCGGCCGCAAGGTGCAGGGCACGGTCACGCGCCTGCACTACTACCCGGACCTTCGCGTGCTGGAGGGCGACGTCGACGCCCCGCAGGGCTGGCCCGGACACAAGCCCGGGCAGTTCGCCTTCATCACGACGGACGAAGCCGAGGGGGCACACCCCTTCACGATCGCCTCGGCCTGGAACCCGTCCGAGCATCGGCTCACCTTCATCACCAAGGAGCTGGGCGACTACACACGCCGCCTGCCCGACACGCTGCGGGTCGGGCAACCGGTCAGGATCGAGGGGCCCTATGGCTGCTTCACCTTCGACGACGACCGCCCCCGGCAGATCTGGATCGGCGGCGGCATCGGCATCACCCCCTTCGTCGCCCGCATGAAGCAGATCGCGATGGATCGGCGGGCCTATTCCGGCCGGCCGCACACGCAGGCGGTCGATCTGTTCCACACAACCGCCGACTACAGCGAGGAGGCGATCGGCAGGCTGCGAGCGGACGCTGCCGCCGCCGGCGTTTACGTGCACGTCCTGCACGACGCGCGCGACGGGCAACTCAGCGGCGAACGCATCCGCGAGGCCGTCCCCGACTGGCGCGAGGCCAGCGTCTGGTTCTGCGGTCCGGTCGGCTTCGGGGCGGCGCTGCGCGCGGACTTCGCCGGTCATGGTTTCGACGCCGGCGCCCGCTTCCACCAGGAGCTTTTCGCCATGCGCTGAAGGCGTCGTTCCGGGCGGCACAGGGCTGCACACCCGTGGCGAGCCCGCGGAAGACGCGCCGGTTCTCCGACAGACCCTTCGAGCTTCAAGGTCGCCAAGAAAGCCCGGCGAAACCCCGGGCCGTCGCCTTGCTTTCCCGGCTCTTATCGTATTTGGTGAATGGTGAACCACCGGCCGGAGCCACGAATGTCGCGTATCGTCTGTCGCCTTTTCCTGATCGCCGCCGCGGCGCTCGCGACCAGCGCCGCGCAGTCCGTGGCGCAGACGACGCTCGATCTCGCGACCGAGGAGCAGGATCTTTCCGCCTTCGACCCCGCCCGTCCGGCGGTGCGCTTCACCGTCGGCGCCGGGGCGAGCTACACCCCCGACTACTTCGGCTCCGACGAGTACAGCTTCGGCCCCTCGGGCGTCCTGCGCTTCGACTACGTCCGCCTGCCCGGCGGGTTCGAGTTCGGATCCTCCGGCGCGGCCGGCTTCCTGCGGGGCTTCGGCCCGCGCGGCACCGCGCGCTACATCGCGGAGCGCAATGCGAACGATCACAGCGAGCTTCGCGGCCTCGACAATGTCGACGCCTCCCTCGAGCTCGGCCTCGGCCTCGGTTACGACGCCGAATACTGGCGCGCCTATGGCGACCTGAGCTACGGCTTCATCGGCCACCACTCATGGGTGGGCGAGTTCGGCGCCGACGCGATCCTGAGGCCGAACGACGCCTGGGTGGTGAATTTCGGGCCGCGGGCCTACTGGGGCTCCTCGCGCTTCATGGATACCTATTTCGGCGTGTCCGAGGCCGAGACGAACCGCAACCGCTCCACCTTCGACAATGCCTACAGCCCGTCCTCCGGTTTCTACAGCGCCGGCGTCGAGCTCGGGGCGCGCTACTCCTTCTCGGAGCACTGGGGCGTCGAGGGCAAGGCGACCTACGAGCGACTGATCAACGACGCGGCCGATTCCCCGATCGTCGAGAGGGGAACCAACAACCAGTACGGCGTCCAGGTCCTGATCACCCGCAGCCTCGGTCTCGGCTTCTGATCAACCCCGCGCGCGGCCCTCGCGGCCGCGTCAGCTCCAGGGCCCGCGCCGCGGCTCCTGCGCCTGCTCCCGCTCGACCCGCTGGCGGGCGAGGCCGCTGTCCTGGTCGGTGACGCCGATCAGGTTCGCCACCAGCCGCAGGAAGGTCCGCCCCTCGGCGTCGACGCCGTCGGCGAGGCCCACGCGCCACAGCGCCTCGATCACGCCCACCCGCTCCTCATAGGGCACCGCATCCTTGATGAGCCGCGTGAAGCGCACGGTGTCCGGAGCAGCGGCCTCCGCCGTCTCCGCCTCGGCGCGCAGGTCCGCCGCGGCCAGGGGGGCGAGGCCGTAGCGGTCGGCGAGGATCCGGTCGATCCGCCGTTTCTCGCGCCCGCTGTAGCTGTCGTCCGTGCGCGCCAGTCGCACCATCAGCGCGGTGAGGGCGAGGCGGCAATCCTCGGGCGCGAGCGGGGCCGGATGCGGCGGAGCGGCGAGGCGGCGGAGGAGATCGGCGAGCATGCCGCCGATATATCCGTCGTGAGCGCGCGCCGCCAGCCGTGCGGGCCCAAGATCGCGCGATCAACCCCGCGGCCGGGACCAGCGGCGTCTGCTCGCCCGCAGGGGACTCCCCGGCGACGATGTCTTGCTCCGGACAGGGGCGCGGACTTACGTGTCGCGGGTGGAGGTCGCCCATGACCGTGTTCCTCGTCGTCGCCGCCACTGTCTTCGCCCTGCTCGTCGCGCGCCTCGTGCGGGCGCGGCGGGGGGCGTGGCGCTATATCCTCGGTGCAGCGGCCGTCGCGCTGGCGGCGTCGCGGCTGCTGTCCGAGGGGGCTTCCTATCGGACCGAGGTGGCGGTCTGGGCGGAGGCCGCGGTCTGGATCGGCGTGGCCCTCGCGCCGGTAGCGGCCTATGCGTTCTGGGTGCGCTCGTTGCGACGGCGGACCGGGATCGGCGCCCCGCCCTCGCGGCCGCGGGGTCTCGTGCAGTTCGACGACGACGCCCTGCTCGCGGCCGAGACGGCCGCGGCGCTGGCCGCGGAGGCGCCGGGGTCGCGCGTCTCGCTCGGCTGGCGCGGCGCCGACGGCTCCCTCGAGGGGCACGTGCGGCTGCGCGTCGCCGGTGAGACGGCCGAGATCGAAATGCTGCGGGTCGCGCCCGCGGCTCGCGGTCGCGGCGTCGGCGGCTCGCTCCTGCGCGCCGCCGAGGGCGAGGCGCTCGCGCTCGGCGCCCGGCGGATCGGGGCCGCGGTGGGCGAATGGCAGTCGCCCCGGGTCTTCGCCCGCGCGGGATACCTGCCCACGGGCGGCGCGGCCGTGCGGCGCTGGATGGAGAAGCCGCTGTGACGCTGTCGTCCGACGAACTCGATCGTTACGCCCGCCACATCGTGCTGCGCGAGGTGGGCGGACCGGGCCAGCGCCGCCTCGGCGCGGCGCGGGTGCTGGTCGTGGGGGCAGGGGGACTCGGCTGCCCGGCGCTGCTCTACCTCGCGGCGGCCGGGATCGGGACGCTCGGCGTGATCGACGACGACACGGTGAGCCTCTCGAACCTCCAGCGGCAGGTGCTGTTCGCAACGGCCGATGTCGGGCGGCCCAAGGTCGCCGTCGCCGAGGAGGCGCTGCGGCGGCTCAACCCCCATGTCGGGGTCGAGGCCATGGAGGCGCGGCTGACGGAGACGGGCGCGGAGCGGCTGGTCGCGGGCTGGGATCTCGTTCTCGACGGCAGCGACAACTTCCCCACCCGCTACGCGGTCAACGCCGCCTGCGTGGCGGCGGGCCGGCCGCTGGTCGCGGCGGCGATGAGCCAGTGGGAAGGACAGCTCGCGCTCTGGGACCCGGACCGCGGCGGACCCTGCTACGCCTGCGTCTTCCCCGAGCCGCCCGCGGCGGGGCTCGCGCCGTCGTGCGCCGAGGCCGGGATCGTCGGCGCGTTGCCCGGGGTAATGGGCTCGATGATGGCGCTCGAGGCGATCAAGCACGTGGCGGGCGCGGGTGAGGGTTTGCGCGGCCGGCTCGTGATCTTCGACGGGCTCCACGGCGAGAGCCGCCGCATCGCGACGCGGGCGCGGGGGGATTGCGCGGTCTGCGGCGGCCGGGGCGCGGTCCGCTAGTCCAGGTCTGCTAGGCCGCAGGAGAATGCGCCGGGTCCGGGCAAGGGGTGCGGAGGCGGGCGAGGCGGCGCAACGGGGCGCCGGTCGGAGCGACGATCAGGCGACCGACGGCGGTCACGTCGGGAGCTGCAAGGATGTCGGACTTGGTGAGCGGTGCGTCAGCCAGCAGCCCGATGCGCGTGGCGAGGATCGCGGCCTGCACCACGGTCCTGGTGCGGAAGAGCGTGCAGATCGAGTGCTCGAGGACGGCGTACGAGCCGGATTGGTAGCTTCGCTGGCTGAGCTTCTCCTCGGTGACGCCGAGGGCGAGGGCGCGCAGGATTCCGAGCTGGTCGTCGGTGGGGTTGAAGGTGTCCGGCCGCTCGGCGGAGGCCAGCCGGCAGAAGCTGTCGGCGAGGTACATGCCGAGATTGGAGAGGTCGTCCTCGTAGCGTTCGAAGCGGTCGCGAAACGCTTCGAGGTCGAGTGGCGAGCAGACGGAAACCGCCAGCCTGTCGCCGCGCACGGTGACGATCGGGCGGGTGTAGCCGGCCGGGCCGACGCCGTGCATGGCCGCGTCCTCCCAGAAGGTGCGGGCTGCCGGCACGGTGCGGTCGAAGCGATCCCAGAAGAAACCGTGGTCGGTCGCGAGGCAGGTGCGGGCGACAGGATCGACGGCGAAGTAGCGGCGATCGACGTAGTGCGAGATCCATGCCTCGGGGTAGGTCGTAAGCACCTTGGTCGAGAAGTTCGTCGATGCGGCTTCGCTGATCACGTGCAAGGTGACGTGGCTGAGGTTCATCGCGTTGGCGAGCCCGCCGAGCAGCGCGATCAGTTCGGAGAAAGACTCGGCTTCGAGGATCGAGTCGGCGATCCTGTCGGTTCCCACGCAGCGCAGAACGTCGAGGTCATCGAAATCGACCCGCGCCTGGATGCGGTTCAGGTCCGAGGCGAGATCGTTCCTGCCCGCGCGCGCCAGAAGGTCGATCGCCTCGCGCATGGACTCTTCCGCCCAGCCAGCCATTCACGGTCCCTCGGTACTCACGGCCAAAGCTACTCACTCAGGCGAGAGTCCGTCGCAATGGTGAACAGCTCGTTAAGTTGCGGTGTGTGAGTGTCTCGAACATATAAAGAACATTTCAACCATGGGCGCAGTAAGCCTGGCGACAGTTGGTTGTAAGGAGAATCAGGATGTTTCTCGCCGTCGACAATGCCGGGCTGGCGGAATGCCGGGAGCTGCGCCGATCCATGTTCGCGCACCGCGCAAGTCAGTTCGTCGGGAGGCACGGGTGGCCGCTGCGGCTTGATGCCCAAGGGTTGGAAATCGACGAGTACGACGACGGGGGCGCCACCTATTGCATGGTCGAGGAGGAGGGACGCCATCGCGCCTCGGTGCGGCTGCGGCCTGCGGCGACGGGGTGCATGGTCGAGGACCACTTTCCCGGGCTTTGGCTCCGTGGGGGTTCGCTGCGGCAGGAAGTGGAGATCTCGCGCTTTTGCGCCGCCCCCGGGCTTGCGCCCGACGAGCGGCTGACGGCCGTGTCGGACCTGCTCCTCGGGCTCTGCCGCCACTGTCAGCGGAACGACATCGGCAGCATTTTCGGGGTGGTCTTTCCGTCGGTCGCCCGCGTTATCCGGCAGGCAGGGTGGGCCGGCAAGGTGCTGAACGAGGTGCGGGGCGCGGACGAGAGCCTGATGCTCGTGCAGTGGACGCCGAGCGAACGGGTAGCCTGGGCCATCCAGGAGCGTCGCGAGCTGCGCGAGGAAATCTGGGCGCAAAGACGGGAGGTGGCGGAACCGGTACGGCGGCAGCTGGTCGCCTAGGCTAGGCCGGCCGACGGCGCTCGGAGAGGACGAGCCAGACCAGCGCCCCGAAGGCGGCGACGAGGAACGGGATCATCGCCAGGTTGACCGAGACCCATCCCTCGGCCGGCGAGCCGCCGGAGCAGTTCATAAGCCCCCCGGACGCGAGCGAGGTGAGGCCGACGCAGCCGAACACGATGAAGTCGTTCATCCCCTGCACGCGGCCTCGCTCTTCCGGGCGGTAGGCGGAGGTGAGCAAGGTCGTCGCGCCGATGAACCCGAAGTTCCAGCCGAGACCAAGGAGCAGGAGCGCCAGGTAGAAGTTCGCGAGATCGACGCCCGCGAGCCCGGCGAGGCCGGCGCCGGCGAGGATGCCGAGACCGGTCGCGGTCACCGGCAGCACGCCGAAGCGGTCGATCAGCCGGCCGGTGAAGAAGGCGGGCGCGAACATCGCGAGCACGTGGCCGCCGATGACGTCGGCGGTCTGAGCGGTGGCGAAGCCGCAGCCCACCATCGCGAGCGGGGTCGCGGTCATCACCAGGTTCATCAGCGAATAGGCGACCGTCGCGACCAGGATCGCCACCGCGATCCGGGGTGTGCGCAGCAGGTCGAGCCGGCTGCGGATCGGGGGCGCGTCGGCGTGCGGCTCGGGCGGGGGCGGGCTGTCGAGGAAGACGAAGAGCCCGAGCCCCGCGAGGTTGATCGCCACGACCGCGAGGTAGGCCCCGGCGAAGGGAACCGGCGCAAGCAGGTCGGCGGTCGTCTTGACCACCTGCGGCCCGATCAGCGCGGAGACGAGGCCCGCCGCCATGACGGCCGAGATCGCGCGCGGGCGCCAGGTGTCGGACGCGCCGTCGGCGGCGGCGAAACGGTAGAAGCCGTTGCCGCACATGTAGATGCCGACCGCGAGCGAGCCGAGGAGGAAGAGGCCGAAGGAGCCGAGCCACAGCCCCGCTGCGCAGAGCCCTGCCCCAAGCGCGCCAGCAAGGCAGCCGACGACGAATCCCGGCCGCCGGCCCCGGCGCTGCATGAACCCGGCCATGACCGGAGCGGTCGCCATCGAGCCGAAGACGATCATCGAGATCGGCAGGGTCGAGAGGCACTTGTTCGAGGCGAGCATCTGGCCGGCGAGGCCGCCGAGGATGAAATGGACCGGCAACTGCGCCCCGAGCAGCGCCTGCGCGAGGACGAGGACGCGGACGTTGCGACGGGAGCGGACGTCGTCGGGGTCCGCGAGGGCGTCTGATCGGGCCATGGCCGCCTTCTAGGCCGGGTCGCGACGCGGGCCAAGGCCGCATTGCGCCGCGGCGGCGGCACGGGCTAGGCAGGCGACATGGTCGGGCGCATCATCGAGACGGACGCGGACGTCGCGGAAGGGGCGGCCTGGCTCGCCGCGCGCGAGCCGTCCTTCGCACGGGCTCTGGCCGCCACGGGCCCGCTTCCCCTGCGCCGCCGCCCCGACGGGTTCGAGACGCTGTTTTCCGCGGTCGTGAGCCAGCAGGTGTCGACGGCCTCGGCCGCGGCGATCTGGCGGCGGCTCGAGATGATCGGCGCGACGCGGCCCGAGGGTCTGCGGGCGTCGAGCGACGAGGCGCTGCGGGCGGCCGGATTGTCGCGGCAGAAGATCGCCTATGGCCGGGGGTTGGCGGAAGGAGGCGTCGATTTCGACGCGTTGCGCGCGATGCCGGACGTCGAGGTGGTGGCGGCGCTGGTGCGGCTGAAGGGGGTCGGGGTCTGGACGGCGGAGGTCTACGCGATGTTCAGTCTCGGGCGGGCCGATGTGTTCGCGCCGGGCGATCTCGCGTTGCAGGAGGCGGCGCGGCTGGTCTTTGAGTTGCCTGCGCGGCCGCGGGAGCGAGAGCTGCGCGAGATGAGCCTCGAATGGTCGCCATGGCGCGGCGTGGCGGCGCGGCTCCTCTGGGCATATTACCGGGTCGCGAACGGCCGCGAAGGGGTCCGGTAGCGCGGGCAGCGGCACGACGTCGCACGTCATAATGCGATGATGTTGCTGCAGTTTTCCGACACGCTTGCGGCGGCGAGGGATTGTCCATAACACCGCACGGCAAGAAGCCGAGGGGCAGGACATGACCAAGCTGACCGGGCCGTCGCGGCCCGCCGCTTCCGGGAAGGCGACGAGCCAGGTGATCTTCCTCCACGGCTACGGGGCCGACGGCGAGGATCTGGTCGGGCTCGCCGGGCCGCTCGCGCCGCACCTGCCCGACACGCGCTTCTTCGCGCCGAACGCGCCGGAGCGCTGCCTGAACAATCCCATGGGCTACCAGTGGTTTCCGATCCCCTGGCTCGACGGGTCGGATCCGGCGGCGGCGGCCGTGGCCGCCGGGCGGGCGTTCGCGGCGCTCGACGCCTGGCTCGACTCGGTGACGTCGGAGGAGATCGGACCCGGGCGAACCGCGCTCTTCGGTTTCTCGCAGGGGACCATGATGGCGTTGCAGGTCGGGCTGCGGCGCAGGGTCGCGCTTGCGGGGATCGTCGGCTTCTCGGGGCGGCTCCTGCGGCCGGAGAAGCTCGCCGCCGAGATCGTCACGAAACCGCCGGTGCTGCTGGTGCACGGGGACGAGGATCCGATGGTGCCGGTGGCGAGTCTCGCCGAGGCGTCGGAGGCGCTGCGCGCTGCCGGCGTCGAGACGGCGACGCATGTTTCGCGCGGCGTAGGGCACGGAATCGCCCCGGACGGGCTCGGCCTTGCGGTCGGGCTCCTGCGCCGCGTCCTGGGGGCCGAGGGCTAGGTCCGCCCGGGGCGCGCGCGGGGCAGGGCGGAAGGGCGGCCGTCCCGCGGCGTGCGGGACAGGCGCGCCGTCACATTTCCGCCGTCGCGGCGAGCTAGCCTGGCGGAGCCCGTCGCGGCGCGCGCTTGATCTTGAGGCTTGCGAGTCATGGCCGGCGAGATATAGTTGGAATTGACGTTGCGCATTGCAGCATGCTGTGGCGCGGCGTCCGGCCAGGGAGCGGCGATGCTGCAAGCGACCCACATGCCGAGCTTCGTGCGGAGCCCTGCCGGCCTCCGCGACCATCCTGCGCTGGTCCTGAACGCCGACTTCCGCCCGCTGAGCTACCTGCCGCTGTCGCTCTGGCCATGGCAGGAGGCGGTCAAGGCCGCGGTGCTCGACAGGGTCGTCGTGGTGGCGGAGTACGACGCGGTGGTGCGCTCCCCCTCGGTGGTGTTCCGAATACCATCGGTGGTGGTTCTCAAGGACTACATAAAGCCGGTAAGAACCACCGCCTTCACCAGGTTCAATCTGTTTCTGAGAGACGAGTTCACCTGCCAGTATTGCGGCGCCAAGGACCACCTGACCTTCGATCATGTCGTCCCGCGCTCGAACGGGGGCCGCACCATCTGGGAGAACGTCGTGGCGTCCTGTGGACCCTGCAACCTGCACAAGGGCGCGCGGACGCTGCGGCAGGCAGGGCTGACCCTGCGGCGCAAGCCGGTTCGGCCGACGCCGGAGCAGTTGCAGAACGTCGGGCGAAAATTCCCGCCCAACCATCTTCACGAGAGCTGGATGGACTATCTCTACTGGGACGCCGAGCTCGAGGCGTAGGCTCGGGCCCAGAGAAGCGCGAGGACGGCGGAGGCGAGGCCGTTCCAGACGGCCATCGACAGGCCGAGGAAGCTCCAGGCGATCTCGTCGCAGCGCGTCACCGGGGCGTTCAGGATCTGCTGGAGCAGTTGCTCGGGCGTGAGGCCGGCCACGTCGGGCGCGACACAGGTGGTCGGACCGGTCCACCAGCCCTGCTCGATCCCGGCATGGTAGGCGGCGATCCCGGTCCCGACCAGCATCGCGAGCGCGCCGAGCATGGCGAGTTCGCGCCGCGGCCAGACGAGGAGCGCGAGACCGAGCGCGACCGCGACGGCGTGCGGCCAGCGTTGCAGGATGCAGAGGTGGCAAGGAGCGTAGCCGCCGAAGTGCTGGAAGGCGAAGGCGGCCGCGAGGAGCAGCGCCGAGCCCGCGGCCGCGCCGATCCCGGCGCGCTGGAGCGGGCTCATCTCGCGCCCCCGGCGATGGGTTCGGGTAACACGTCCTTCACGCCTCCGGCCGACAAGGTTGGCGTCAAGCATCATGGCGTGGGGGCGGGGTCAAGGCCGCCCGGGAGGGAGACAGGTGGCCGAGACGCGAACTCCCCGGCTCCTCGGGCTCGGGTTCCGGCTCCTTGCGCTGACGGCGGCGAGCGTCGGGTTCGCGGCGGTCTGGTCGGGGCGGGCGGAGCCGGAGGCGGGGCCGCTCTCGTCGGAGCGCGCCGGGGTGGCGGCGGCGCTGTCCGAGGCGGCGGCGGCGGAGGCGGGCACGGTCTTGCGGGAGCGGATCCGCGTCGAGCGGAATCTCGAAGTGGCGCCGACGCAACTCCGGCTGTTCTCGCGGGCGGCCCCCAACCCCTGCACGGGCGGCGCGGCGACCGCCGGGGCGTTCTACTGCGCCGAGGTGCGGATGCTTGCGATCGACCTCGCCACCCTCGACGGGATCCGGGCGCGGATGCGGCGGGACGGCGAGGCGGCGGTGGCGTTGTTCGCCGGGCGCGCCGCGGCGGCGCCGGCGCAGGAGGCGCTCGGGACGGACGCGGGCACGGCGCGCGAGCAGGCGGCTGCGGGAGATTGCCTGGCCGGAGTCTGGGCGGCGCGCTCGGGGCTGCGGGGCGTGTCGCCGGAGGTCTACGGGCGGACGCTGGTCGCGGCGGCGGAGGCGGTGCAGGCGGCGTCGCGGGGCGCGGCCGTGGACGCGGCGCTGTTCGCGCCGGGGGCGGAGGGGGCGCGCAAGGCCGCCTTCGCCCGGGGCCTCGCCGCGGGGACGATCGCGAGTTGCGCGTCGTGACGGGTCAGGGCAGGTCGCGCTCGAGCGGCAGGTAGGCGCCGCGGCGCGGCGTGCCGTCGGCCTGCGGCGGCAGCGGCAGGATCGCGCAGCGCCCGGCCGGCGTCCAGGTCCAGGCGTCCCCCTGGTAGTCGATCGTCGCGCCGCCCGGCGTCTCCGCTTCGCCGATTCCGTCGTTGCGGCCGGCAGGCGAGACGCCGTAGCAGCGTTCGGACTGCTGCGCCTGCGCCTGCGGGGCGAGGGCGAGCGCGAGGAGGACGAGGGCGGCGTGGCGGCTGTCGGGCATTGTGGGGCTCCTTCGCGTCCGCATTTGGCAACTCCCGTTTGGCGCGGCCCGCAATGCCTGGCAAGGCTCGAGGCCCGGCTTTGACGTGGGGCGCTTTGCCGGTATGGTCGGATCCCGGACGCCAGGGAGGTGCGACTTGGAACTGACAGGCTCGCGGCAGATCGCCGCCGACCGCGCGACAGTCTGGGCGGCGCTCAACGATCCGGAGGTGCTGAAGGCGGCCATCCCGGGCTGCCAGGAGTTGACGGGAGACCCCGAGAAGGGCTTCGAGGCGACGGTCAAGCAGAAGGTCGGCCCGG
The DNA here is from genome assembly GCF_017995835.1 of Amaricoccus sp. GTDB lineage: Bacteria > Pseudomonadota > Alphaproteobacteria > Rhodobacterales > Rhodobacteraceae > Amaricoccus. The sequence continues at coordinate 26,314 of NZ_JAGOID010000020.1, forward strand.
TGAGCGCCACATTCCACGGCGGGGTGCAGCTTTCGAACGTGGCGCCGGGCGAGAGCTACACCATCTCGGGCGAGGGCAAGGGCGGCGCTGCCGGCTTCGCCAAGGGCTCGGCCGACGTCCGGCTCGCGGACGCTGACGGGGGGACGTTGCTCTCCTACGACGTGAAGGCGCACGTCGGCGGCAAGATCGCCCAGCTCGGGGCCCGGCTGATCGACGGCTTCGCGAAGAAGATGGCGGACGGGTTCTTCGAGAGCTTCGCCCGGGCGGTCGAGGGGCCGCCGGAGGGGGAGCCGGCCGGCGACGGCGAGAGCGGCGAGAAGAAGGCCGGATGGTTCAAGCGGCTGGTCGGCCGCAAGACCTGACGGGAGGCGTCGCATGGCGGGACGCTATCCAGCCATCCGATTTCGAGGTGGATGCGCTCGCGCGTGAGCGGGCTCGCGCGCGTCGTCATTCGCGCTTGGGCGAGCCCATGCGAAGGAAGGCGTCGTACATCTGCTCGAAGCCCTTGAGGTTCGCCGGCAGCCAGACTCGCAGCATTTCCTCCGGCTGCATGGCGCGAAGGCCGGAGGTCATCCGGTCCTTGATCTCGGCGAGGAGCTCCTCCTGCATCGGCTTCACGTCGGGGAGGCCGAGGAAGGCGCGCGCCTCTTCGGGGGTGCAGTCGACGTTGACGGTGATCTTCATCGGAACTCCCTCCGGCGCGGCGGAAGGCCCGCCTCGGCAGCATCCTAGCCGCGGTCGCGCGCAGGCGACAGGGGGCCGGCCGGGCCCGGCCACGGCTGTCGCGGTCGCGCAACGATCGGTTGACACGACCGTTCGATTCGCGGCAAGACTTCGTTCGAAGCGTTTTGAACAACAAGAATCGCACAAGACGCCATGAACCCGGCCCGGCGCTCGCCAGTGCGCACGCCGTGATCGGGACGCCCAGGAGGAGGAACTTCGATCATGTCGACGCCGAGAACGAGACGCCTTGCCCGGCCGTTGCTGGCTGCGGCGTCGCTTCTCGCCCTTGTGGCCACGTCCGCCCAGGCGGCGCAGGTGAACTTCGTCACCGGCGCGACGGGCAACGCCATCAACGTCTTCAAGGAGATCTTCAAGGACTGGGAGGCGGCGACCGGCAACACGGTCAACATCGTGCCGATGCCCTCCTCGACCACCGACCAGTTCGCGCAGTATCGCCTGTGGCTCGCCGCGCAGAACTCCGACATCGACGTCTACATGGTCGACGTGATCTGGGCCCCGCAGCTCGCCGACAATTTCGTCGACCTGACCGAGGCCGCCAAGGACATCGCGCCCACGCATTTCCCCTCGATCATCGAGAGCCAGACCGTCGACGGCAAGCTGGTGGCGCTGCCGATCTTCACCGACGCGCCGGCGCTCTACTACCGCAAGGACCTGCTGGAGAAGCACGGCGTCGAGGTGCCCAAGACCTGGGAGGAGCTGACCGCGGCCGCCCAGAAGGTCCAGGACGCCGAGCGCGCCGAGGGCAAGAAGGACCTCTGGGGCTATGTCTGGCAGGGCGCCGCCTACGAGGGCCTGACCTGCAACGCGCTCGAGTGGGTCAAGTCGAACGGCGGCGGGCAGATCATCCAGCCCGACGGCTCGATCTCGATCTACAACGACGCCGCCGAGAAGGCGCTCGACACCGCCAAGGGCTGGGTGGGGACGATCTCGCCGCCGGGCGTGCTCTCCTACATGGAGGAGGAGGCGCGCGGCGTCTGGCAGACCGGCAACGCCGTCTTCATGCGCAACTGGCCCTACGCCTATGCGCTCGGCAACAGCGCGGACAGCCCGGTGAAGGATCTGTTCGACGTGGCGCCGCTGCCCTCGGCCGGGGGAGACACAACCTCGGCCGCGACGCTCGGCGGCTGGAACGCCGCGGTCTCGCGCTTCTCGCCGAACCAGGAGGAGGCGATCTCGCTCGCCACCTTCATGGCCTCGCCGGAGTTCCAGAAGAAGCACGCGCTGATGGCGGCCAACCTGCCGACCATCGTCTCGCTCTACGACGACCCGGAGATCGCCGCCGCACAGCCGATCATTCCGCGCTGGAAGGAGATCTTCCTCAACGCGGTTCCGCGCCCGTCGGCCCCGACCAAGGTCGCCTACAACGAGGTGTCGTCGAAGTTCTGGACTGCGGTGCATCAGACGCTCTCGGGCAACGGCTCCGCCGCCGAGAACCTCGAACTGCTCGAGGTCGATCTCGACGAGCTGAAGGGCACGGGCTGGTAGGCCGCCGCCACGACAACGGCGGCGTCTGACCGCCGGATCGCCGGAGGGTCCGCCCTCCGGCGCCTTGACAACGCCGAGACGGGAGGGGATCGACGTGACGACCACGGCGCTCGACGGACGTCCGCCGCAGGGATCGGGACCGGTCGCCCGGCCGCGCCGATCCGAGCTTCAGGCCGAGCGCGTCCGCGCCGCGCGCCTGTTCCTGCTGCCGATGATGATCGCGCTCATGGCGGTCGCCGCCTGGCCGCTGTTGCGGACCATCTGGTTCAGCTTCACCAACACGTCGCTGAGCAACCTCTCGGGCGGAGAGTGGATCGGCTTCTCCAACTACCTTACCTGGCGCACGCTCGAGAGTGGGCGCACCATCTGGCGCGGCACGCTCGTCGATCCGGCCTGGTGGAATGCGGTCTACAACACCTTCCGCTTCGCGATCATCTCGGTCGGGCTGGAGACGGTGCTCGGGCTTCTCGTGGCGCTGGTGCTGAACGCCGAGTTCAGGGGCCGAGCCATCGTCCGCGCCGCGGTGCTGATCCCTTGGGCGATTCCGACCATCGTCTCGGCGAAGCTGTGGGCGTGGCTCTTCAACGACCAGTTCGGCATGGTCAACGACATGCTGATGTCGCTCGGGATCATCAGCCAGAAGGTCGCCTGGACCGCGAACGCCGACACCGCCTTCTGGGCGGTCATCATCGTCGACGTGTGGAAGACCACGCCGTTCATGGCGCTCTTGTGCCTCGCCGGTCTCCAGATGATCCCGCGCGACATGTACGAGGCGGCGAAGATCGACGGCATCCACCCGGTCAAGGTGTTCTTCAAGGTGACACTGCCGCTGGTGAAGCCGGCGCTGATGGTGGCGGTGATCTTCCGGATGCTCGACGCGCTGCGCATCTTCGACCTGATCTACGTGCTGACGCCGAACTCGCCGGCGACCAAGACGATGTCGATCATCAGCCGCGAGAACCTGATAGACTTCGACAAGTTCGCCTACGGCTCGGCGCAGTCGACGCTCCTGTTCCTGATCATCGCGCTCTGCGTCATCCTCTATATCTGGCTCGGGAAGGTCGATCTCGGGGGGACGAAGTGATGCCTGCCGCAATCAAGACCGCCGCCTTCTATCTTGCCGTCGTGGTGATCGTCGTGGTCGCGGTGTTTCCGTTCTATTACGCAATCCTGACGAGCTTCAAGACCGGGACTTCGCTCTTCCAGGTCAGCTACTGGCCGACCGAATTCAACTGGCAGAACTATCGCGACGTCCTGTCGCAGGGCGCCTTCCCGCGCAACATCCTGAACTCGGTGATCGTGGCGACGCTGACGGTGGCCTGCGCGCTGCTGCTCGGGGTCACGGCGTCCTATGCGCTCGCCCGCGTGCGGTTCCGCGGGCGGACGCTCCTGCTGCTGACCATCCTCGCCGTGTCGATGTTCCCGCAGATCGCGGTGCTCGCCGGTCTCTTCGAGCTGATCCGCTTCATCGGCATCTTCAACACGCCCTGGGCGCTGATCCTCAGCTACACGATCTTCACGCTTCCGTTCACCGTCTGGGTGCTTACCACGTTCATGCGCGACCTGCCGGTCGAGATCGAGGAAGCGGCGATCGTCGACGGGGCGACCCCCTGGGTGATCATCACCAAGGTCTTTCTGCCGCTGATGTGGCCGGCAATGGTGACGACGGGGCTTCTCGCCTTCATCGGCGCCTGGAACGAGTTCCTGTTCGCGCTGACCTTCACCTCGTCGAGCACGACGCGGACGGTGCCGGTGGCGATCGCGCTCCTCTCGGGCGCGAGCCAGTACGAGACGCCGTGGGGCATCATCATGGCCGCCTCGGTGATCGTGACCGTGCCGCTGATCGTGCTCGTGCTCGTCTTCCAACGCAAGATCGTGGCTGGCCTGACCGCCGGCGGCGTCAAAGGCTGATCCGGGGGGCTCCGCGTCATGGCGCAACTGCAACTCAACGACGTCCGCAAGTCCTACGGCTCGGTCGACGTCATAAAGGGCGTCAACCTCCAGATCGAGGACGGCGAGTTCATGGTGTTCGTCGGGCCCTCGGGCTGCGGCAAGTCGACGCTCCTGCGGCTGATCGCCGGGCTCGAGGACATCACGAGCGGCGACCTGATCTTCGACAACGAGCGGGTCAACGACCTCGCGCCGTCGAAGCGGGGCATCGCCATGGTGTTCCAGAGCTATGCGCTCTATCCGCACATGAAGGTCTACGACAACATGGCCTTCGGCATGAAGCTCGCCAAGGCGGGCGAGGCGGAGATCCGGGCCCGGGTCGAGAAGGCGGCGAAGATGCTCCAGATCGACCACCTGCTCGACCGGCTGCCGAAGCAGCTCTCGGGCGGGCAGCGGCAGCGCGTGGCGATCGGACGGGCGATCGTGCGCGACCCGCGGGTGTTCCTGTTCGACGAACCCCTGTCGAACCTCGACGCGGCGCTGCGGGTGGCGACGCGGCTGGAGATCGCGAGGCTCCACCACGCGATGAACAACGTCACCATGATCTACGTGACGCATGACCAGGTCGAGGCGATGACGCTCGCCGACCGCATCTGCGTGCTGAAGGACGGGCTGGTGATGCAGGTCGGCACGCCGACCGAGCTCTACGAGAAGCCGAACTCGATCTTCGTTGCGGGATTCATCGGCAGCCCGCAGATGAACTTCATCAACGGCCAGATCGCGAAGGGCTTCGGGGCGCACACGATCGGGATCCGCTCGGAGCACATGGTGGTGGACAACGTGAGCCCGGTCTGGTCGGGCGAGGTCGTTCATGCCGAGAACCTCGGCTCGGACAACTACCTCTTCGTCGACATCGGCTCGGAGGAGCCGGTGCTGGTGCGCCAGGAGGGCAAGACCTCGATCCCCTGGGGCGCGAAGATCGGCGTGCGGCCGATCGAGGAGAACCTCCACCGCTTCGACGAGCACGGCCGCCCGATACGCTGAGGCGTGAACGCAAGGCGAACGCGACTTCCCTTCCCGGCGGGCGCGGTTTACCTTGCCGGGCCATGAGTTCCTTTCAGGATGAGGCCGCAGCGTTCGAGGCCGCCGTTCCGCTCTCGGTCCGCGCCGCGGCGGCGCGGCCGGCGCCCTATCTCGACGCGCTGAATCCGGAGCAGCGCGCCGCCGTCGAGACGCTCGACGGGCCGGTGCTGATGCTGGCGGGCGCGGGCACGGGCAAGACCCGGGCGTTGACGGCGCGGGTGGCGCATCTGCTGGCGACGGGGCGGGCGCGGCCGAACGAGCTCCTCGCCGTGACCTTCACCAACAAGGCCGCGCGCGAGATGCGGGCGCGGGTGGGGGCGCTGGTCGGCGGCGTGGTCGAGGGGATGCCCTGGCTCGGCACCTTTCACGCGCTCTCCATGCGGATGCTGCGGCGGCACGCCGAACTGGTCGGGCTGAAGGGCAGCTTCACCATCCTCGACACCGACGACCAGCTGCGGCTGATCGGGCAGGTGGTCTCGGCCGCCGGCATCGACGAGAAGCGCTGGCCGCCGCGGCAGCTCGCGAGCCTGATCGACGGCTGGAAGAACCGGGCGTTGACGCCGGAGCGGCTGCCGGTCGCGGAGGCGCATGCCTACAACCATCGCGGCGCCGAGCTCTATGCGGCCTACCAGGAGCGGCTCCGGGCGCTCAACGCCTGTGATTTCGGGGACTTGCTCCTGCATGTTCTGGTGATCCTGCAAAGGCACGAGGACGTGCTGGCGCAGTACCAGCGCTGGTTCCGCTACATCCTCGTCGACGAGTATCAGGACACCAACGTCGCGCAGTACCTGTGGCTGCGGCTGCTCGCCGCGGGGCATCGCAACATCTGCTGCGTCGGCGACGACGACCAGTCGATCTACGGCTGGCGGGGCGCCGAGGTCGGGAACATCCTGCGCTTCGAGAAGGACTTCCCGGGCGCGAAGGTGATCCGGCTGGAGCAGAACTATCGCTCGACGCCGCATATCCTCGCCGCCGCCTCGGGGCTCATCGCCGCGAATGCCGGGCGGCTCGGCAAGACGCTCTGGACCGAGGTTCCGGACGGCGAGAAGGTGCGGCTGATCGGGCACTGGGACGGCGAGGAGGAGGCGCGCTGGATCGGCGAGGAGATCGAAGCGCTGGCCCGCGGCACGCGGGGGATGGCGCCGGTCTCGCCGGACGGGATCGCCATCCTCGTGCGCGCCAGCCACCAGATGCGCGCCTTCGAGGACCGCTTCCTGACCATCGGGCTGCCGTACCGGGTGATCGGCGGCCCGCGCTTCTACGAGCGGCGCGAGATCCGCGACGCGATGGCGTATTTCCGCGTAGCGGTCAGCCCGGAGGATGACCTCGCCTTCGAGCGGATCGTCAACGTGCCGAAGCGCGGCATTGGCGACAAGGCGTTGCAGGACATCAACCGGGAGGCGCGGGCGGCGGGGGTGTCGCTGCTCGAAGGGGCGCGGCGCGTGGTGGCGGCCGGGGGGCTCGGGCCGCGGGCGCGGGCGGCGCTGGGCGAGCTGGTCGCGCAGTTCGATCTCTGGGGCGCGGAGCTTCGCGCCGACGCGGCGCCCGGGGCGCATGTGGCGCTCGCCGAGCAGATGCTCGACGAGAGCGGCTATACGGCGATGTGGCAGGCGGAGAAGTCGCCGGACGCGGTCGGACGGCTCGAGAACCTCAAGGAGCTCGTCAAGGCGCTGGAGGAGTTCGAGAACCTCCAGGGCTTTCTCGACCACGTCGCGCTGGTGATGGACAACGAGACCGACGAGGGCGCGGCGAAGGTGTCGATCATGACCCTGCACGCGGCCAAGGGGCTGGAGTTCCCGGCGGTGTTCCTGCCGGGCTGGGAGGACGGGCTGTTTCCGTCGCAGCGCTCGATGGACGAGAGCGGGCTCGCGGGGCTCGAGGAGGAGCGGCGGCTGGCCTATGTGGGCATCACCCGGGCCGAGCGGCTCTGCACCATCAGTTTCGCCGCGAACCGGCGGGTCTACAACCAGTGGCAGAGCCAGATGCCGTCGCGGTTCATCGACGAGCTGCCGTCAGAGCATGTGGCGGTGCTGACGCCGCCGGGGCTCTACGGCGGCGGCTTCGGCGCGGCGGCGGCCCACGCCGCGCCGGCCTCGCCGCTCGCGGACAGGGCGGCGCGGGCCGACGTCTACAACTCTCCCGGCTGGCGGCGAATGGCGGCGCGCGCGGGCGATCGACCGATGAGCCAGCCGCGCGAGGCGCGCGACATGGTGATCGACGCCGCCGCCGTCGCGGCGCAGCCGGTGGGGACGCGGGTCTTTCACCAGAAGTTCGGCTACGGCGTCGTCACAGCGGTGGAAGGCGACAAGCTCACGATCGCCTTCGACAAGGCCGGCGAGAAGAACGTCGTCGCCCGCTATGTGGTGGCCTCGGACGACGTGCCGTTCTGACGCCTCGGCGCCCGATCGCCGGCGCGCACGCCGTTGTTGGCGAAACCCCCGAAACGGACTAGCTTTCTCTGCGGCCCGCACGAGGCCGGACATGAGGAGACGAGAGATGCGCTTTGCCGTTCTAGCGGTCGCCGCCTTTCCGCTGGCGATCGCCGCCTGCTCCCCGAAGCCCGAGCCGCCGGCCCCGACGATGAGCCCTGCGGAGGAGGCCTGCTCGGCGCTCGCCCTGCAGCAACTCGGCCTGACCGAGGGCGATGTGACCGTGACGCCTGTCGCCTCCTCCAAGACGGGCGCGACGATCTACGACGTCCAGGTCGCCGGCTCGACCACGACCTTCACCTGCACCGTCGAGATCGACAACACCGTCTCGGCCTTCGGGCCGGGCTGAGCGTGACGCGAGGGGCCGCGGCGCAGGGCGCCGCGTTCCTCCTGCTCGCCGCCTGCGCGGCGCCGGAGCCCCCGGCGCCGGGCGCCCCGGCCGGGCCGCCGAACCCGGCCGGCGCGCAGGCGTGCCAGGCGGCGGTCGCGGCCCATGTCGGCAAGCCGGTCGACGCGGTGGCGGTCGACTGGCTGGAAACGCGCGACGACGCGGTCGAGACGTTCGAGGCGTTGGACGGGACCCGGCGGCACACCTGCGACGTCGACGCCGCGGGCCAGGTCCTGCGGATCGAGCATCCGGAGGCATAGGCGCGGGGCGGTGGCGCGAGCCCGGTCGAGCGAATAGAACTTCGGCCGAGGGGGATCGGCCGATGCACGAGCACAGACTGCGGGTCTACTACGAGGACGTCGATCTCGCCGGGATCGTCTACTACGCCAACTACCTGCGCTTCATCGAGCGCGGGCGGACCGAGGCGCTGCTCGCCGCCGGCGTCGATCAGGCGCGGATCAGGGCAGGGACGGGGATCGTGTTCGCGGTGCGCCGCGTCGAGATCGACTACCTGCGCCCGGCGCGGTTCCAGGACGAGCTTGTGGTGACGACGGCGCTCGCCGACATGGGCGGGTCGCGGGTCGAGCTTGACCAGGAGGTGCGCCGCAACGGCGATGTCCTCGCCCGGGCCCGGGTCACGATCGTGGCGATCGACGCGGAAGGCCGTCCTACGCGGCTGCCGGCGGAGCTGCGCGAGGCGATGGAAGGCCTGACGACCTAGGGTCGGACGAACCAGTAGACGGCAAGGTCGAGCCGCGCGGCGTCAGCGCTCTCCAGCCAGCGCATGTCGTCGGGGCCGGCCTCGGTGGCGAAGGCCGTCACCGCATAGTCGTAGCCGAGCTTGGCCAGGTAGCTGCCGGCGAGCGCGTTTCCCTGCGGATCCGCCGTCCCGCTGTCGCGGTCGTAGATCTGGTGGAACCCGACGCGGCCGCCGTCGCTCTCGATCCCGAGACGGACGCCGCCGAGCCAGGCCAGCGCGCAGGCGGAGGCGCACGTTCCTCCGGCGATGGTCGAGAATCCCTGCCGGCGCGCCTCGGAGCCGATGGCGATTCCCGCCGCCATCTGCCCGCCGTCGGAGGCGAGCAGCACGTCCACGGCGTCGCGGCCGGGGAAGCCGATCTTCACTTCGGCCGCGACCCGGTCGAAGTCGTCGGCGACCTCCATCGTCAGGTCTCCGGCGACCCGGATCCACGCCCGGCCCGCGTCGCCGTCGTAAGGCCCCCAGGCGACCCGTCCGGTGGCGGGCGTGCCCCAGGCGGGCGGGACCGGCGAAGGCGCGGCGGCCAGCGGGGCGGTGAGGGCAGGTGGGGTCTCGGGGCCAGGCGCAGGCTGCGGGAGCGCGCTGACGCAGTCGACGAGCTTGAGGATGGCGGCGGCGGAGCCCCGCAGGCTGTGAACGGAGACGGGCACGCCGTCGCGCGCATAGTCGTATACGGCGACGGCGTTTCCGTCGTGCAACGCCTCGAGAAAGGGGGGGAGCTGGTCGTCGCGGAGCCGCAGCATCAGGAGGCCGTCCGACAGAGCTTCCGCCTCGCCGAAGAAGCGGTCGTAGTCCACGTCGACGAAGATCGGAAACCGGTCGCCCTCGACGACCTGCAGGTCGAAGCCGCTCAGCATCAGGCCCACCGGACCGCCCGCCAGCGCGATCACCTCGAAGCGCGTCGCCGCGCCCTGCGTGGAGGCGCTGCAGAACCCGTCCGGACCGTCGACCCATTCGACGCGCCAGTCCCGGTGATCGAGAATGACCTCCGCCCGCGCGCCGGCGCAGGCCAGCGCGATCAGGGCGCCCGCAAGCACGAGCTTCATCCGTCTTCCCTCCCCACGCGCCCGAGTATGCCGGGCCGCCGGCCGCCCGGCCAAGCGCGCGTTCACGTCTTGGTAACCGGCGGCCCGATGGCGGCGCGGGCGGGCGGGGACCGGCCCGGCGGGGCCCCGCCGGCAGGGCTGTCCGCGCCGCGTCCGGACCGGCGCTCGCAGGCGCAGTCCTGCCGCCACACGAAGCCGTGCGGACTTGCCGCTGGACAGGGCGGGCGCTTTTCGGGCAGAAGCCGGCCAAACCGGGCCCGGAAAGGGTCATGCCGGTCGTGGCCGGCCGACCTTCGAGCAAGAGAGCAGGCGCATGGAACAGACACTCGACTTCTCGCTGCTCGCGCTGTTCCTGCGCGCGAGCTTCCTCGTGAAGATCGTGATGATCACCCTCATCGCGGCCTCGTTCTGGTCGTGGTCGATCATCGCCCAGAAGATCATCGACCTGCGGCGCGCACGGGCCGAGGCCGAGGCCTTCGACGCCGCCTTCTGGTCGGGCGAGCCGCTCGAGGAGGTCTATGACCGCATCGGGCCGGACCCGGCCGGGGCATCGGAGCGCATCTTCGCCGCCGGGATGACCGAATGGCGGCGCAGCCATCGCAAGGACGGCGGGCTGATCGCCGGGGCGCAGGCGCGCATCGACCGGGCGATGAACGTCGCCATCGCGCGCGAGGCGGAGCGGCTGGGCAAGGGTCTGAACTTCCTCGCCACGACGGGTTCGATCGCGCCGTTCGTCGGGCTCTTCGGCACGGTCTGGGGCATCAAGCGCGCCTTCGAGGAGATCGCGCTGCAACAGTCGACCAACCTGGCGGTCGTCGCGCCCGGCATCGCCGAGGCGCTCCTCGCCACCGCGCTCGGCCTGCTCGCGGCCATTCCGGCGGTGATCTTCTACAACAAGCTCAACCAGGACACCGAGCGGGTGGTCGGCGGCTACGAGGGCTTCGCGGACGAGTTCTCGATGATCCTGTCGCGCCAGCTCGACAAGGCGGCCTGACATGGGCGCCTCGCTCCAGTCCGGCGGCGCGACCGGCGGCCGGTCGTGGCGCCGGCGGCGGCCCGGGCGCGGGCCGATGTCGGAGATCAACGTCACGCCCTTCGTCGACGTGATGCTGGTGTTGCTGATCATCTTCATGGTGGCGGCGCCGCTCCTGACCGTGGGCGTGCCGATCGAGCTGCCCAAGACGGCGGCCGCGCCGCTGCCCTCCGAGCAGGAGGAGCCGCTGACGGTGGCGCTGACCGCGGACGGGCAGATCATCGTGCAGAACGCCGAGATTCCCCGCGCCGAGTTCATTCCGCGGCTGAAGGCGGTCGCGGCGGAGCGGACGAGCCCGCGGGTGTTCCTGCGCGCCGACGGCGACGTTCCCTACGAGGGCGTGATGCAGGTGATGGGGGCGCTGAACGCCTCGGGCTTCACCAGCATCGGCCTCGTCACCGAGCAGGGCGGCCCGCGGTTCGACGGCGTGATCGACAACGGGTCGGACGAATAGGCCGTCGCGATGCGGACCGGCACGGTCATCTCCGGCCTCGGCCACGGCGCGGTCATCGCGCTCGTGATCTTCGGCCTGCCGTGGTTCCGGGCCGACGATCCCGAGCCGATCCGGGTGAGCGAGGTCAGCTTCGTCACCGACGCAGAGTTCGAGGCGGCGCAGTCCGCGGCGCGGGCCACGCCGGACCCCGAGGCCGCGCCCGAGGCGCCCGCGCCGGTGACCGAGGCCCCGGAGACGCTGCCCGAGCCGGAGCTTCCGCAGGCCGCCCCGGCGCCCGAGCCGCCCGCGCCGCCGCCGCCGGCTCCGGCCGAGGTCGCGACGCTGGAGCCGAAGTTCAATCCCGACGCGCCGCTGACGCCCGCGCCCGAGGGCGTCAGCATCGTGCCGCCAGCGCCCTCGGCCATCGTGTCGCCGCCGCGGGCGCGGCCGGTGGAGCGGATCGAGGCGACGCCGACGCCGCCGCCGCCCGAGAACGCGCGCCCCGCCGACGTGGCGACGCTGGAGCCGTCGCCCGCGCCGACGCCGGAGCCTCCGGTCGAGACCGCGCCCGTCGCCGCGCCGCCCGAGGCCGCGCCGCCCCCGCCCCCGGCGACGCCGGCGGGCCAGGTCGCCAATGCCGCCCCGCCCCGGCCGCGGCCGGACGCGTTGCGCGAGCCCCCGCGCGTGGCCGCGGCCGTGCAGCCGCAGGAGCCTGTGCGCGAGCCGGAGCCGGATCGGGTCGCCACGCCGGCGACGCCAGCGACGCCGCCCACGGCGACGCCGCCGACGCCATCGACCCAGAGCGCCGTCGCGGCGGCGGTGGCGGCCGCGGTCGCCGAGCGCGAGGCGGCGGCGGAGGGGCAGGCGGCGGCGACCTCGCTGCCCGAGGGGCCGCCGATCACCAACGCCGAGCGCGACGGCCTGCGGCTTGCGGTGCAGCGCTGCTGGAACG
>NZ_JAGOID010000200.1 GCF_017995835.1 Amaricoccus sp.
GTCTCCGGTGCCTCGGGAATGCTGCTGCCGCGGCATCTGCTCAGCGCGCTCGCGCGCCGCGACGACGTCGCCCGCGTCCACCTCGTGGTTTCGAAGGGGGCGAGCCAGGTGCTCTTCCACGAGCTCGGCCGCGACCGCACCGGCGCCGAAGCGCTGGTCGACGCCGCGGAGCTTCCCGCCGCCGCGCGCGCCAAGGTCGTCGTCCATCGCGACAACGAGCTCGACGCGCCGATCTCCTCCGGCTCCTACCGGCTGGCGGGGACGCTCGTTCTGCCGTGCAGCTCGGGAACTCTCGGCGCGCTCGCCACCGGTTCGGCGACGACGCTCCTGCACCGCGCCGGCGCGGTGGCTCTCAAGGAGCGCTGGCCGCTGGTCTTGGGTTTCCGCGAGACGCCGCTCAACCTGGTGCAGGTCGAGAACCTGCGCACGATGGTCTGGGCCGGCGCGATCGTCGCGCCGCCGATCCCTGCGTTCTATCTCGGCGGCGAGACCCTCGAGCAGTTTCTCGACGCCTACGCCCTGCGCCTGATGGACCATCTCGGGCTGCCGGGGGGCGATCCCGCGCTGCGCTGGCGCGGCGGCACGAGCGGCAGGCAGGGAACGGATTGATTCGCTCGCACCTGTCGCGCAGCGGCTGCGTGCTGTCGCCGTCGTTCGGCCTCGCGCTGCTCGCCCTCGTCGTCGGCGGCACTCTCGCCTGTGCCGGCGGACCGCCGCGGGAGCGCGGCACGTTCCGCTCGCCCGATCTCGTCGAGCTCACGCGCCTCGACCCGGCGCTCACGCTGGAGATCCGCTACGCCACCGCGAACAACTTCTTCGGCCGCCCGGTCTATGCCGAGGCCCGCGCCTTTCTGCAGCGCCCTGCGGCCGAGGCGCTGGCGCGTGTCCGCCGCCGCCTCGAGCCCCAGGGCCTGGGGCTACGGATCTTCGACGGCTATCGCCCGTGGTCGGTGACCAAGCTGTTCTGGGACGCCACCCCGGCCGACAAACGTCAGTTCGTCGCCGACCCCAGGCAGGGCTCGCGGCACAACCGCGGTTGTGCCGTCGACCTGACGCTCTTCGATCTTGCTTCCGGCCGCGACCTCGAAATGCCGTCGGCTTACGACGATTTCACAGCCAAGGCGAGCCCCACCTACTCCGGCGGCAGCGCCGAAGCCCGTGCGCACCGCGACCTGCTTCGCTCTGCTATGGAAGCCGAGGGCTTCACCGTCTACGAGCACGAATGGTGGCACTTCGACTACCGGGACTGGCGTTCCTACCCGATTCAGAATCTCGCTTTCGCGGAGATTCCGGCGACCGACTGAATCAGGGGACGACCGTCGACCAGCCGGCGCTCGCGCCGCTCTCGAAGCCGTGCAGGAAGACATGGTTGGGATGGATGAAGCCGGAGCTGCCGGCGTTGTTGCCCGGATTGGGCGTCGTCGGGCCGAAGTCGTTCGCCGAGTCGTCGGTGTCGTCGTTCGGCGTCGTGCACTCGAGCGTGCCCGAGCCGCCGGCGATCGACAGGCTCCGCTGCTCGGCGTCGCCGGGCGTGATGCCGACTCCGGCGTCGAACGGCGTGCCGATCGTGGCATCGGGAAGCGCCGAATAGTTCCCCCAGCCGAAGCAGTCGACCGGACTGGCGGGCTCGAAGCAGAGCTTGCCCCCGACCGGCGGAATGCTCGCCGGCATCCGCAGGTCGGCGGTGAGCCCGAAGAGCGCCTCGGCGCTGCTCGTCGCGACGAGGACGCGCGACTGGCTCGCGCCATTGGCGACCGAGCCCGCGAAGGCCACCGGCGTGCCGATCGCCCCGCCGTCGGCGGCGAAAAAGCCGACCTCGTGTCCGCCGAGCACGTTCTGCCCGTTGGTACACATCTGCAGCACGACGTACTGCGCGTCCGGATGTGTCACATCGCCGGCATAGACCTGCACGATGCGCATATTGTGGAAGTTGGCCGCGGCCGGTGCCGCGACGAGGATGAGTCCGGCGACGCCGAGCGCCGCAAAGACGTTCTTCTTTCCCATGAGCGATTCCCCCGAAGTCGGCGGAGTTTAGACCGGATCGGTCCGCCTGGGTGTGAAACACCGAACCGACCCCCAGCGGCAGGCCGCGGCGGGCCGGATCGCCCACCGGCGTACAATCGGCGACCGAGTCCTCACGCGATCCGGAGCGTGCCCGCCATGACCACCCGACGCTCCTCCCTCTTGCTTCCGACTCTGGCGATCCTCGCCACTCTGGCCGGCGTGGCCGCCGTTCCGACCCTCGCCCAGCCGGCCTACATGGTGGCGGACCTCAAAGCCACCGTTCCGACCCACGACAAGGGCTGGTTCGAGCTTCCCGAGACACTCGTGGTTGGCGATCTCTTCTACTTCCTGGAGGAGGACGGCGTCCGCGGCCGCGAGCTCTGGCGATCGGACGGTACCGCTCTGGGTACCTTTCTGGTGCGGGATCTCTGCCCGGGCTCGTGCGGGTCGCGCACCTGGTCGACCGGTCTCATGGCCGCGCTCGGCGAAGAGCTGGTCTTCGTCGCCAATGACGGCGTGCACGGACTGGAGCTCTGGCGGACGGACGGCACGGCGCTCGGGACTTCGCTCGTCATCGACCTCGAGCCCGGCTACTCCTCGTCGCAGCCGTATTTTCTGACCAGCGCTGCCGGCCAGGTCTTCTTTCTCGCCCGAACGGAGGCTCAAGGAGCGGGTCTCTGGCGCACGGACGGTACGGCGAAGGGGACCTACAAGATCTCGCCCAACCCGCCGAGCGAGGGGTTCGCGCCCAATGCCC
>NZ_JAGOID010000201.1 GCF_017995835.1 Amaricoccus sp.
CCCCCCGTGCCAACCGGAGGGCCGCGAAGACGGCGAGACCAACGGCCACGACCGCTGCGAGGACGACGGTTGCGCGGACCGCTGCACGGCCGAAACGCGTCCGGCGACGGCGGCGAAGCGGCGCCGTAGCGGCGGTCGTGCGGGACCGCTCGAGCCGCGCAGCCACCGCACTCGATCGCTCCCGAGCCTCGGACTTCGGCTCGGCCGGCGCCGTCACCCGCTCCAGGAGCTCGTCGGCGCCACGCCCTGCAGCCGGCAGTGCCAGCGCATCGAGAAAGGTGGCGAGATCTTCGTGACGGCGGGCGGGGTCGGGCTCGGTGGCGCGTTCGAGCGCCCGTGCCGTCGCCCCGCCGAGCTCGGGGAAGCGCTCGCGCACCGGCACCGGCTCAGCGATCTCGAAGCGCAGGATCTGGGCGAGCGTGAGGCCTTCGCGGACAGCGACGCCAGTGAGCAGCTCGCACGCCGTGAGCGCCAGCGCATACTGATCGCAGGCCGGGCCGGTCGCTTCGCGCCGTAGCTGTTCGGGCGCGAGATAGAGCGGCGTGCCCACCACTGCCGAGCTCGCCGTGAGCCGGGTTGCCTCGCTGTCCGAGAAGTCCGCCCGCGCGATGCCGAAGTCGATCACCTTGGTGACCGCGCGCCCGCCCTCCGAGGAGACGAAGAGATTGGATGGCTTGAGGTCGCGATGGACGATCCCCGCGGCGTGCGCGGCGTCGAGTCCGGCCACGGCGTCGGCGAGCATCGCGGCGACCACGGCCGGCGGCAAACCGCTCTCGCCGCGCGCCCGGCAGTCGGCGAGGAGAGCCTCGGCGGAGCGCCCTTCGAGCAGCTCGAGCACGAGATACGGCGCGCCCCAGTCGGTCTCGGCGAAGTCATAGACCGCCACGACGTTCGGATGGCGAAGGCCGGCGAGGAGGCGCGCTTCATTGAGAAATCGGCGGTGGGCGCTCTCGGCAGTTTCGCCCGGAAGCAGGAGCTTGACCGCTGCGTCACGCTCCAGAGTCTCGTGGCGGGCGCGAAAGACCACGCCCATGCCGCCGGCGCCGATGACATCGACGAGGGTGTAGCTGCCGAAGCGGCGCCCGAGGAGCTCGCGCTCGTCACCGAGCTCGAGGCGCCCTTCGCACTTCGCACAGCGGATCGCGCCCGCCACCACGGCGATCGTGCCGCAGCTCGTACACCGCCGAATCTCCACCCGCCCTCCGCTTCGAGAGAGGGGATCCTACGTCCTTCGCCAGCCGATCCGCGACAACCGCCCTGTAGACTCCCGGTCATGCCGAGGCCGACCATCGACCTGGCTGTCATCGGCGGCGGCGCCGCCGGCCTGATGGCGGCGATCCAGGCCGGGCGGCGATCTCCAGGCACGCGGATTCTCGTCCTCGACGGCGCGCGTTCGCCGGGCGCCAAGATCCTCGTTGCCGGCGGCGGGCGCTGCAACGTCACTCATTTCGAAGTCGAAGCCGCCGACTTCGCCGGCTCTTCACGGAACTCGATCGCCAAGGTGCTGCGCGAGCTGCCGGTCGCGGCGACGATCGAGTTCTTCCGCGGCATTGGCGTCGTCCTGAAGCGCGAGCCGACCGGCAAGCTCTTTCCGGTGACCGACCAGGCGCGCACCGTCCTCGAGGCCCTGCTGCGCGCGGCGCGCGAGGCCGGCGCGCAGCTCCTCTACCCACGGCGGGTGACCACGATCGCACCCGGCGCGGAGGGCTTCGTGGTCGCCGGCGACTGGGGGGAAGTCGCGGCGCGACGCGTGATTCTCGCCGCCGGCGGGCAGGCGTTGCCGAAGAGCGGTTCCGACGGCTCCGGCTTCGCTCTCGCGCGCGCCCTCGGGCACACCACTACGGCGACGATCTTCCCCTCGCTGGTGCCGCTGGTCGTGGCCGCCGGCCACTGGCTGCCGGGAGTGCAAGGCATCGCGGTGCCGGCGCGCCTCGAGATTCGCGCCGGCAGCGGCAAGCGCCTGGCGACCTTTCGCGGCGACCTGCTGTGCACGCACTTCGGCCTCTCCGGCCCGGTGGTGCTCGACGCCAGCCGGCACTTCCTCGCCGCCCGCCAGGCCGACCCGCAGGCGCGCTTCGTGGTCGCCTTTCTGCCCGACGCCGATCCCGGCAACCTCGCCGCCGAGCTCGCGAACCTCGGCCGGCGGAGCCTCGGACGCTGGCTGGCGGAGAAGCTCCCCGATCGCCTGGCTGACGCGCTGCTGGTGAGCGCCGGCCTCGACCCGGCGGCCAACGCCCTCCGGCTGAAGAAGGAGGAGCGGCAAGCGCTGTTGCGGGCGCTCACCGAACAGGAGATCCCGATCGCCGGCGACCGCGGCTTCGTCCACGCCGAGGCGACCGCCGGCGGTATCCCGCTCGATCAGGTCCGGCTGGAGTCGATGGAGTCGCGCCTGTGCCCGGGCCTCCACCTCTGCGGCGAGATCCTCGACGTCGACGGCCGCATAGGCGGCTTCAACTTCCAGTGGGCCTGGGCGAGCGGCACGGTGGCCGGCCGGGAAGCGGCCGCTGCGTTGCGCACGTCGCCCTGACGGGCTCTGCGGTACCCCCGGCACAGGACATGCAATTCACTCCGCCATGAAACGCTCGCCGGTGACCCCACACTTCGCGCTGCTCGTCGCAGCGCTGCTGCTCAACTCCTGCCTGTCCGTCCAGACGCGGCATCACCCGATCGCCGCCGGAGTTGGCGCCGACGGCAACGACGGAAAGGGGGGCATCGCCCTCCAGGTCTTCGCCGACGACGACGCGCAGAAGGCCGGCAC
>NZ_JAGOID010000202.1 GCF_017995835.1 Amaricoccus sp.
TGCTCGGGCATCTCGAGGCCGGCAAGCCCGCGCTGACGCTCGAGATGACCGACGAGGAGCGCGCCGTCGCGCAGCCGTTCTTCCTCCTGTCGATGAAGCCGACGCTCTACGCCTGCAACGTCGCCGAAGACGATCTGGCGACCGCCGATACGAATCCGCTCGTCGCCGAGGTTCGGCACTGGGTGGCGACCCACCACGGCGCCGAGGCGGTCACCGTCTCGGCGCAGATCGAGTCCGAGCTCGCCGAGCTGCCGCTCGAGGAGGCTGCGGAGTACCTCGCCTCGCACGGCGTCGCAGAGTCCGGCGTCGGTTCTCTCATCCGCTCGATCTACCACCTGCTCGGCCTGCGTACCTACTTCACCGCCGGCGAAAAGGAAGCCCGCGCCTGGACCATCCACGCCGGCGACACCGCGCCGGAGGCGGCGGCGGTCATCCACAGCGACCTCGCGCGCGGCTTCATCAAGGCGGAGACGATTGCCTGGGACGAGTTCGTCCGCGTCGGCGGCTGGGCCCGCGCCCGCGAGGGCGGCAACGTCCGCCAAGAGGGCAAGGAGTACACAGTCGCCGACGGCGACGTGATCCTCTTCAAGTTCAATGTCTAGCAGCTTCACCGTCCAGCAGGGCTGAACGCGACCAGTACTGCGCTCGAAGTGCCGGGCGTATGCCACATCGTGCGCGGCGCCGCCTGACCCGATCACGATTCGCAGGGCGCTCCCACGTCGAGCTCGTCCGTGGCACCCCGGTTGCACAAGCGTAGGGCGTCCGCGATCCAGCGGGCAGCTCCCGGGGGTGCAACCATGACCAAGCTACATGCAAGGCCCACCAAGCAAGGCAACGACAGCACGAGTGGAAGGAACGCGGAAGCCAGCGAGCCGGGCCAGCATCCGAACCGTGTCGACGGGAGCGAGAACCCGGAGAGCGGCGACGCCTTGCTCGCGAACCACGAGAGCGGCGTCTGGAACCAGGAGCGCGAAGCCGAAGAGGGCGCCGTCAACGGCCTCGACGATCGCGAGGAGAAAGTGCGTAGCGGCGCTGGAGTTTCGCAGAAAGCGGAGGAGTCGGGACGGAGCTCCGACGGCGACGGCATGGACGTAGATGGCGGCCGGAGTACCCGCAACGCCAAGAAGTAGCGGTCCGTAGCGGTCAAGAGCAGCAAGCCGCAAGCGACCTTGGCCGCCGTCGTTCGGCAAGACCGGCCCTATCGGTTCAGCGAGAGCGCCGCGACATCGCCTTCGAGACCGCCGGCCAGGGCTTGGAGGAGCTTCGAGCGCGGGCCGCGCAGGCGGTCGAAGGCGCGGGCGATGTCGAGGGTGAGAAGGATGCGGCGACTGGCGCAGGCGAGCTCGCCGTAGCGATGGCTTCCTATGCGCTCGAAGCCGAGCACGCGAGTGTGAAAGCCGTAGGGCGAGTGCGGATCGTCTTCGAATACCGCCGTCAGCAGGTGAGTGTAGCCGCGCGCCACGACCTCAGCGAGCGCTGCGCGCATCAGCGCCAGGACGACCGCCGTGCGCGAGCGGAAGCGCGGCGAGATCATCAGCCGGCCGATCTCGACGAAGCGCCCGGAGCGCGCCAACCGGTCGAGATCGATGCCGGCGTCGATCTCGACTCCCGCAGCGCTCGGCAGCTCGAGGCTGGGGTCGTAGGTCAGACGCACGACGCCGGCGGGCTCGCCGCCGCAGCGGGCGAGAAACCAGCTCGTCGATGACGAGTCTCGCGAGTCGGCGGCCGATTCGGGCAGCTCGCGGTCGGCATCGGCGAGCCAGCCCTTCTCCTCGAGGTACACCTCGCGCACGATGGCGAGAGCTGCGGCGCGCGACTCCTCATCGCTGACGCGCTCCGTCGTGAGAGCGGCTGCCGCCGAAGGTCGCGAGGCGATGCGAAGCTGCGCCTGCGATGCGGGGATGGGGTCGACGGACATGGTGGCCTCCTAGGTGGCAGTGAATTTCCGCGCGAGATGCGCGAGCGCCGTCTCGAGCTCGGTGGTGAGCGACTCCTCGAGCTGCTGCGGCGACAGCGGTTCGCCGACGCGCAGGACCATCCGGCCCAGGTGCGGCAGCCGGCCCAGCCGTTCGCGGGCGGGAAAGTCGATGCCGATCGGCACCAGTGGCGCTCCCGAGCGCAGCGCGAGCGTCGCGGCCCCGCGGCGCAGCGGCGCGAGCCGCCAGGGATCGGCGTTGCGCCGCCCCTCGGGATAGATCCCGACGCTCTCGCCTCGCGCCAGGGCGGCGAGGGCGCGGTCGGTCGCGGAGGCTCCCCGCAGGCCCTGTCGCCGCACCGCCTCACGCCAGCGCCAGCGTGCCGGTTTGCGATAGACCGCGATCGTCTCGCCGCGCCGCAGCAGCGCACCGGCGAGCGGCAGCTCGAGGTACATCCAGTCGACCAGGAAGCGCACCGGTCTGCCGCCGCGCAGAGCCATCAGCGCGGCGGGCGCGAGCAGTGCCTCGTAGGCGTTGTGGTGGCTGAGGGCGAAGATCGCCGGGTCGGGAATCGCTGTCAGACGGTGCGCTCCTTCGACGCGGATGCCGCCGAGGCTCACGCCGAGGACGGCGCGCAGGAGCGCGCGCGTCGTGCGATCGCCCAGGGCAGAAAGCTGCTGCCGCAGGCACCAGACCGGCGACAGCTGCAGACTCGCTTCGCTGTCCATGAGGGCAGGCAAGGACCGGCCTACTCCGGCAGCCCGATCTGCCAGCCGAGGAGCGCCGCGATGCGCTGCGCGATCTCGGTGTTGTCGAGCGCGCCGCCGAAGCGCTCGGC
>NZ_JAGOID010000105.1 GCF_017995835.1 Amaricoccus sp.
GGCTCCGCCGCCTGCGCGACCGCGAACCGATCGACCGGCTCCTCGCAGATCGCCTCGTCGGCGCCAAGCTCGACCTGCCAGGCGAGGGCGGCGAGGTCGGCGTCGAAGCAGGAGGGCAGGGCGGACACGGGGCTGATGCTATGCCGTCGCGCCGGCGTCGACCAGTCCGTTCGATGCAGCCGGACGCAGCCGGTTCATCGCCGCCCGATCCGCGGCTCCGAGCCGTCGCGCAGTCGCGCGATGTTGGCGGCGTGCCGGACGAAGACCAGGATCGCCATGCCCAGGCCCGCCAGCGCGGAACCCGGCGGCCCGAGGAACGCGAGCGAGACGGGCGCGCTCGCCGCTGCGACCAGCGCCGCCAGCGACGAGATGCGAAAGACCACGGCCACGGCGGCCCATGTCGCGCAGGCGATCAGCCCGACCGGCCAGGCGACCGCGAGCAGGATGCCGAGAAAGGTCGCCACGCCCTTGCCGCCGCGAAAGCCGAGCCAGACCGGAAAGCAGTGCCCGAGGAACGCGGCCGCCCCGGCGACGAGCCCGGCGGCCTCGCCGCCCCAGGCCCGCGCGAGCAACACCGCCGCCGCGCCCTTGGCCCCGTCGAGCAGCAGCGTCGCCAGCGCCGCGCCCTTGTGGCCGGTGCGCAGCACGTTGGTCGCGCCGATGTTCCCCGACCCGATCGCGCGCAGATCGCCGAGCCCGAGCGCCCGCGTGATCAGCACCCCGAACGGGATCGAGCCGAGCAGGTAGCCGAAGGCGGCGGCGAAAAGCGAACTCATGCCCCCTCCCGCGCGAAGACCTCGCGCCCGCCGACCCAGGTGCGCAACACTTTCCCCTGCATCCGCGCGAGGTCGAAGGGGGTGTTCTTCGACTTCGAGCGCAGGGTCGAGCGGTCGAGCACGAAGGGCGCGTCCGCGTCGAAGAGCACGAGATCGGCCGGCGCGCCCGCCGCGAGCCGGCCCGTCGGCAGCCCGAGGAGCCGCGCCGGGTTGAGCGACAGCGCCCGCCACAGCGCGGGCAGGCCGATGTGGCAGTCATGGACGAGGCGCAGCGCCGCCGGCAGCAGGGTCTCGAGACCGACCGCGCCCGGGGCGGCTTCCTCGAAGGGGAGACGCTTCTCCTCCTCGTCCTGCGGGGTGTGGAACGAGCCGACGACGTCGATCAGTCCCTCGGCCAGCGCCTCGACCACCGCCATGCGGTCGTCCTCCGAGCGCAGCGGCGGCGTGAGCTTGAAGAAGGTGCGGTACTCGCCGACGTCGAACTCGTTCAGCGTCAGGTGGTGGATCGAGGCGCCCGCCGTCACCTTCAGGCCCATCGCCTTCGCGCGCCGCAACGCCGGCAGGCCGGCGGCGGCCGAGAGCTGGTCGGCGTGATAGCGCGCGCCGGTGGCCTCGACGAGCGCGAGGTCGCGCTCGAGACCGATCCGCTCCGCGACCGGCGAGACGCCGGGCAGGCCGAGCTGGCTGGCGAACTGGCCGGTGGTCATGCAGGCTCCGGCGCTCAGGCCGGGTTCCTGCGGGTGGCCCACGACCAGCGCGCCGAGCCCGGCTGCGTAGGTCAGGCAGCGCTGGAACACCCGCGCGTCGGCCACAGCGCGCGCGTCGGTGAAGGCGACGGCGCCCGCGTCCATGAGAAAGCCGATCTCGGTCATTTCGCGGCCGTCGCGGCCCTTGGTCAGCGCCGCCATCGGCAGCACGTTGACGGGGCTCGCGCCGACGGCGCGGCGGCTCTGGAACTCCAGCGCCTCGGGCGTGTCGATCGCCGGCCGGGTGTCGGGCCGCGTCGCCATCGTCGTGACGCCCCCCGCCGCGGCGGCGGCCCCGGCGGTGCGGAAGCTCTCCTTGTGCCGCTCGCCCGGCTCGCCCACCTTGACCCCGAGGTCGACGATCCCCGGCGCGAGATGCCGCCCGCCGCAGTCGATCCCCGGGCGGGCGTCCGTGAACACCTCGACGATGCGGCCGTCGGCTATGGCCACTCCGCCCGCGACGACGCGGTCGCCCTCCGGGTCGACCAGCCGGGCGTTGACCAGCGTCAGCACGCGGCGCCTCCCCGCTCGGCGGTGCGCGAGCGCAGGTTGCGCGCCAGCAGGTCCATCGCCGCCATGCGCACGGCGACGCCCATCTCGACCTGCTCCTGGATCACGCTGACGTTGATGTCGTCGGCCAGCAGCCCGTCGATCTCCACCCCGCGGTTCATCGGCCCCGGGTGCATGACGATGGCGTCGGGCTTCGCGGCGGCGAGCTTTTCGGCGTCGAGGCCGAAGCGGTGGTAGTATTCGCGCATCGACGGCACCAGCGCCCCGTCCATGCGCTCCTTCTGGAGGCGCAGCATCATCACCACGTCGGCGCCCTCGATCCCCGCGCGCAGATCCTGGAACACCTCCGCGCCCATCCGCTCCGCCCCGGCCGGCATCAGCGTCGGCGGGCCGATCAGCCGGATGCGGTTCTCCATGATCCCGAGCAGCAGGATGTTCGACCGCGCCACCCGGCTGTGGGCGATGTCGCCGCAGATCGCGACCGTGAGCCGCGACAGCCGGCCCTTGCGCCGGCGGATGGTCAGCGCGTCGAGCAGTGCCTGGGTCGGGTGTTCGTGGCGGCCGTCGCCGGCGTTCAGCACGGCGCAGTTGACCTTGGAGGCGAGCAGGTTGACCGCGCCGGAGGCGGGGTGGCGCACGACCAGCAAATCGGGGTGCATGGCGTTCAGCGTCATCGCGGTGTCGATGAGGGTCTCGCCCTTCTTCACCGAGGACTGCGCCACCGACATGTTCATCACCGTCGCCCCGAGGCGCTTGCCGGCAAGCTCGAAGCTCGCCTGCGTCCGGGTCGAGGCCTCGAAGAACATGTTGATCTGGGTGAGGCCGCGCAGCGCGCTACTGTGGTCGCCCGTGCCGCCACGGTTCAGCGCCGCATATTCCTCGGCTAGGTCGAGGATCGCCTCGATCTCGCCGCGCATGAGCCCCGCGATCCCGAGCAGGTGGCGGTGCGGGAACAAGGGCGCCTCCGGGTGACCGATCCTCGGCCCCCCGTAGCGCAGGCCGCGCGGCGGCGGCAAGCGCCGATCGTGAACAGTCGTGATCGGAGGGAGGTGCGGGAACGATTGCTTTTTCTGGCGATGTGCCGAACATGGCGGCGTTCCTGCTAGAAGATACGGCCCCGTTACGATCCTGACAGCCACCCCGGTGGTTGCCAAAAGAGGGTGTATCATGGAGCTACTCGATCCGTTTCTGGACCCCGAGAACGGCTATGTCTCGACCGGCGCGCTGCCGCCTGACACGCGCGTCAGGCGACTGGTGTCCGAGGCGCACGCGCGATTTGCCCCGGTAGCCCAGGGCGATGTGTCCCAGGTCTACCCGGCGCTCGCGCGCGTGCCGCCCGAGCTTTTCGGCGTCTGCGTCGTCGGCGCCAGCGGCAACGTCTACGCGGCCGGCGATGCCGATCACGAATTCACCATCATGAGCGTGTCGAAGCCGTTCGTCTTCGCGCTCGTCTGCGACCTGATCGGAGCGACCGGCGCGCGCGAACGGCTCGGGGTCAATGCGACCGGCTATGCGTTCAACTCGCTGGCCGGGATCGAGCGGCAGGCGGGCGGGCGCACCAACCCGATGGTGAACGCGGGCGCGATCGCCACGACGAGCCTCGCGCCCGGCGCCACGACCGAGGCCAAGTGGAGGTTCATCCATGACGGGCTGTCGCGGTTCGCGGGCCGCGCGCTCCCGCTCAACGACGAGGTCTATGCCTCGGCGACGGCGACGAACTTCCGCAACCGCAGCATCGGCTGGATGCTCGAGAGCCTGGGCGCCATATACTGCGATCCGGCCGAGGCGGTGGAACTCTACACGCGCCAGTGCTCGCTGAACGTCAGCGCCCGGGATCTCGCCGTGATGGGAGCGACGCTCGCCGACGGCGGCTTCAACCCGGTCACGCGCGAGCAGGTCGTCAAGCCCGACGTCTGCCACTACACGCTGGCGGTCATGCTGACGGCCGGCCTCTACGAGACATCGGGAGACTGGCTCTACGAGATCGGCCTGCCGGGCAAGAGCGGCATCGGCGGCGGCATCGTCACCGTCTCGCCCGGCAAGGGCGGGCTCGGAACCTTCGCCCCGCCGCTCGACTCGGCGGGGAACAGCGTCCGGGGCCAGCTGGCGGCGCAGTTCCTGTCGCAGCGCCTCGGCCTCGACCTGCTCATGTCCGCGCCGGCCCGGTAGGCCGCCGCCCCCACCGACAACGATCCGCGAGGGAAACGTCATGTCTGCGACCGCAAGCCCGACCGAAGAGCGGGCATCCTGGGTCCCGATGATCGCCATCGCCCTGGGCCAGGCGATCATGTCCTTCAACGTGGCGTCGCTGCCGGTGGCGCTCGGCGGCATGGTCGAGAGCTTCGGCGTGCCGCCGACGACGGTGGCCACGGGCATCGTCGCCTATTCGATGATCGTCGCCGGCTTCGTCATGCTCGGCGCCAAGCTGGTCCAGCGGTTCGGCGCGGTGCATGTCTTCCGGATCGCCGTCGTGGTCTTCGGACTGTCGCAGGGCCTGATGACCTTCAGCCCCAACGCGACGCTGATGATCACCGCGCAGGCGCTCTGCGGCGCGGCGGCGGCGGTCATCGTCCCCTCGCTGGTCGCGCTGATCGCCGAGAACTACCGCGGCCGGCAGCAGGCGACCGCCCTCGGCGCGCTGGGATCGGCGCGGGCCGGCGCCGGGGTCGCTGCGTTCCTGATCGGCGGCATTCTCGGCACGATGATCGGATGGCGGCCCGCCTTCGGCCTGCTCATGGTTGCCTCGGCGGTCGTCTTCTTCCTCAGCTTCCGCCTCAAGTCGGACCACGGCCGGGATGACGTGCGGATCGACATGGTCGGCGTGGCGCTGGCGGCGGCGGCGATCATCCTCATCAGCTTCGGCTTCAACAACCTCAACGGCTGGGGCATGGGCGTCGCCCGTCCGAACGCGCCCCTCAGCGTGCTCGGCCTGTCGCCGGCGCCGGTGATGATCGTGTTCGGCATCGTTCTGGGCCAGCTCTTCTTCCTCTGGACCCGCCGGCGCGAGGAAGGCGGCAAGACGCCGCTCCTGCCGTTGCAGGTGCTCGAGTCGCCGCAAGAGCGCGCGGCGGTCTATGCGATGTTCTCGGTGGTGGCCCTTGAGGCGGCCCTGAACTTCTCCGTGCCGCTCTACATCCAGATCGTCCAGGGCCGCTCGCCGCTCGCGACGGCGGTGGCGATGCTGCCCTTCAACCTCACGGTATTCTTCGCGGCCATGCTGATCGTACGCTTCTACGACCGCTTCTCCCCGCGCATGATCGGTCGCGGCGGCTTCGCCGCCTGTGCCGTGGCGCTGGTCTGGCTGGCGTTTGTGGCGCGCAACGACTGGGGCGCCGTTCCGGTCCTGTTCGGGCTGGTGCTCTTCGGCATCGGCCAGGGCTCGCTGGTCACGCTGGTCTTCAACGTGCTGGTCACGGCCTCGCCCAAGGAGCTCGCGGGCGACGTGGGCTCGCTGCGCGGGACGACGAACAACCTCGCGGCGGCCGTCGGCACGGCCGTGGCGGGCGCTCTGCTCGTCGGCCTGCTCGGCGCCTCCGTCATGCGCCAGGTCGTGAGCACGCCCGTGCTCACGCCGGAGCTTCAGGCGCAGGTGGACCTCGACAGCGTGAACTTCGTCACCAACGACCGGCTTGCCGTGATCATCGCGGCCACGGACGCCACGCCCGAGCAGAAGGCCGAGGCGGTGCGCGTCAATACCGCGGCGCGCCTCCAGGCGTTGAGGATCGGCTTCCTGATCATGGCGGGCCTCGCCCTCGTGACGATCATTCCGGCCGGCCGGCTTCCCGACTACCGGCCCGGAGAAATTCCGGAGGACTGAATAGAACTCGGCGCCGCCGGCTCATCCGTCAGGGTCGGCGGCGCCGGTGGCAACCGATACGGTTTCCGTCTGAAGACTTCGGCGTCAGAGGTTTACGGCGGATCCTTCGATGCACGCTCCATGCACAACGTATGCACAACGCATATGCCAAGCAAAAGAGTCAGAATTGAATCGTTAATGCAGGCGCGAAGCGTTCAGGTGGAGGCCGTAGACGCCGCACGCCGCCGCGCCGTCCCTGGCGCGGCGCGGTAGCATTGGCGCCGGGGGCTGCGGTCCGGATGGCCTGCCGCGCCCACGCGAACGGCGTGAATGCCGGCGCCCGCGAGGGACATGAAGCTAGGGCGCCGCGCGTCGGCGGCAGGCGCCCTTCGCGAACGGCCGGCCAGACAAATCCCCCGCCGGGCGCACAGTCGGCCCCCGCTCGCGCCCGCGGTTCGAGACTCAGGCCGCTGGATCGCCCGCGTAGCGGGCGCTGATCCGCTTCAGCCGCTCGCCCCAGCCCGGCAGGGCCCGCGCCAGCCGCTCCTCCGCGGCCGTCCGGGCGCCCTCGACGGCGAGCCGGAGCTCTGCCAGGAAGCAGGCCTCGTCGAGGGCCGCGTCGGGCGATCTTGCCTTCGCGCCGCGGATGCGGCGGGTCGGGACATGCGGGTGGTTGCGAGACATCGCCTTGCTCCGTCGGGCGTTTACGGCCCTAACTTTCCATGCCCTACGTTACTCCAACGTAACTCCCGCGTGACCCCGCTCCGACGAATTGAGGTTAACGTGGCGGGCGCGCAACGCTCGCCCGGTCGACCATCGCCGGCGGTTCGGGCGCGAAGACGCGGATCGCGCGGGGGTGAACGCGGAAATGCGCCGGGGTGGAGGTGACGATCTCGCCGTCGGCGTTCACCGGCATCGGGCGGCGGGTCTCGATGTCGAACTCGACGCCGCGGGCGGTCTGGACGTCGGTCCAGGCGCCGTGCGCGCCGGAGCGGAAGGTGCGCACGCCGAGCGCGAGCTTCCAGACGTTGCGCATGGCGAGGCTGTAGAGATCGAGATGGCCGTCGTCAATCTCCGCCGTCTCCTCCACCACCGCGCCGCCGCCGTAGTGCCGGCCGTTGCCGACGGCGATCTGGAGGGTGCGGGTGCGGAAGCGCGAATCGCCTTCGTGGATCCAGGCGGAGAAGCGCCGCGCCCGGGCCAGCACGCGCATTCCGGCAAGCGCATAGCCGAGCCGGCCCCAGCGACGCTTCAGCGCCGGGGTGAGCTCGCGGGTCAGGTCGACCGAGAGACCGATCGAGGCGACGTTGAAGAAGAGGTGGTCGTTGACCGAGCCGAGGTCGACCGCGCGCAGCCGGCCGTGGGCGATGACCTCCGCCGCCGCGGCGACGTCGTCGGGGATGTGCAGCGTGCGGGCGAGGTCGTTCGCCGTGCCCATGGGGAGGATCCCGAGCGGCAGGCCGCATTTCACCATCGCCGGCGCCGCGCGCATCAGCGTGCCGTCGCCGCCACAGACCACGATGGCGTCGACCTCGCCGGCGCGGCGCAGGATGTCGGTTCCGATCTCGTCCGGGCCGGAGAAGGTCTCGACCACCATGCCGATCCCGGCCCCGCCGAGGCGCTCGAGCGCCGGCTCGACGCCCTCCGACCCGCGGCGCGCGCCGGGGTTCACCAGGACGAGGACGCGCCGCGGCGGCGCGAGGCGCGCGGCGGAACAAGGGGCGGGTCGGGTGTCGTCGAACATGGTCGCAAAGGTGCGACGTCGCCGCCGTTCTTCAAGGGGGCCGCGCGCGCTTGCGATCGGCCCGTGAGCCGATCAGTCGGAGTAGCGGGCGTAGAGCCGGCAGAGGCGGTCCGTGCCGCCGGCGCCATACCGCCGACGCAGCCGCTCCACGGGGCTCTCGCCGGCGGCGATCGCGGCGCGGAGCTGGGCGAGGAAATACTCCTCGTCGCTGATCGGGTCGCTCGGCGCGGCGTCCTGCGCGTGAGCGATCAGCTCGAGGACGACGGGGCGGGAGGGAATGCGGTGGGGGTGGATGGTCATGCGAGCCTCCTCGGATCGCAACGAGCCTAGACTCGGGATGGTTACGACAGCGTGAGCGCGCCGTGACGCCGCGCCCCTCCTCCCCCGGGGGAGCGTCCCAGGCTGGCGAGTCCGCCCGCGGTGGGGTGTCCTTGCCGAACACCCCCACTTGCTATCAGATTCACCCATCATTCGGGTTCGCATTCGCGATCAGGGGAGCGAGGTATGCGCCCTGCTTGATCGACTGGAATTCGGTCCATCCACTCAGGATGACGCTAGGACCGGGCTTGCCGTAGTACCCGGTCCATCCGCCAAGACGGGCGCAGATCCAGGTGGCGAAGGCGAGGCTGCCCTTGGGGTGCGGGTTCTTCTGACGCTCGGTCCGGCCCTCGAGGTTGCGGCTGATCGCTTCGAGCAGCGGTCGGTCCTCCGGATCGAAGGCGTCGGTGAGCGGCCGCAGCGCGCGCCCGTCGGACCCGCCGTCGCGCTCCGCGGTCATCTGCATGATGACGGTGGCGGCCAGCAGGCAGGCGAGGATCAGGCGGCTGCGCGGGGCTTCCTCGCCGATCCGCAAGCGCTCGACGTCGAAGCCCTTGCGCTTCATGGTTCGGAAGAGTTCCTCGATCTTCCAGCGTTTCGCAGAGCGTTCGGCGACGTCGAGCGCGCCCGCGACCGTCCCGACGTCGCGCGTGGTCAGGAGCCTCCAATGCACCGGCCTCGCGCCGCCGCCGCCTCCGTCGCTTTCGCCGTGGGGCGGGGTTTCCTCGCGGAGGTGGACACAGCCGGAGGCATAGACCAGACTTCTTGCCGCCGAGACGCCGGCGGAGCCGCCGCCGCCGCCGATTGACTGGCCGGCCAGCCCGGCGGAGCTGTAGCCGAACGTGGTCACCGTCGATCCGCTCGACGCCACGCTGACCGCGGCTCCGTCGCCGCCGTCGCCGCCCACGCCGAACCAGCTCTTGGAGGTCGGCCCGATCCCGCCGAACCCGCCGACCGATTGCGCCAGCACACCCGGCGCAGTGTCGGAGTCTCCGGCCGTCATGTCGGTCTGGATGTTGGCGCTGGCGCCGGTCACCGTGACCGTCTGTGGCAGAGCCGCATGTGCGCGACCTTGACGATCACGGTGACACCGTCAATCAGCACGATCTGGTGGCGTCGCGAAGGTGGTGGAGCTTCCGGTTCGGCGTGCTCCGGGCAGGTGAGGTTTCACGGCGTCAGGCGGCGAGGTCAAGGGTTTCGAGATCGAGTGGTCAGTAGAGCTTTTGTGCTGACCGGGCAGGGGAATCGAATGAGTTGACGTCATAGGGCGGCGAGGGTCCTGGCGAGGAAATCCTCGTCCCATCCGGCGATGCGCTTGGATTTGAGGCTGTCCTTGCCGGGCGCCCGGCGCAGCGCGTTGAGGGCGGCGCGCTTGACGGCGGAGAAGTTGGCGGGGGCGTTCTTTCTTCGGATACGGCCGTCGTCGTCGCGGAACTGCACGTCGAGCACCCAGTGCAGGCCGTTCTCGACACCCCAGTGAGCGCGGATGGCGGCACCTTGTCCGCGTCGGCGGGCAGCGAGGAGATGTGGAAGCGCCGCTCGCGCTCCTCGCCCTTGGCGGTCTCGCGCTGCGCGACGACCATGACGACAGAGCGCAGGCCCTTCCAGTCGGGATGGCGCTCCTTGAGCCAGGCGATGTCCTCGACGGCGTAGACCTCGCGCGTCTCGATGCGGCCGTGGTCGCCATCGACGCTCGACGCTTTCGAGACGGCGACATCCGCGAAGCCGCGCGCCGACTGCCCGGTGAACAGCAGCTCCACGTCGTCGCGCAGGCTCCCCTGGTTGGCCTTGAGGCCCAGGACATAGTCGGCGCCCTTGTCGACGATCTTCCCGGCGATCCTGGTCTGGCGGCCCATGGCGTCGATGGTGACGATCGCGCCCTTGATCGCCAACAGCTCCAGGAGCTCGGGGATCGCGGTGATCGCGTTGGACTTCTCGTCCACCGCGCGGGCGGCGAGCACGAGCTTCTGCACCGAGCTCCAGGCCGAGATCATGTGCACCGCGCCCTTGGCCTGGCGCCCGGTCGAAGGAGCGGCGCGCCGTCTTGCCGTCGATCGCGACCACGCCCTCCAAAGATTGCCCGCGATTGCTTTCATGGACAGTTTGGCTGGATGACGCCGCAGCAGGTTGTGGGCGATGTGTTTGACGGTGGTGAAGTTGGCCGGGGCATGCTCGGTTCGGACCCGGCATTCGTCGTCTCTGAAGACGCAGTCCAACAG
>NZ_JAGOID010000203.1 GCF_017995835.1 Amaricoccus sp.
GCGCTGTAGCGAGGCCAGCGCGTCATAGAGCGCGGGCGTCACCGGATCATCGGCCAGCCGGGCGAGCAGCGCGGCCGCCTCGTCCTTCCTTCCCGCGTCGGCGAGACTGCCCGCCTCGGCCAGGGACGCCAGGACCGCCGCTTCCGGGGCCGAGGTCGCGACCGCCTCGAACGCGGCGGCGCGCTTGGCCGGATCGGTTTCGAGATAGGCCGCGCGCAGCGCATCGCCGGCGGCTTCGGCCGAGGCGCGGCCGCTCGCCTTGCGCCATTCGAGCGCGGCGGCGCCACCGACCACAAGGATGAGGACGAGGCCGACGAGCCAGCCATAGCGCCTGAAAAAGCCGAAGAGCCGGTCGCGCCGGACCTCCTCGCTCACTTCGTTGATGAAGGAATCACTCTGGCCCAAGCCGGTCCTCCGCGCACTGAGGTGCGCCATATATCGCCCGGCCGGACGGGTGCCAAGCCCGAACGCCCACCGCGCCGCCGGTCACTCGGCCGCCGGCTTCTCGGGCAGGCGGAAGATCTGGCCGGGATAGATCAGGTTCGGGTCGCCGATCAGGTCGCTGTTGGCGGTGAAGATCTGGGTATAGAGCACGCCCGAGCCGTAATGCAGGCGCGCCAGCGTCCAGAGGTTGTTGCCGGGCTGGACGACGACCGAGACCGGAGCGGCGGCGTCCGCCGCCGGGCGCGGCTGGGGATAGTCGCGCTGGAACGGGGTGACGACACGGGCTTCGACCGAGCCGGTCGAGCCGATCTGGTCGATGCGCAGACGATGGACGCCGGCGGCGATCTCACCGAGCCCGAGCCTCCAGCGGCCGTCGGCGCCGACTTCCCCCTCGCGCGCGAAAGTGTCATCGACATAGGCGCGGAGCTTCGAGCCGGCGCGGCCGAAACCGTCGAGCGTGATCTCGCCCGCCTCGGCGTAGGAGATGCTGGCCAGCGAGACACGATCCGCCGCCGCGCCGGTCGGCCGCGCGAGCGGGGTGAGGGTGACGGCCCCGGGCGAGACGATCGCGGCGGCCACGGGGGCGGCGGCGTCTGGCGGATTGGCGTCTGGCGGGTTCGCGTCCGGCGGGGCGAGATCGGGCGAGAGGCCGGGCGGTTCGGGCAGCAGGACGACGACCTGATCCGAGACGGTTCGGGTGCCGTCCGCGGCCTCGGCGCCAAGGGTGATGGTCCGGGGCTCGGTCGAGGGTTCGACCTGGAAGATGGCGACGAAATCGCCGTTGGCGTCGGCGCGTGCCTCGGCCATCGCGGTGTCGCCGGCATAGAGCGTGACATTCGCGCCGGGTTGCGCGCGCCCGGCGACCACCGCCGCGCCGTCCGGGGCGACGCGGATCACGTCGACGCTCGCGGGGACGGTCCCGGGCACAGCTTCGGGGGCGGTTGGCGGCGTCACCCCGGGCGCCGTTTCGGCCGTGGCTTCCGGCGCCGGCGCGGCGGCGATATCGGGGGCCACGGGGCGCTGCCGTGCCCGATCAAGCACGATGAAGAAGGCGGCGAAAGCCGCGAGGCCGACCCCGATCCAGAGGAGCGAGCGGGTCTTGCCCCCGGTCACGCCGGACACCCCCGCGGGGTCTGGCCCGACGGGTGGCGAACTGTTAGCAGGGAGCATCGCGACAGGACCATATTCGCGCAACCTAAAGGCAAGTGGGAGGCCTGTCCATGCGGGACGATGGCGCGAGATCGGTCTGCGTCTTCTGCGGCTCGCGGCCCGGGGCAGATCCCGCCTATGCCGCCGCCGCCGCCGAGTTCGGCGCGGCCCTCGCCGCGACCGGCACGCGGCTGGTCTATGGCGCGGGCGACATCGGCCTGATGGGCGTGGTGGCACGCGCGGCGCAGGAGGCGGGCGGCGCCGCCTTCGGCGTCATTCCCGAACATCTGCTGCGCCGCGAAGTCGGACGCCGCGTGCTGACCACCTTCGTCGTGACCGAGACGATGCACGAGCGCAAGAAGGTCATGTTCATGAATGCCGACGCGATCGTGACCCTGCCGGGCGGTCCCGGCAGCCTCGACGAACTGTTCGAGGTGCTGACCTGGCGGCAACTCGGGCTGCACAGCAAGCCCGTGCTGCTGCTCAATACCAGGGGCTACTGGACGCCGCTGGTCGATCTCATCCACCACATCGTGGCGCAAGGCTTTGCCGAGCCGTCCTTCCTCGACTTCCTGACGGTTCATGATGACGTGCCCGCGCTGATGGATGCACTGCTCCAGCGCCTCTAGGCCGATATCCAGGCAGACGGAAACGTCTGGTGATCAAGATATCGCGCAATTCGAGACTCCGGAGCGGACGACCCGGCTCTGCCGGGACGGACTCCGCTCTAGCCCGGTACGACCGCCGCTCGGTACAGGTGCCAGGTGGCATGGCCGAGGATCGGCAGAACAACGATCAGCCCGAGGAACATCGGCAGCGAACCGAGCGCGAGCCCGGCGGCCACGATCAGGCCCCAGACGGCGATCGGCCCCGGATTCGCGGCGGCGACGCGCATCGACGTGGCCATCGCCACCGGAATGCCGACGTCGCGGTCGAGAAGCAGCGGGAAGGAAACGACACTGATCATCAGGACCAGCGCGGCGAAGAAGAACCCGACCGCGCAGCCGACAATCATCAGGGCCCATCCCGGCCCCGTGGTCAGCACCTCGCGCAGGAAGGCGGCGGCGGAGGCCGGCGGCTCCGGTCCGAGGATGACGTTGTGCAGGCCCGCGGCGGTGATGAGCCAGGCGAGGAAGATC